>JAHHIL010000001.1:0-300000 GCA_019358975.1 Trichocoleus desertorum ATA4-8-CV12
CAATCAACATCAAGTATTTGGCGGTAGGGCATTCCGTCAATAAAGCTCAGGCTACGCCCGATGCAATAGCAGGGGTCACTGAGAAGCCTACGCTGTATGCGTCAGTATCAGCGTAGGAGTATGTCACCGTTGCTAAAACTACCCGTGACTCCTATGAAGCGAGAAAACTAGCCTATAAGCTGGATGAAGCGAGGGCAGAAAAGTTGCTGAAGGAACACCATCCGTTGGTCTAAGCTGATGCACCCGAACAGTAAATTATAGCTAAGAAGAAATAAGCAAGGGTGAATCAGATTCCCTTGCTTGTTAGGTTTTTAGCTCTTTAAGCGATCGGTCGGTAGAACCCATCTACTTACGGCGAATCCGCAGCTTTTGACGCCGACGATTGGTTGCAATCACAGCACGGTCAACTGGAAAACCGGGAAGTGGTATAACCTGGTACTTCCGTTCTTCTTCTAGCTGCCTTAGCTCTGTGTAATCTACCCAGTGGATGCAATCTACTGGACAAGTGTCAATTGCTTCTTGGACGATGTCTTCTGCATCACCATCTTGCCGAATTACCCGCGATCGCCCGTAGTCTGGCTCAATGTAAAAGGTATTTCGAGCCACATGAGCACAATGTTTGCAGCCGATGCAAGTAATCTCATCGACATAGACCCCCTTCTGCCTGAAGCTGCCCCCTAGTTCTGGTTCTAAGCCAGAGCGTTGTGACGCATCGCGCCAATGCCCCCCTAGTTCTGGTTCTAGACCAGTCCGCAACTCTGCTTGGCCTTCACCCGGCAGATGTGCGCTGTTAGGGTCAGCAAAAGGTGAAGTAAAGTCAGACATTAGGCACTCCAACGCTGTAGCACTAAGCGAACTGAGCCATCCTCATTTTTTTGCTGTTCTGCAACTTGAAAGCCTGATTGAGCGCCTTCGTTGACAATGGTGTGGTAAGCGTAACGCTGGGTCACCTTGTTCAGGAAGCGATCGACAGACCAATTTTGTTGCCAGAATTGCAGATCTGCTACCAGCTCGTAGGCGCTACCATTCCAGCTAAAGCCAATGTCGTAGCCGTTCTTTTGTTCAATGGTGACGTCAGCAGTTGTGGTCTGCCCACGATACCCTCTGACTGCCTGAGGCCCAGACTTCCATTCCAGCCCTAGGTCGTTCAAGGCTGCTTCTAGAGATTTAAGGTTGCGGATTTGAGTTTTAATTTGGCTAAAGTGTGACATAGTTTTTTTGTCAAAAAATCAAATAGAACAGAACTGGACAAACAACTTACCACTCACTAAAAGTAGCTTGAGTTGAGACTGTTGCCGACTGTTGCACAGTTGCAGCAAAAAACTCTGAGGTTGGCTCGTGGCTGAGCACCTGTCCCAGCTGAGCTTCGATGGCTGCGGTAACTTCAGCACAAGAGTTACCTACAATCCCGGTTACTTTTTCCAGGACCCGACCATCTGGGTAAATAACAAACTCCAATGTTTCCATGCTTTGGCTGAGGGCTGTAGGGTGATTCAGGCAGGATGACATTCAGCAGTTGCTAAGATGCCGCATTGTTAAATGTTTTTTTTGAGCAGAGGACTCAGCTAACAACTAAGCTGAATTTTTAGTAACCGAGATATAAAGAGTCAAAGCTTAACGAAACTTGTTAATTGAGGTGATCTTTACATCAGTAATTGTCAGTTTCGCTTAACTCTTCGAAGCAGTCAAGGGAAAGTGGGAACGTGAATTTTAAGGTTCACAAAAATATATAATCATTTTTATTATTGAGTCTCTTCCGCCTATAGATTGATCTAACGCTGAAATAACCCAGGATAATGAGAGTCTAAATTTGATTCGTGTAACGGGTAATGAGCGAAGCGCAAGCGACAAATTCAAACTATTCTCTATCCAGTTTTTCGTCTGTAAAAGCACCTATTCGAGTAGGAATCCTTGGTTTTGGCGGATTGGGTCAGGCAGCGGCTAGGGTGCTGGCTCCAAAACAAGAAATGCTCTGGGTCGCAGTGGCTGACCAAAAAGGATTTGCTTATGCCTCTGAAGGCTTATCTCCACAGCAGTGTGTTGCGGCATACCAAGCTCAAGGCTCTACTGGGTATTTAGAGGCTGGGGGTGTTCTCAGCAATAACAGCATTGCGGATCTGCTCCAGCAGGCGGGCAATGTTGATGGTTATTTTCTGGCTTTACCCAACTTGCCTAACACCTTTATGGCTTCGGTGGCGCGGCAGTTTGTTGAGGCGGGTTGGCAAGGCGTGTTGGTCGATGCGATCAAGCGGACCAGCGCTGTAGAACAGCTAATAGGGATGCAAGCGGAGTTACAGGCCGCAGGTATTACTTATATGACGGGTTGTGGTGCTACCCCTGGTTTATTAACGGCTGGTGCGGCTTTAGCAGCCCAAAGCTATGCTGAAATTCATAGTGTCAAGATTACTTTTGGGGTTGGGATTGCCAACTGGGAAGCTTATCGAGCTACGGTGCGCGAGGACATTGCCCATTTACCTGGGTACAACGTCGAAAAAGCGAGAGCTATGACTGACGACGAAATTGAAGCGCTTCTAGACCAAACCAATGGTTTGATTACGCTAGAAAATATGGAGCACGCGGATGATGTGATGCTGGAACTGGCAGGTATCTGCTCTCGCGATCGCGTCACTGTAGGAGGTGTGGTTGACACCCGTAACCCCAAAAAGCCCTTAAGTACCAATGTCCAGGTTACAGGCAGAACCTTTGAGGGCAAAATCTCAACTCATACCTTTACCTTAGGCGATGAAACGAGCATGGCGGCTAACGTCTGCGGGCCAGCTTTCGGTTACCTCAAAGCTGGATTTAACCTCCGTCAGCGCGGCATCTATGGATTATTGAGTGCTGCGGAAGTGATGCCACAATTTGTGCGCTAACAACGTCGGGTGAATGCTTCAGTTCCTCAATCATTACAATAGGAAGATTGGCGTTTTTATAAAATCAATCTTCCTATTTCTTCGTTTTAGTACGGTTTAGTAATTGATCAGCTTCCTCTAGGGCTAAAGCCTTGAGGGGTCTAATACCGTGGTAGTTAAAGCCTGAATACGTAAGAATCATATACCTCGGTGAGGACACGACAGTTCTCGCCGAATTTGGAATGGTTTGGCAAAAAACTACAGATAGCAATGACGCCCTCAATTCCTTTGGGAACGCTGTTACGCCAACGGTATACAATTCAACAAATTTTAGGTCAAGGTGGGTTTAGCCGCACCTACTTAGCCCTTGATTTGGAACGTTTTGATGAGCCTTGTGTGCTGAAGGAGCTGGCCGTACCACAGCACGATGGGGCTTTGTTGGCCAAAGCTCAGGCCCTCTTTCAGCGGGAAGCTAGCGTTCTCTATCAAATTCAACATCCTCAAATTCCTCGGTTTTTAGCCGCTTTTGAGGATAGCCAGCGCTTATTTTCTGTCCAGGAGTTTGTCGATGGACAGACGTACCGTAGTCTCCTTCAAGAGCGAAAAAAGCAAGGCCAAACCTTCTCGGAGCCAGAAGTTTTGCAGTTTCTCAACCACTTGCTCCCAGTTTTGACCTACATTCACGATCGCAACATTATTCACCGGGATATTTCTCTGGAGAATGTTATGCTGCGGTTGCGAAATAGTCAGGCTGGGGAGGCAGTAACCAACTCTACGTTAGGATTGCCAGTTCTGATCGATTTTGGTGCCGTTAAATCGGTGGCTAACTATCTATATACTGCTTCTCCAGATTTTTCTAGCTCCTCACATCCCTCAGAAATTACTTGTGTGGGTAAGGCTGGCTATGCTCCCCCAGAGCAGTTGCAAACAGGTAAGGTATATCCCCATAGCGACTTGTATGCCTTGGCTGCAACTAGCCTAGTTTTACTAACTGGTAAAGAACCGAAAACTCTGCTAGATAGCCGTACGCTCAATTGGCAGTTGCGACCTTACGCTCAGATTAGCGATCGCTTTGAAGCTATCTTACAGAAGATGTTGTCTTTACGTCCGGGCGATCGCTACCCGTCTGCTCAAGCAGTGCTCAATGAGCTGCAACCCTTACTAGAAGCGTCTTTGCCAACAACAAAACTCGACGCTGGTAGCAATACTAGCAATACCTCAGGCGCAATTTCCTCGACAAGTGCAAGTTCACCCATCATTTTCTCCAGAGTTAGAGATTCCAGAGTTGGAGAAGTTGAGAGGGGCAACCGTTCCTCAGCTCATTTAGACTCTACCCAAACGCATAAAACCACCACGGGTGCCAGAAAGCGGTGGAAACGCTGGGTCGGAATTAGCATCGGCCTAGGAATGGTGATCCTGCTAGGGCTGACAGTACCCGTGTTATGGCGTTTAACGGTAACTGGAAGCCAGCAACGTAACGAAGTTTGGGTCTCGGGGGCACGGGTACCTCAATCGGAAGCCTCACAAATTATCGGTTCGGATCAGCAAAACAATGCAACTCCATCCAGAATGAACCAATCTGAACCAATTCAGTTTGATTCAGGTGCTATTTCCAGCACATTGGAAGGCGATCTGCAAAACCGCCAACTGAAATCTTACGTGCTTCGGGCATCGCAAGGTCAGATTATGACCGTTGCCCTCACTGGGTCTGATGTGACTATGAATGTGCTGGGATCTGACCAGAAAGGCATTGATGCTGCTGCTTATCAAACTCAAAACTGGACGGGGCAATTACCCAAAAATGATGACTACTTCATCCAAATCCTTGGTTCTGGCACCTACAAGTTAGAAGTCGCAATTACGCCATTAAGTCAGACTACTCAGGTCACGGCACCCATCCCAGCGATCGCGCGCATTACGATTGCGCCTGGAGCGATGGGAGCCAAGGTCGCTGGGAGTGTGGTTCCAGGACAGCCTCAACGGTATGTATTAGCCGCTGATAAGGGCCAAACAGGAGTGATTCAAATTATTCAAGGTTCAGTTCGCATCCAGGCGATCGCACCTAATGGCAGGCCTGTGGGTACGACTATGCCACAACAACCGCAAACGTGGCGAGGCAAATTTCCGGTAACAGGAGACTATACGTTCGAAATTACAGCCCTCAAACCTGAGAAATTTACAATTTCGCTGCAAGTTCGTTGATAGCTATGCGTAAGCATCTCAATCCTCTGTTGTCAGGCTACTAGAAGTTTCCGGTTCTCCTCTCTCTTCTTCAGGCATCTCTAAGGATTGGGTGACAAAGGGGAGTCCAGCCCCCTTGAGGCCACGCTTGATTCTGTCTGGGGTTTCGCTGAAGGTCACAAATAAGGGATGGACTGCTTCCGCTCCTTCATTCAAAATATGCTCGTACCGTGTTGGCATCAGCCATTCATACCCACGGTCAAGCCATATTTGTGTCTGTCGCCAGCGACTCAATAAATCAGAGAAGTCCTCTTGTGGACGATGAATAAAGACTAAAATTTCAACTCCAGTTTTAATCTTCCATTCTGGATCACACATCATAATTGCCACTTCACACGGCAACCGCACTAATTCCTTCAGCCTCGGACGAGTCTGACCATAATCAACCGCGTTATGCTCCTGGCGTTGCTCAACTTGGTTGACTCTAACGAGGGGCAAAGGAATGGTAATGATGCTCTCTTCAGAACGGCGCATGCTGGGCACCATTTCTAGGTAAGGCCGATACTGTTTTAATAGAGCGATCGCTGCTAACTGGTCACTGTATTCAGCCAGCAATTCTTCGTAATGGGATGGTTTAATAGCCATAGCTCAATTAAACATTTGCAGTAATCAACGAGCCTTTTCTGTATTGTACTCAGGTCTAAAACTTCGGAGTCTAATGTCTTGCAAGCAACCGTGTGGGAAGCAATGGCAATGAAAGTTCCGTGTGAGCTGAACCAGCCTTAAATCAGCCAAAATCTCTTGAGCATAAAGAAACCCTCGACTCTTTAGTGGAGGGTTTGGAGAGACTAAAAGTTAAAACCTTTTAATTTTTAGCCAATGCTTTCGAAAACCTTGAACATGGGCAGATACATGGATAGCAGAATTGAACCGACCATGCCCCCTAAGAACATGATCATAATCGGTTCCATAATGCTGGTTAGTGCTTTCACCGCCTGCTCAACTTCATCCTCATAGAAATCAGCAACTTTCATCAGCATTTTGTCAACTTCTCCAGTTTCTTCCCCAATACTGATCATTTGGATTGCCATGATCGGAAAGACTTGTTCTCTCTGGAGAGCAATGCTAATCATGCCGCCTGTTTGAATTTCCCTCCGAGCCTCATCAATTGCATTAGAAACAACTTGATTGCCCGCCGTGTCTCTTACAATTTCTAAGGCTGTCAGGATGGGCACGCCAGAGCGAGTTAAGGCACCAAAGGTACGGCAAAAACGAGCCGTTGCAGTCTTCTGAATCAAGTCACCAAACAAAGGCGCTTTGAGGGACAGCCGATCAATGGTCTCGCGGCCTGCGCGGGTTTTGTAATACTGCTTGTAGGCAAAACTCAGTCCAAAAAGAATAAGAATTAGCCCCACAACATATTCAGGGGTTCTGAGAAATTTACTGATAGCGAGCATAGCCTGGGTAAAAGCAGGTAGCTCTGTTCCTAACTCCTCGAAGATGGAGGCAAAGGTTGGGAGGAGGAAAACAGTCATACCAATAAAAATAACCGTTGCCAAAACACCAACGGTTACAGGGTAAGCCATTGCTGACTTGATCTGGTTTTGCAACCGCGCAATATCTTCTAGAAGTTTGGCGAGACGATTCAATACTTCGTCGAGTACACCACCTACCTCACCTGCTTGCACCATGCTGACGTACAGCATGTCAAAGCACTGAGGATGCTTGCGCATTGCATCCGATAGGTTCGTACCTTGCTGTACATCTGAGTTGATTTCCAGAAGAGATGCTTTGAGTTTAGGGTTGGTGCATTGCTCAGATAGCACGCCCAAACTGCGAACCATTGCCACCCCAGCATTCACAAGTGCGGCGAACTGCCGAGAGAAAACAGCTTTATCTTTGACGGAGACACTTGTAAATGCAAGCTGAAACTTCTGGAGATCAATCTTGCTGAGATCGAGGCTCTTGTCCTCTTTAAGGTCTTGAACCACAAAACCTTGTTCTCTTAATGTAGAACGAGCTTCACCGGGAGAATTTGCGGTAACTTTTTGTTTTTTGGCATTTCCTCTGGCATCCCGTGCACTGGCGATGTAAGTAGGCATAGTGCAAATCTGGCTGAAAGTGTTTAAATTAGCTCAAAATTGGTTTAAGGAAGAGACAAGTCTGCCTTAGCATTAACTGCTGGAATATAGCAAGTTCTACTACTTCTCCAGCTATGAATTAACTTATTTTGACAAGGGGAAGTTATTCATGACATTGCTAAATAGTAACAATCTCTGGTCTCTAGCTAGAGTTGTTCGATCAGTTCAACAATAGATATCTAGCCAGAAACTAGAGATTGTTGACAAGGTAATTAGTGTCTAGCTCCAGTACCCGCTTGAGCAGCAACCGGGGCTCCACCAATCATCCGTTGCATCTCATCAGGCCGTGAGGTCTTGGAGATGGCTGCCTCGAAGGAAATACTTCCAGCTTTATAGAGGTCAGACAAAACTTTTTCCAAGGTTTGCATCCCTAACTTACCGCCTGTCTGAATCGCGGAATAGATTTGAGATGTTTTTCCTTCCCGAATCAGGTTGGCAATTGCAGGGGTGACCACCATAATTTCCTGAGCCATGATTCGACCATATTCGCCCGGTTTAACGTTCTTTTTAGGAACTAGAGTTTGGCTAAAGACAGCGACTAAAGAGTTAGACAACTGAACTCGCACTTGCATTTGCTGCTCAGGGGGAAACACGTCTACCATTCGGTCAACGGTCTGAGAGGCAGAGCTGGTGTGCAATGTACCAAACACTAAGTGACCTGTCTCGGCGGCTGAGATGGCAAGCTGAATCGTTTCCAAGTCCCGCATCTCACCCACTAGGATGACATCAGGGTCTTCCCGCAGCGCTGCTCTTAGGGCGTTAGCGAAACTCTTGGTATCTTCACCCACCTGGCGCTGGTGAATGACGCTCTTGACTGATTCGTAGACGAATTCAATCGGGTCCTCAACCGTCAGAATATGCTCTGCACGAGTCATATTGATGTTGTTGATCATGGAAGCCAATGTGGTTGACTTACCCGATCCGGTCGGTCCTGTTACAAGGACGAGCCCTCTAGGCTTTTCTGACATTTCTCGGACAATGTCTGGCAAGCCTAACAGGTCCATGCTAGGAATTTTGGAACTCAAAGCTCTTAAGCAGGCAGCATAGGTGCCTCTGTCCTTATAGACGTTGACCCGGAAACGAGCCAATCCCTTGACGCCGTAGGAGCAATCTAGCTCCCAGTTTTGCTCCAAATTTTTTCGCTGGGTGTTGTTCAGCATGCTGAAGATGAGCCTCTGGCAGCTCTCAGAGGACAAGACTTCGTGCTCTGTGGGGGTTAAGTGACCACTGATGCGGATGTAGGGAGGTAGACCAGCAGATAGGTGTAGGTCTGAACCACCTCTCTCGATCACTTCTTCCATCAGGTCTTCAATCATTAATTCCATAGATTTCTCTCGCAAACTTCAAGGTAGATGGGCAAAATTTGTGGGTAAATGTCTAGCGATCGCAAAGTTAACTCAGTTTCCATTAATCCTGGAAACTAATCTTGGAAACGAGGGGTGGTGCAGTAGGGACAGTCTAGCCATTCTGGTTTAGCCTCAGCTGTACAAACTCGGCAAGTTAGAGAACTCTTGCGCTTAGCTTTGAGTTCAGCTTCTAAACCTGTGTCAGTAAAGGTTACCCGTTCCACTTCCTCTAATGTCGTAGCGCCTCGACGTACCAAGTTGATACTGTAGGCGAGTAAGGTTTGCATGCCTTCTTCAACGGCAACTTCTTTGATCCGCTCAGTGGGGGCACCTTCAGCAATTAGAACTTGTAGGCGCTCAGTAATTCGCATCACTTCATAAACACCACTCCGACCTTTGTAGCCCACCCCATTGCAAACAGAGCAGAGTTGATTTTGTGCTTTGGCTTCCTGAATTTGGTCTGGCTGTAAGGTGTTTGCCTTATAGAATGTGACTTCAGCGTCATGAGTACTAGACAGACCAAACTTGGCTAGTTCGTTGGCGTCAGGGTTATAAGGAATCCGACATTCGGGGCATACCCGTCGCATGAGACGTTGAGCCACCACGCCAAGCAGGGCTCCAGAAACCATGAATGGTTCTACGCCCATTTCATCTAGACGGGCGATCGCGCCAGCAGCGTCATTGGTATGAAGGGTGGTTAATACCAAGTGCCCAGTCAAGGCTGCCTCGATCGCCGTTTTCGCTGTTTCCTTGTCCCGGGTTTCACCCACCAGAATCACATCTGGGTCTTGCCGAAGGAACGCCCGCAGAATGGCCGCAAAGTCCATACCCTTTTCACGAATGACCTGGACTTGATTGATACCTGGTAAAGAGTACTCAATCGGGTCTTCTGCCGTACTGATGTTGACACCTGGGTCGTTCCGTTCTGCCAAAGCCGAATACAGAGTCGTGGTCTTACCAGAACCGGTCGGCCCCGTCACCAGAATTAGACCAAAGGGACGTTTAACCATCTCTTGCACAATCTGCAAGGAATCGGGATCGGAGATCAACTTATCCAAGCCCAATTGAGTCGCAGAGTTGTCGAGGATTCGTAAAACTACCTTCTCGCCGTAGCGGCTAGGCAGGGTGTTAACCCGGAAGTCAATTTTACGGTCCTGAAAAACCCGTCGAATCCGACCATCTTGGGGGGCTCTGCGCTCAGCAATATCTAGTTCAGAAATAATTTTGAAGCGGGCTGTGACGGCTGGAATGATTTTCTTGGGCAGAGGGTCAAAGGCTTGACGTAATACACCATCCTTGCGGAAACGAATCCGCAGATATTCTTCCTGGGGTTCAATGTGGATGTCAGAGACTCCGTCTTGCAACGCTTTGATGAGGATTTTGTTGACCAAGCTAATGACTGGAGCGTCGGATGCTCCTTTGGCTACGTCATCTAGATTGGCTTCCATATCTTCAGGGGCATCCTGAAGATCCAAGTTTTCTAAGCCTTCTAAGTCAGATTGAACATCAACAGACTTTTGAATTTCTATTTGCTTAGTTTTCTCAACCTGCTCATCTAAGTATTTAGAGATCAGTTGGTTATAGTCTTCTAGCGTAATCACCATTCGCTGCAAGGCTAACCCTTGAGCCCGCAGAATGCGATTCAGGTCATCCTGAGCATCTAAGTTGTCAGGATCGACCATTGCGACCAAGACACCGGGGGGCGATTCATGCCTAGAGAGCGGTGCCAATCGGTAGCGGCGGCAAATATCAAGGGGAATCAGGGTGTCAATTAAATGCCCCACCTGACTTGCAGTGATGTCACTAATTTCGGGATCGAGGGATTCAACCCCGTACAGAATCTTTAGTTCAAACAGCTGCTGCTTCTTGTATTGCCGCAGCAAATCTGGGGTGAGTTGACGGCCTGTAAGAGACTCTAGAACTTCTGTGATCGGTCTGCCAGATTTACGACTCTCAATCAGAGCCTGCTGCATCTGTTCGTGGTTGACATACCCAGATTGAATGAGCTTGTTCCCAAAGGGAGAGAAGTCATTCTTGACGATGAGGGCGCGCCGCTGTGATGAAGAGTTAGTCATAGCTGATGAAGAAGATCTCCTTGTTAAGTGTTCCCACAAGCCCTGGGCAGAATTACGAGTAGCAATAGAATGTTTGTAAAATCTTTAATTCCAGCCCTTGCACTTCTGAGGGATTGGAGACCTCCATCACCGAGAAGTTTTGGGGCTTTAAGCGCCCGTCTAGAGACTGATTGGTCATCTCAGTCTCTTAGCTTCGAGTCGCTATGGCAGAAGGTTACAAGCTGGTCAGGCAAAAAAGCGCTATTCGTAGGTATTTTTGCTGTAAATTTGGTTGGCAGCTGTCAGAAGCTAGGTAATCCATCCTTGGTTTGATGTCTAGACTATAACGAAGTTCTCAGAATCATAGCTTTTGAACAAAAATTAGTAGGATTTTGCAACACGCTTCAGTGACATTCACTGGCCAGTATTGATCAGTAATTTGTCTGGGTAATTTATCGTCTAAGTTTGTCGGTTTGCTGGCTGAGCCGATTTCTGGTATGTAAGTCTCTCAGTTTACTAATGAATCAATTTTAAGAATGCGATCGCAATCACCCCTTAAGTTAAGGCACTTCAGAACCTAATCGTTACAATTACTAGTGATAGTTGTGGAAATCTACGACTACTAGACCCGTGACTGAGCAATCAGGATATATTCAACTCTTGGCTACAAAGTTCTTTTAGGGCATTCTAAGGGATGTAAAGTGCGCGGTTGTCAAGGTAGCATTCTCTTAATGTAGGATTAGTGACTAATGATGGGTGAAGAAAATCAGCTAGAGAACATTCAAGATCTGACAGTTGATGACTCCGGAGCCTCGGAAGCAGCAGTCAACCAAACCATGTCAACAGAAGCGGATTCAAACTCAGAAGCATTTAACTTGGATTTTGAAGCCAGTGAAGATAGTCCTACGGCTTCAGGCTCAGACAGTGGAACAGGTCTAGAGTCAGAGAACGCTGCTGGTGGGTCTGAGTATCAAGCAGCCCTAGAAGATCTCACTCAAGAAGTGCAGTCTCTGAAGACTCAAGTAGAGGAGCGCACCAATCAATACGTCAGGATTGCCGCCGATTTTGATAATTTCCGCAGACGGGCTCAGAAAGAGAAAGAAGAACTAGAAGACAAGATTAAGTGCTCTACCATTACCGAGTTGTTGCCTGTAGTAGACAACTTTGAGCGGGCTCGTTCCCAAATCAAACCGCAAACTGACGGTGAGATGAGTATTCATAAGAGCTATCAAAGTGTTTATAAGCAACTGGTAGACTGCTTGAAGCGGGTGGGAGTCTCACCGATGCGCTCTGAGGGCAAAGAGTTTGACCCAAATCTGCACGAAGCAGTGATGCGAGAAGCGACAGACGAGCATCCAGAGGGCACAGTGATTGAGGAATTAGTTCGAGGTTATGTCCTTGGCGATCGCGTTTTGCGCCATGCCATGGTGAAAGTTGCTGCGGCTCCAGACCCCGTGGTAACCTCTGAGGAGGGTGAGTGAGGTCATGGAGACAGCTGATAGGCTTTGATTTGACAGGAATTCTTGTACACTGCAGAGGCAATTACGGGTAGTCTAGCTTCTGAGTAATTAAGGATTGGTTCATCACGGAATCTCTAGGCGTAGCCGTTTACTGCCAACTGGGGTTCCACGTACGCTCAAGCTCTGTCCACTTCTGTTGTCCTACATTAACCGCCGCTAGCTATGGGAAAGGTCATTGGTATCGACTTAGGCACGACAAATAGTTGTGTTGCTGTCTTGGAAGGCGGGCAACCAATTGTGATCCCCAACTCGGAGGGTGGGCGGACAACTCCCAGTATTGTGGGATTTGGTAAAGCTGGCGATCGCTTAGTTGGACAACTAGCTAAGCGTCAAGGCGTTACTAATGCTGAGAACACAATTTTTAGCATCAAGCGATTTATTGGTCGCCGCTGGGACGATACTGAGTCTGAGCGAGGTCGGGTTCCCTACGGCTGTATCAAAGGCCGAGACGAAACCGTTGATGTGCAAGTGCGTGGACGAACTTATACGCCCCAAGAGATTTCGGCCATGATCCTGCAAAAGCTCAAGCAGGATGCTGAAAACTATCTAGGTGAGCCTGTTACTCAAGCTGTCATTACAGTTCCAGCCTACTTTACCGATGCTCAACGGCAAGCAACAAAGGACGCAGGGACGATCGCTGGCTTGGAAGTGTTACGCATCATCAATGAGCCTACTGCTGCGGCCCTTTCCTACGGCCTAGACAAACAAGATCAAGACCAACGAGTTTTGGTATTTGACTTAGGCGGCGGCACCTTTGATGTTTCCGTCTTACAGCTAGGCGACGGTGTATTTGAGGTCAAAGCTACTGCAGGCAATAATCACCTTGGTGGAGATGACTTTGACAACTGCATCGTCCGCTGGATGATCGATTGCTTCCGAGATCAAGAAGGCATTGATCTTTCAATGGATAAGATGGCGTTGCAGCGTCTGCGAGAAGCAGCCGAAAAAGCCAAGATTGAACTTTCAAGTACAGTCACCACCTCCATCAATCTACCTTTCATCACGGCAGATGAGACAGGCCCTAAACACCTAGAAATGGATCTGACTCGTGCCCAATTTGAAGAACTGGTAGGTCATTTGGTTCAGGGAACAATCGATCCCGTAACCCAAGCCCTGAAAGATGGGGATCTTAAAACGGATGACATCGATCGCATCATTTTAGTGGGTGGTTCGACTCGGATTCCAGCGGTACAAGAAGCAATCCGAAAATTTTTGGGGGGTAAAGCTCCCGATCGCTCGGTCAACCCTGATGAAGCAGTTGCCTTAGGAGCCGCGATTCAAGGGGGAGTGTTGGGTGGAGAGGTCAAAGATTTGCTGCTCTTGGATGTGACCCCCCTATCTCTAGGGATTGAGACCTTAGGGGAAGTGTTTACCAAGGTGATTGAGCGGAATACCACCATTCCGACTAGCAGAACTCAAGTCTTTTCTACGGCGACAGATGGTCAAACCTCGGTAGAGATTCACGCTCTCCAAGGCGAACGAGCTATGGCTAGAGACAACAAGAGCTTAGGCAAGTTCCAACTCACGGGTATTCCCCCAGCCCCTCGTGGTGTCCCTCAAATCGAAGTAGCTTTTGATATTGATGCCAACGGCATTCTAAAAATCTCAGCTCGTGATAAAGGCACAGGACGAGAACAAAGTATTCAAATCACGAATACAGGTGGCTTGAGTGAGAGCGAAATTGAGCGCATGCGGCAAGAAGCATCGATCTTCGCGGATGAAGACGTTAGACGCAAGCAAGTTGTAGAGCTGAAGAACCAGGCAGACAGCTTGTTCTATAGTTACGAGTCTACAATTAGAGACAATGGTGCTTTGATCAGTGATGACGTCAAGACTCAAGCTAAAGAAAGAGCGGTAGAGTTGCAAGCAGCTCTTGCCGATCGCTCCATTAGTGTTGAGGAGATGAAGCAACGGCTTGATACTTTCCAGCAAACCTTGTTTGCGATCGGAGCAGCCGTTTATGAGCAAGCGGCTAGTTCTGATGACACCCGGGATTACTCCTTTACGGAAGGTGACTCCACCTCCGATGGCAGTGGTAAGGTCCAATCTGCTCAAGATGAAGATGAAGGCTTCAACTTCGAGGATGATGATACAGTAGCTGCTGACTACGAAGCCATTGACTAGCTCAGGTAATAGAGTCTTGCTCCACTCTATTTGACGATTTATTTCTTGACTTCCTACCCTTTTCGTATCCTCAATTAACCCCAGAACAGCATTCTATGGCCCGCGATTACTATGAAATACTTGGTGTCTCTAGAGACACAGACAAGGAGGAAATTAAGCGTGCCTACCGTCGCTTAGCACGGAAGTACCATCCTGACGTGAATAAAGAGGATGGAGCTGAGGAACGCTTTAAAGAAATTAACCGGGCTTACGAAGTGCTTTCTGAGCCAGAGACTCGCGCTCGTTACGATCGCTTTGGTGAAGCAGGAGTCGGTTCCGCTGCGGGAGCGGGCTACCAAGACTTCAGCGATATGAGCGGTTTTGCAGACATCTTTGAGAGCTTCTTCAGTGGCTTTTCTGGAGGTGCAGGCTCGACAGGCCGTAGACGCGGTGGCCCAGCGAGAGGGGATGACCTGCGACTCGATTTAAAACTAGACTTCCGGGACGCAGTTTTTGGGGGCGAAAAGGAAATTCGCATTAGTCACTTAGAAACTTGTGCCACTTGCAGCGGTTCAGGGGCTAAGCCAGGGACTAGACCGCGCACCTGTTCTACCTGTACGGGTTCTGGACAAGTGCGTCGCGCTACTCGAACCCCGTTTGGTAGTTTTACTCAAGTCTCGGTTTGCCCTACCTGCAATGGTTCTGGGCAAGTGATTGAAGACAAGTGTGAAGTTTGTAGCGGCAATGGCCAAAAGCAGGAAACGAAGAAGCTAAAGATTACGATTCCTGCGGGGGTAGATAATGGGACTCGGTTGCGAGTTTCGAGTGAAGGCGATGCGGGTCAACGCGGTGGCCCTCCAGGCGACCTTTATGTTTACCTCTTTATTAACGAAGATCCTGAGTTTCAACGAGATGGCATCAATGTCCTTTCGGAGATCAAAATCAGCTATCTTCAAGCAATCTTAGGGTGTCGCTTGGAAATAAGTACAGTGGATGGCCCCACTGAACTGCTGATTCCACCTGGAACCCAGCCCAGTACCGTGCTGACCTTGGAAAATAGAGGTGTGCCGCGCCTGGGAAATCCAGTCAGTCGAGGAGATCATCTGATTACCATTTTGATTGACATTCCTAATCGGATCACGACGGAAGAACGAGAGCTACTAGAAAAACTCGCTAAAATTAAAGGCGATCGCACTGGGAAAGGCGGTCTAGAAGGATTTCTCGGAGGACTATTTCGCGGATGAGTAACGCCGAATCACTGAAGAACTCTGGCAAGAACTCTGCTAGCCCAGATGCTCAAATTGATCTGCGTGGAACTCCCTGCCCGCTAAACTTTGTCCGCACTAAGTTGCGCCTAGAGCAAATGGCTCCTGGTTCGCTGCTTGAGGTCTGGCTTGATCCGGGAGAACCGATTGAGCAGGTACCTGACAGTTTGGCAATGGAAGGCTACAGCATTGAGCAAGTAGAAGACCGAGCTGAATTCTTTGCCTTAAGAGTGCGACGACCTACCGTTTCTGCATGAACGTTGCTGGCGTAGAACTCAATGCTGCGGAAGCTGCGCCTCAGCTGCTAGGAACGGTTGTGGCTGTCCAAGCCAACTACTACCAAGTGCGATTAGACGCTGCTCACTTATTACCTGCTGAGCCGGAGGCACTGGAAGTGACGCAGTTGTTGTGTACCCGCCGCGCTCGGCTGAAGAAAATTGGTCAGCAGGTGATGGTAGGCGATCGCGTCTTGGTCGAAGAACCCGACTGGGCAGGGGGACGAGCGGCGATCGCCCAAGTCTTGGCCCGCACCTCGGAGCTGAGCCGTCCGCCCATTTCTAATGTGGATCAAATTTTGTTGGTGTTTGCCTTGGCTGAACCGACGCTAGACCCGCATCAGCTGAGTCGATTTTTAGTTAAAGCTGAATCGACTGGGATAGATGTGGTGCTGTGTTTGAACAAGCGAGATTTGCTCACACCAGCCGAACAACAGCAATGGTGCGATCGCCTGAATCAATGGGGTTATGAACCCATTCTGATTAGTGTCTATCAAGAAGATGGCTTGGCAGTCCTACAGCAGCGCCTGAGCCAAAAAATCACAGTGGTAGCTGGGCCTTCGGGAGTGGGTAAATCCAGCTTAATTAACCATATGGTTCCCACGTTGGACTTACGAGTCGGTCAGGTTTCTGGCAAGTTGGGACGGGGACGGCATACCACTCGGCATGTGGAACTATTTGAGTTACCCGCCGGGGGGTTGCTGGCTGATACGCCTGGGTTTAACCAGCCCGAATTAGATAGTGCGCCAGAAGAGTTAGCCAACTATTTTCCAGAAGCACGACGACGTTTGGCAGATATCTCTTGCCAGTTCAATGACTGCTTACACCGCGATGAGCCTAATTGTGCGGTTCGGGGGGATTGGGAGCGGTACGAAGGCTACCTCAATTTACTGGAGAAAACGATCGCTCGCCAAGCTGCGATCGCCCGACTCAAAGACGCAGAATCGACTACTAAAGCCAAAACTAAAGAAGAAGGGCAAGTCCAGCAAGAACCCAAGCTGGAAAGCAAAAAGTATCGGCGTGTATCCCGACGGGTGCAACAACAAAACCTGAAGGAACTTTACAAAGACATTGAAAGCGGTTTAGTTGAGCCTGACTGACCGTGATTGAATGCCCCTAGGTCAACGCAGCAAAAACGAGATGCTCTGGAAAGAGCCAATGACGAAGCCAAGAATGCCGCCTAAATTCACGATCGCTTGTAGCTCGCTACGGACAATCCCTTGAATGGCCATCTCCAAATCAGCCGACGAAGTGGCTTTGACGCGATCGATAATCACTTGATCGATGTCTAAAATTGGAATTGCTTGAGCCACAATAGATTCTAAATCTCGTTCTAGGTACCGTTCTAGCACTAAAGCCAATTCCTGACTCACTGTCCCTAACGACGCATTGACTACAGCAGAATTGCGGAGGCGGCTGAGAACTACCGTGGCAAGGTTTTCCCAGTCAATCGATTTGCTCAAACCTTGTAAAACATCCGAGCCCCGGTTTTGGATATATAGCCGGACGCTGTCGCGCATAGTTTTGCGGAGCTGCCGCACGGTAGAAACAGGTAAATTCTGTAAAGAGAGATTTTGTAGCCACTCTCTCAAGCGCTGTCTCACTGCCAAGGACAAAGTCAGTTCGGCGATGCGAGCGTTGCTAGCCTCCCGTTCATCGAGGCAGAAAGTGCGGAGGCGAGTCAAGGAGTTCCGTAGCCCAAACAGGTTGGCAACGACCCAGTAAGTACCGCTGGCTTTTTCGCGGAAACCTTCATCAATAATTTGAATGTTGCGATCGGTCAAAAAATCGACCAAAGCTTGACGAATTGCATCTGGCGGTAACACGACTTGTAACAGCCATTCTGATAGCTTATTTGCTTGGTCTTCTGTCAGTTGAAACTCCAACAGAACTTGATCAAAAATTTGATTCAGTTGGGTTTCGAGAAAATCTTCTCGTCGCGCTAGCACTTTCAGGAGCCGAGGCATTGATTGGCCTAACAGATCCCGCAGAATGCCACCTAAGATTTTGGCAGTTTTTTGTTCTTTATCCGCTTGAACTTGATCCAGACCTAATTGCAGCAACCAGAGAATTGCTGCTTGGACTCGCTCTGTCTTGAGCAGACGACGAGCTAAATTTTGTAATTCCTCCGGAGTCAACAAAGACCCCATAATCGTGTCAGCAATGCGTTTCGCTAACCGTTCCTGGTTTTTAGGAATCAAGCCAGGAGTAAACGGCAGTTGCTTCTTGCCTAGGTAGTAAGGCCGATAGGGGCGAAACAGCATTTTGATGGCAATATCATTGGTGAAATAGCCAATGATGCCACCGACAACAGGAGGACCAGCGAAAAGCCAGAGGTTAGACAACTCCAAGGTACTTAGTCAGATCCTTTTGTCACAACTAGTACTCCCATCGTACCCCCGGCGATCGGGTAGTGTGTGGCTTCCGTAAAGCCAGCTTGATAAGCTAGATGCACTTGCTCGGAGCCAATCGGGAACTTTTCGAGGCTGGGACTGAGGTAGGCATACTCTTCGCGCAGATTAAATTGTTCGGCTAGAGGCACCACAATGTTGTTGAGATACCAGGCTTGAAAGGCTTGAAATTCCTGGTTGGCGGGACGATGAAAGTCTAGGATTGCTGCTTTGGCCTTTGGCTTGAGCACCCGGTGTAATTCCTCTAGGCTGCGCCGAATGTCGGTGACGTTACGCAGGCCATAGCCCATTGTGGCAGCGTCAAACTGCGCTTCTGAAAACGGCAGATTTAATGCGTCCGCCTGAACCCAATTGATGATGGGAGGGCAAGAACTGGCTTCTAGCCGCTGCTGAGCGATCGCCAACTGCGCTTTTGAGAAATCCGCCCCAAAAACTTGACCCGTAGAGCCGACTTGCCGCGCTAGTCGTTGAGCTAAATCACCGCTGCCGCAGCATAAGTCTAGGCAGGTGTCTCCGGGTTGAGCATCGCTCCATTTGACTGCCATTTGCTTCCAAATCCGGTGCTGCCCCAAACTCAACCAGTCATTGAGTTGGTCATAGATCGGAGCAATCCGGTCAAAAAGAGCTTGGATCGGAGCGGCTTGATCCGCGTTTTGTAACTCTACAGTTTTAGAGGAACTGAGGAGATCTTCTGGGAGAGGGGGGGTGCGATCGCAATTGGGTGTCATTGCCAAACTTTTGAAACCGAATCAAAAATAGGTCGGTTACACTAGCCTACTACTCTAGCTGGGTAAGAGAGGCAAGCTGGCTAACTAAACACCACACAGCATACTCCATTATTTTGGAGTGTAATTATTTCCAGAGTGTAGCCAGGGGCGATCGCGCTTTACACCTCAAAACATAAAAGTACATTTTTAGAACAACCTGAAGCCTAAACCACGGGTCGGTAATAGCGAGTGCAGGTTAAGGCCAAGGCAACTTGTTGAGCGGATAGGTGAATTAGGGTCAACTCATCTTCGCGCAACTTGCAAGGCTTTTTCCATTGCAGCGACAGTACGGCTAAGATTTCACCACGGTAGGTAATGGGGACGATGAGATGTGCTTGAACTCCAGATGCTTGATAGTGCCCCACACTCGCCAAGGAGTCGTCGGTAGGGATATTGACCGCCACTTGCATTTGCTGACTGGCGATCGCTTCCTTCGCTAACGGATCTTGATCCAGCCAATTTTCTAGACCGCCAGTAGCACTATAAATACCTTGAGTAGCCACTAAAGCATTACCTTCCACCAGTTGGAGAATACAGCCGTGGGCGGAAAAGTTTTTGCCAAAGGCGATCGCGATCGGTTCCAGACAAGCTTCTAAACTGGCAGAACTTTGAGCCACTTGGACAATCGCCGAAAGCAGATTGGTTTGGGCTTGAGCCCGCCGTAGCTCCTCAGTGCGTTGCTTTAGCAACTCATAGGTCTCTGCGGCGCGTTGCACTACGGCCTTCAGTTCATTTGGGTCCCAAGGCTTGGTGATGTACTTGTACACCTGTCCAGAGTTGATGGCTTCTACCAAGTCCTCAACATCTGTAAAGCCTGTAAGGATGATCCGCATGGTATTGGGAAACTGCGGCACGGTTTTGCTGAGAAACTCAGTGCCCTTCATCTCTGGCATCCGTTGGTCAGAGATGATCACCGCTACTTCACCTTCAGTGGCAAGTACGTCTAACGCTAGGACACCACTCTCAGCTCGCAGTACTTGAAAATCACGCCGAAAGGTGCGGTAGAGCAAATCCAGGTTATCTGGCTCATCATCTACCACGAGCATTTTAGGTTTTTGAGGTTTTTCTAGGCTCATTAACTGACGACTAATACTATCAAGTTCGGGGATGGCAAGTTCAGGGATGGCGTTGTCCATACGGGTGTTAATAGACTCCTGCAAAAAATCTGGGTGAGCAACTCATCCACTTTATCCAAAGTTCCCAAAGATACCCGGTAAGCCTGCAAATAAAGTAGTGAATATTAAACGTTAAATTCTTCCAACGTCAAATTGAGCATTGCCACAACGCCAGTTTCGGTGGCAATGCCAAGATTGAATAGATTGAACCCTGTATGAAACCAGATGGCTAGAGATGAAAGTGCAGCCTTAAGACACTCGGTTTAATTCTCTTAGTTTCGGCTCTAGCTCTATGTTTCTAACCCTGTTAGGAAAGGTTAAGTAAGTTTGTATAATTTTGACGTTAAGTTTCAGTTCTTATCCAGTTCTAAGCTTCATCGTTCTAGCAAAAACTGTTAGGACTTAATGACTTATTAGAAATATTTGCTTCGCGCGATTTTGCTAATTTAGGGTTTTACAGTTGCGAAAGTTTTGGGAGCACGCTTCGGTAAAGGTTCCCGGTGAAAAGAAGCTGTAAACTGGGCTGCTTCTTCAGCTTGGATTTCCCAAACTGGCAACTCAGAAAAAGTATGGGTTACATAGGTGCGTTGGGTGAGTTGGCTCACATAGCCCATGTAGTCGCTCATCATGAAGCAAACTCCCATGATTGCCGCTGCTGCGGTCGCCACCAAGCACCCAGCCAGCATCAAAGAAAATTCTTGCTGCTCAATGGCTTTTTGCATCAAGCGCAAAGCCCAGACCACCAGAGCAGTAACAATCACAAAAATAGCTAAAACAATGAGAGAAGTAAACATTAGTTGTTTACGAAACGCAATCTTTACGGATTGTAACAGATATTAAGATATCTCTGCCTCTGGAGGAAGGCAGGAGTCTAACCTTAACCTTTGTTTCAATCTAGGAGTTGCATTTTGTCCCTATTAAAGGCTGGAATTCAGATCAGTAAGTTAGAGCAGCCGCACTGGGACTTGATGTTCGGCTAAGTGATGTTTAATTTGGCTGACTGTTAATTGCCCATAGTGGAGTAGAGAGGCCAGCAAAGCCGCTTCTGCCCTACCTTCGGTCAAGACTGTGTGGATATGCTCACAGTTACCCGCTCCGCCTGAGGCAATCACTGGAATTTGTACCTGCTCAGCAATGGTACGAGTTAGCTCCACGTCATAGCCTGCTTGAGTACCATCGGCATCCATACTCGTGATTAGGAGTTCGCCTGCTCCGCGTTGCTCTACTTCTTTGGCCCAAGCGATCGCGTCTAGCCCGGTGTTTTCTCGTCCCCCCCGTACAAACACATCCCACCCTGGGTTGGCAGGATCTTGTCGCCGCCGAGCGTCAATGGCAATTACGATGCACTGTCTACCGAAGCGATCGCTGGCTCGATTAATTAGATCGGGGTCGCGCACCGCTGCTGAATTTAGGCTGATTTTGTCAGCTCCCGCTCTTAACAGATTTTTAATGGTTTCTAAGTTTTGGATGCCTCCACCTACAGTCAAAGGGATAAACACCTGTTCTGCGGTGCGGTGAACTACATCGAAAATAATCCCTCGGTCTTCGTGGGTCGCGGTAATGTCTAGAAAGACTAGCTCATCTGCCCCCGCTTCGTTATAGGCTTGCGCTAACTCCACTGGATCGCCAGCGTCACGCAAATCTACAAAGTTTACGCCTTTAACGACTCGGCCTGCTTTGACATCTAAACAGGGCAAAATCCGCTTTGCTAACATTGCCATTCCCTTGTAACTAATCGAGATGGATTGCTGAATTCTGGCTCCTGAATTCTGGCTTTTTGTATTCTCTCATTAAGGCTGCTGGAGAAAGGCTCAAAAAATTCTAAACCTCTGACCTATCTGAGGCCGCGATCGCAGGCTCTACATCTTGGGTACAGCGAAAGCCAGCGAGAATTTGTCGGGTGCCAGGGTCATACCAATTACGAAAGGCAGAGCGCAATCCCCAAGGCCGAGTTACCCAACTGCCGCCCCGCAACACGCGATGCTGCCCATCAAAATACACTTGAGAGTAGCCACGATAGGGGTAGAATTCAAACCCATCGTAGCCATCAAACCAAGAAGCAGTCCATTCCCAGACATTGCCCAGCATGTCGTAGCAACCATAGGCGCTTTGCCCGGATGGGTAAACATCAACGGCTGTTGTTTGACCTTGCAAATGGTCGTGGTTACATCGCTCAGCACTCGGAAAGGCTTCGCCCCAAGGGTAGGTTTGGCGCTGTTGAGTTTGGGGATGCCAACTTGCTGCTTTTTCCCACTCGGCTTCTGTGGGTAGGCGTTTTCCAACGAAGCGAGCATAAGCTTCCGCCTCATAACAACTCACTCCACAAACGGGATGGTCTGCCCAATCAGGTTCATCTCGCCAGTAGAGGGGTTGAGTAATGGCGTTTGTCTGTCGCCACTGCCAACCTGCTGCTGACCAATATTCTGAATGGTCGTAGCCTCCAGCCGTAATAAATTGGCGGTATTGGCCATTGGTAACGGGGTAGCGATCGATCCAGTAAGTTTCGAGATGAACTGGGTGTACTGGGCGTTCGTTATCGATCGCGTCTAGGGAGTCATTGCCCTGCTCAAAACTTCCGGCAGGAATGCAGATCATTTCGCCCCAAGTGCGAGAAACTGCTTGGGTTTGAGAGGGATGTAGCTTCGGTTGTAGCTCTGCACCAGAAGTCCAACGGTGTAATTGCAGGAGAAAGCTAATGGTTTCACTGTGTTGGCTTTCGTGTTGTAACAGCCAGTGCCAAAGCCTTTCTTGCTCGTTGAGGGGCGCTATTTGCAAGTATTGAAGTACTTGGGCTCGGACTGCTTCTAGATACTCACAAATCTCCTCAAAATTAGGTAGGTTGCAGCGCTCTGCTTTGGGTAGGCCATCGGCAGCAAACAAACGGCGGTATTGGGGGAGTAGGGGTGGTTGACCTGCACAATGTTCCAGAATCCATAGCCCTTCACTGAAGGCAATGTGTCCCAAATGCCAACCAATGGGGCTAAATTCGGGATGAATTTGTTGGCGAAATGTCTCAGCATCAACGCTTTGAAATAAAGCGAGGGTGCCCACGCGGCAGTCTTGCAACCATTGCTGCATTTGCTGCCGTTGTAACTCTAGCTGGCTGAGCCGTGGGTCAGATGGAGCGAATCTGGATGTCGAGGTCATCTTCTACTGTCAGAATGCTACGTTCTGGGCAAGTGATCCAATCTCCGGCGAACAAAGGCTCAGAGGCCACGACTACGGCATTGGGAAGCGTGGGGTCGTCGCGCAGCCAGTGCAGGGAGGGGGTAGAGGTCTGACTGGCAAAGCGAGACGCAATCAACCGTTTGCCATCGCTGATCAGGATATTGGCCGAAAACTCTAACTGCTGTCTCTCGGTGAGATCAGAGAGGGTGATGAGAGTTTGGTGCAGAGCATCTTCTAGAGGTTTTTCTGGAGCTTGGTTCCAGTAATGGAGTAATAGCGCGAAGATGTACTCTGAGTCGGTTGTTCCCTGAATAATTTGATGAGATTTCTCATCCAGGCGATCGCAAATGGCTTTCCTCAATGTGTGCCGGAAATTTTTGATGAGGCCATTATGCATGAACAAGACGGAATCTTGCTGAAAAGGCTGGCAATTACTCAAATCAACACCAAGGCCTGCCGTAGCACTGCGGACGTTGGCTAGGATGCAGCCTGATTCGATGTAGCGGCTGAGGCTGGAGAGGTTGGGGTCGTTCCAGATGGGTAGGGTGTTTTTGTAAGTAAAGGGGTTTGTTGCTTGCTGGGGGTGGTACCAACCAATGCCAAAACCATCGGCGTTGAGTATGCCAGAGGTCATTTCACGGGGCTGGTAGCTTTGGACGATGAGTGAGTGCTCAGGCTTGTTGAGCAGGCGATCGAGCGGAATGGATGGCCCTAAGTAGCCTAGTAAACGGCACATGCTAGGGGAGTAGCTCCTGGGTGAGTAAGGAAATGTGAAGGGTTGCGGTCTTTTCTGAGTCTACTGAGGATTTTTGGAAATGGTTGAGGTGGGTGATTGTTTGGCTCTTTTGGGGAAGAGCCGAACCTTTGAGGGCACCTGCCCCCAAACCCCCGCTGAGGGACGGTTGCGTCCCCCAGACCCCCTCCAAACGAAGTTGAGTGTCAGCGTTTCGATACCTGGAATTGTTAGTTCTTCTTTCCTCACTCCTCTCCCCTTACTCCTTACTCTCTGGCTTCTGAGTCCAGACTTCTCACCCTTTTCATCCCTCCTCCCTCATCCTTGCTCCTTCATCCCTCATCCTTGCTCCTTCATCCCTCATCCTTGCTCCCCTCGCCTGTTCGCGTAACAATTAAGAAAAATCACGATTTCTCAGGCTGTTTTATTAAAGACGGTTAAGCATGGTTGCTTTTGACTATGATTTGGCGATCGCGGGTGGCGGCATTGCAGGGACGCTGCTGGCTTGTGCGTTGCGGAATTCGGAGTTGCGGGTGGCGCTGATTGAGGCGCGACCTCGGACGGCGGGGCTGAGCAGACGGCAGGCTTACGCGGTGACGTTACTGTCGGGCAAAATTTTTGAAGGTTTGGGGTTGTGGCAGGAAATTTTGCCGAAGGTGACGACGTTTTGCCAGATTCGGCTCTCGGATGCGGATCATCCAAATGTAGTGCGATTTCTGCCGGAGGATTTGGGCACGGAGGCGCTGGGCTATGTGGCGGAGCACCATGTCATCATGCGATCGCTGTATGACTGTTTGGACAAAAGCCCGAATATTACGGAGTTGTGTCCGGCGGAGGTCGTGCAGGCGCATTATCAACCGGATGGGGTTGAGCTGAAGGTGGCAGTTGAGGGAGAAATGCGCACGATTCGCACGCGGTTGCTGGTGGCGGCGGATGGATCGCGATCGCCACTTCGGCAACAAGCAGGGATTCGCACCCGTGGCTGGAAGTATTGGCAGTCTTGCATTACTTGTGTAATTCAGCCGGAAAAGAACCACGGCAGTATTGCCTATGAGCGGTTCTGGCCCAGTGGCCCGTTTGCGATTTTGCCGCTCCCTGAAAATCGTTGCCAAATTGTCTGGACGGCTCCTCATGCGGAAGCGAAGGCGATGGCTGATCTAGATGATGAATCTTTCTTGGCAGAACTCTCTCGGCGCTATGGCGACCAAATGGGCAAGTTATCTCTGGCAAGCGATCGCTATGTGTTTCAGGTGCAGTTGATGCAGAGCGATCGCTACACGTTACCGCGTTTGGCGTTGGTAGGAGATGCGGCCCATTGTTGCCATCCGGTGGGTGGTCAAGGCTTGAATATGGGAATTCGGGATGCCGCTGCTTTAGCGCAGGTGCTATTGCAAGCCCACCAAAAAGGAGAAGACATTGGTGACTTGAAAGTGCTACGACGCTATGAACGCTGGCGCAAATCGGAAAACCTAACGATCCTCGGCTTTACGGATCTCCTCGATCGCTGTTTTTCTAGCAATTGGCTACCCTTAGTGGTCATCCGCCGTTTGGGTCTCTGGCTGATGCGAACTCTGCGACCTTTGAAGTATCTAGCTCTACGATTGATGACGGGTCAAACAGGGCGATCGCCACAACTGGCAAGACATGAGCAGTGATCACATGGATAGCAGCAATGAGGTGGGTTACCTTTGAGCACAATACTTCACCTAGAGATGAATCTTGAGAAAATGCTGGGAACGGTATGAATGTTGAGTCCTGCTATTTCATTAATAGTTCTGAGAACTGCAAATCTGGAAGCTTGCTTGACGTTCTACCGCAGATTAGGACTGGAGCTAGTCGCAGAGAAGCATGAGCGAGGGCCTGTTCACTACTCTTGCGCTCTAGGGAGTTTAGTGCTTGAAATTTATCCGGGCTCTGTTGGTATTGCACCTGAACCTAAAGTAGGTGGAGCGACGATGATTGGCTTTTGCGTCAGTTCATTACATGACACCCTAACTGCATTGCAGGATTTGTCTGTCAAAGTTTTGTCTTCACCTACAACGTCAGCTTGGGGATTGCGAGCCGTAGTTCTCGATCCAGATGGTCGTGCGATTGAACTAGTAGAACAAGGTAGCGAATGATGATGCAAGTGGATGATAAGAGTGGAAGTTGGTCTGCACGCATAAAATAATTATGGCTTCTTCAAGTCGTGGGCTACGTTACAGAATAGGTTCATGCTGTTGACGGTGTTATAACGTTCTGCGCACAGTCAAACCAGTAGAATGGGTTACGCTACGCTAACCCATATGGTCATTTGGTGGTACTTATTTCCAATCAAGATTTCTCTAATCTGGAAATATTTTAGGTATTGTGATTTACCCCTCTCACAAATATCAGAGCATCCAATCTGAGTTTTTCTCTCAATTGATTGAACAGGGAATTCCTCAGATAGGAATTGTCTTGATAGATGTTGATCAGCTCATTCTCTTTAATGATAAGTATGGTCATCATAAAGGAGATGAGGCATTAGAAGAAATTGTTCATATTATTGCTCACGAAGTTCCACCGAGTTGTGAAGCCAACCGTGTTGGTGGGGAAGAATTTCTGATTCTCTTGCCAGAACTCGACTTGACAGAAGTTGTTTCAGTGGCCGAGGCAATTCGTAAAAGAGTAGAAACTTCGTTCTTGGACTTACCTAAGCGGAGTCGGCTCTGTTCATTCGATTTTTCTGTTTGTACTAGAATAGAAACCTCACTAACTATTACATGTGCGATCGCGTTTTATCCACAGCATGGCAAAATGCTGAGCGAGATCCTAGAAGTAGCCGATAAGGCCATGTATGAGGGAGCAAAACAACTGGGTGGAAATAAAACAGCGTTAGCTGGTAATGTAGAAATTTAAGGTGATGAAACGGCGCATTTTACTTTGTTCTAAAAGTGTTGCTGGCATGAAGACACTAGAAGAAATTAGACAAGGGTTAGTACAACATAAGACTGTATTACAGGAACGATATAAGGTTAGTGAACTAGGAATCTTTGGCTCTTATGTGCGGCAGGAGCAGACAGAAACTAGTGATGTGGATGTGCTGGTGGAGTTTTCCGAAATACCAAGCTTGTTGAAGTTTATTAATTTAGAAAATTATCTCAGTGATAATCTAGGGGTCAAAGTCGATTTGGTGCATAAGTCTGGCTTGAAGCCTCGATTGGGAGAAAGGATTTTAGCAGAGGTGGTCTACCTTTGACTAAACGGCAACTGGAAGACTATTTACAGGACATTTTGGATGCGATCGCCGCTATTGAGCAGTTCACAAGAGGCATTGAGTTTGAAGATTTCTCGCAAAATTTAGAAAAAGTGTTTGCAGTTTCAAGAGCGATCGAAATTATTGGTGAGGCTGTGAAGCGAATTCCTGATCCTGTGAGAAGCCAGTATCCTACTATTCCTTGGAGAGATATTGCAGGAATGCGGGATAAGCTGATTCATGATTACTTCAATACAGATGTAGAAATCCTCTGGAGAGCGGTTCAGGAAGACGTTCCAGCGCTAAGAATCATGATCTCTAGCGTTCTAGAAGATTTGCGAAAATAATCTCCTACTGACAAATTCAAAAACTCTTGCGATCGCCCCTCCCAGCGGTTGTCTTGTAAGCAAGAATACAATTTTCGGCTAGACTACTGGAATCATTGGGTAGTTTGCGATGAAAGACCAAGCCTGGGACGAGTTTTTGAGTGAACTGCCCCTGATATTAGCAGGGCCAATTCTGCAACATACAGACTCGGAATCAGTCACAGTCTGGTTAGCCTTGAGACAGCCGTGTCAAGTAGAACTCAAGATCTACGAAACAACAGATAATGGTGAAGTCTTGGGCAATAGCCTATCCACAGGAAGCCGCTCCACTATAGCGCTAGGCAAGTTTTTGCATGTGGTTGCGGTGACCGCTCATGCTACCAAGCAGCAGATCAACAGCGATCGCATCTACGCCTATGATCTCCAGTTTCTCATGGAGGATACGAAGCTTCAGCAGACACTCCAGCAAGCTCTCTGTTCTAGCCAATTTCCGACAGTCAGTATTAGCTACTTTGCTCACCAAAAACCCACTTTTGTTCTATCTCCCACTCAACTACAAGATCTACGCATGGTGCAGGGTTCTTGCCGCAAATCCCACGGTAATGGATTTGATGCCCTACCCATTCTCGATTGCTTGATAGAGGAAACAGCGTCGCAACCTCGATGTCGTCCTCACCAGTTGTTCCTCACCGGAGATCAAATTTACGGAGATGATGTGGCAGACCCTTTGTTATGGGTCGCTACCAATCTGGGTGATGCTCTCTTAGGTTGGGAAGAGAAGCTTCCGGTTGGGCGAAGAGAGCCAAATAATGTGGTGTATCGCATGCCCAAAGATTTACCTGCTGGGCAACGAGCCGAGATAGCAACCACGCAGGCAGGTTTCACTGCAGGATTACACCAGCAACGAACCAAGGCCAACAGTCATCTCCTGAGCCTGGGTGAGTATTATGCCTCTTATCTATTAGCTTGGTCTCCGGTCTGCTGGCCCACACCGCTCCCGACTGGAAAGGAGATGACTGGCGATCGCTCAGCCAGGAAATGTTGGGATCGCGAAGCTAGGGATATGCGGCAGTTTATCTATACTTTGTGGAAAGTGCGGCGTGCCCTTGCCAATATCCCGGTATACACGATCTTTGATGATCATGATGTTAGTGATGACTGGAACCTAAACCAAGCTTGGTGTCTCCGAGTATTGGGCCGCCCTCTAGGACGGCGAGCGGTGCAAAACGCCTTGTTAGCTTATGGGGTGTTTCAAGCATGGGGGAATACGCCAGAGCAATTTATATCGGGAACATTCGGTGCAAGACTTTTGGCTGCTGCCCAAGCCTGGTCTGACTCTGAGGGAACAGATACGACTGCTTATGAGGCGATCGCTCGTTATGTTGGCATGCCCAGCCGTGACCCCCTCACAGGCTTACCTACTTTTGTCTCCGATGGACCTGTGCTGATACTAGAACGGCATCCAGAAGCGATCACCTGGCACTATACAGTCCGAAGTGCTTGCCATGAAGTATTGGTGCTAGATACACGCACTTGGCGGGGTTATCCAGCAGACCAAAAAGCGATCGCTCCACCCATGCTGCTTTCTCCTCAAGCCTTTGAGCGACAACTCACTATTCCGCTCCGAGCCACAGCTCAGCAAGAAGAGAATTACTCACAGATCCAGGCTACGTTCATCATTGCTCCAACCAATGTGTTTGGGATGAAAGTGATTGATCAGATTCATCAATGGCAGTTAAGCAAGAATAAGGTATTTGCTACAGATGTAGGCGATGCTTGGAACATCCACACTGAAGCTCTGGCGCAACTTCTCACTACTTTGTTTGCTCAACGCCAACAGGTGATCGTGATGTCTGGGGATATCCATTACAGCTCTGTGGTGCGTCTCTCTCGTCAAAGCCATTTACCCTCTGCTGACCCCGCCTCTGTCTTGGTGCAATTGACCTGTAGTGCACTAAAGAATGAAGAACCCCTGACTCGGCTGATTCACACGCGGTTGAAGGGTTGGCTGCTGCCAGAAAAGGCTCGTTATTGGATAGGGTGGAGCAAGTCACCTGATATGGTAGAACTCTCAGCCAAACAGTTGCCCCATCTTCGCCGTGGAACTTTCTCTCTCTCTAAGAAAGGTTCTGGAAAAGCGATCGCATCTCTCCAAGCAGATAACTTCCCCTCTACGCAACCTGATTGGAGTTGTGCTTTGGAATGGATGCCCCGAGATCAAACACGGGTTTCTCCTTTTGGGGTTGAGGTGTCGTGGTTGCTACCTCCTTGGAGACGAGCTAGAAACGCCAAACACCGATGGCTGCAACCTTTCCTGATTTGGAGATCTCGCTGGTTCCAAGATGGACGAGAAGTGGTGGGACTAAACAATTTGGCGCTGATCCGGTTTGAAGCAACCAGTGGCAGTGAACCTAATGTGATCGCGCAGTATGTCTATTGGTTCTCGCCTTGGTCCCCCACCCAACTTGTTTACAGCCGCTTTGTTAGCTCCCTTACCCCAAATCAAGCATTGTTGGCAAAGATGCAGCCTAAACACCATCCTAAATAGCGCAAGGAGTTATCAATCGCTCAACTGCCTACTGATGCTAGGCTAGCTCTCAGCGTTAGTTCTTCCAAGCAATGTGAACAACATCTACTATCGTTTGGTGAGTCGAGTTGTAAAACCAGCCAATGGTTTTGCTGCTGCAATAGAGCAAGAGATGCTTGTCTATGGAGCCCGTCGTCCTGGATTTCCCTTGCCCTCGGTTCCCCGGATCTTTGTAGATGAATGGCTGACTTTTATGCTCACTCAAGAGATTCGACGCGTTGTCTGTCTATTGCCCCAGCATCAACTATCTTCCTATAACCAGCTCTTAGACTTTTATCACCAGGCCTTTGGTGTTGATAAAGTTTGCTGGGCACCAATTAAAGACTTTCATTTTGCGGATGCCCTAACTTTAACCGACTTGGTCTTACCCTTCCTAGCAGAAGCTGAACGCATGCAGGAAAAAACGGTAGTCCATTGCTCTGGTGGCATTGGGCGAACTGGGCATGTATTAGCAGCTTGGTTAGTCAGCTTTCGGGGCCTGTCCAATGTTGAAGCGATTGCTGCAGTTAAACGAAGCGGGCGCAACGCCCAAGAAGCGGGTAATCAAGGTTTAGATGAACTACTAAATATTTGTCGAAATAAGTTTGCTCAAGAGTCTATCTAGTCTCAAATACTGCTTTACCACATGCAGGTTTAGTCACTAAAGGCGAGCTTGTGAGCCGTCATGCAATATGACAGGTATGGTGCCTACCAACAGGGAGAAGACAGCGCTGGGAGTTAAGTGTTAGAACGCTACAAGCATTCATCGCTCAAAAGGCGACCATAACTCTGTATCAAGGTTCTCCCGGTGCTAGTGACGCTGAATCGGTATTTAACTGCTCTCTCTCGGTCACTTAGAACGGTTGGAGTGGCGATCGCGTTAATCTGCCTACTGGTGCTGAGCCCAACTTTAGCTCAGGCGCAATCTGCGGACAAAGCGCCTGTCGTTCTAGATGGTCGCACCATCTTTCGCGTTAGTGCTTCGGGAGACTTTAGCGCTAATGACCGAGCCGATTTGATTAACTTGCAACTGCGGGAAGTGGTTCAGAACCCAGAGCCAGCCCTGGTCAAGGTAGAAGAGCGAAATCAATTACCGACCATTGTGGTGAACGATCGCTATCTGTTGACGGTGACTAGCCGAGATACAGTTTTGGCTCATACCCCAATGGACCAAGCCCTAATTTGGGCAGAACAAATTCAAGCATTAGTGCAGGAGTCACAAACCGAACGCGGCAGCCAGTTTGTTCGGAAGGCAATGTTGATGGCAGCTAGTGTTTTGCTCACTGCCTTTGCCATCCATCTGTTGCTAGGGCGTTTCTGGCATTACTCCCTGCGTCCAGGATTCCAGCGCTGGTTTCCCGCGACTACTGCCCATGAAGGACAGCCTCATTTGCTCGATCTGTTTCTGTATCTAAGTTTGGCGATCGCGCGGGCAGTTCTGTGGATCGGGTCAGCATTTTATGTCATGAACCTGTTTCCAGTGTCTCGGCAGTGGAGCTACGGCGCACTCAATACCTTGCTAACGAGTTTTACGGCTCCCATCATCACTTTGGGCAGGCAAGCCTACTCGATTATTGATTTGCTGGTTCTCGCAGGTTTGCTATTAGGGTTGATAGGTCTTGCTGGAGCGCTGACCAATGTTTTGCGATCGCGGATTCTCAGTGTATCTGGCATCAATCGCAGTGCTCAAGAAGCAGTTGCGATCATCACCAAATACACGCTGATTTTCATTGGCTCTATTGTGCTGCTGCAAATTTGGGGTTTGGACATCACCTCATTGGCGATCGTGGCTAGCGCCCTAGGGGTAGGGATTGGCTTTGGCTTTCAGGATATTGCTAAGAACTTTGGTAGTGGTGTGGTGTTGCTGTTTGAGCGACCTGTACAAGTCGGTGACTTTATAGAAGTAGGAGAATATGAGGGCACGATTGAACGGATTGGAGCCCGCAGCACCATTATCCGTACACTTGACCAAACTTCTATTATTGTCCCGAACTCTCGGCTGTTAGAAGGAGAAGTCAAGAACTGGACCTACCATAGCTCCGTCGCGCGTTTGCATTTGCCTGTGCATGTGGCTTACCAGTCTGACCCAAATGTGGTGCGTTCTGTGTTGCTAGAAGCAGCGAAGGCTCATCGGGATGTCTTAAATGTGCCAGCGCCTCAGGTTTGGTTTAAAGGGTTTGGTGAATCTGCGCTGAATTTTGAGTTGCTAGTTTGGACGGCGGAGCCTAGCAAACAGTATTTTTTGAAGAGTGAGCTTTACTTCCGGATGGAAGCTTCATTAAAGCAACGCCAGATTGAGATTCCCGTGCCGCAACGCGATTTACATATCCGTTCTGGAGCACTAGAACTTTCTCCCCAACTCCAAAAAGCGATTCTCCAGCTGTCCGCTAAGTTACAAGTAGAGGCTCTCAACGAACCTGATTCTGCAAAGAAGTCAATGAATAGAGAACAATAACCCTATTAGAAGGATCAGTGATGTGTTTCTCTCCAATTCAGCGGATATTGGTTCGCATTATCGCAACGTTGGGTCTCCTTGTTGCTCTAGTGTTGGCTCAACCCACTGTGGTTAGCGCTGCAACGGTTAGCGCTGCAACTAACCCGCTCTACATCAATGCGATCTTGACTGAACCCTCGACTCGCTTAGGCCAGCAGCCCAAGGTGGTTCAGACCTATGGCAACCGGGGACCCAATCCCCTAGCTAATGTCAATGCGTTCTGCGAATATTCCCCACTCAGCGCTGCCTGGGCGATCGCCCTCAACTTTGATGTGATTGACCGTCCTCAACAGATAATTCCGGGCCAAAATACCAACCGTGAGTCGGCAATCCGTACGGTTACACCTGGCCAGGTGCGAGTTGTGTGCCAAGTGAGTGGCCGAGATGCAGTGACAAATGAAGAGTTTACCGCTTTCAGCCGACCCTTGGTTCTCACAGTCAACCCATAGTTAGAACTTGGGCGATCGCTTAAGCTGGTAGCATCGCAAGCTGCAAAAGTGGGCTAGCAATGGTTCAAACAATTCCTATCTCTGAAAACATTACGACTCTAAACCAGGTACAGGCCAGATTAATCTTAGGCGCACTGAAAATGAGCAGTTTTTTACAGAGTGGTTCGCGGATTCACCTCCCCTGACTGACCAAGAGAAAGAACTGCTCGATCGCATTAAGCGTAAGTATGTTTATCAGAGAGCCGATGGTTTCTTGACAGAAGAGACGATCAAATTGGTTTTGCTGTCTCCGTTGCTAGATCTAGCGGGCTTCTATGAGGCTCCCTTTCGGTTTCAAGCAGAAACTCCAATCGAAATTGCGATCGCTGACCAGGATGAAGTTTTGCGAGGGCGAATTGATGCATTGGCCGTACAAAACCAATTTTGGGTTTTAGTGATTGAGTCTAAACGCACCACGTTTGATCTAGAGATTGCTATCCCTCAAGCTCTCGCTTACATGATGGCTAACCCCCATCCAGAAAAGCCTCTATTTGGCTTAGTCACAAATGGTGGCAGCTTCGCCTTCGTTGAGTTGGCTCAAGGGGAATATGATCTCTCGGATGTCTTCTCGCTCCTACCACGTCAGAACAAACTCTATGAGGTTTTCAGCATTCTGAAGCGAATTGGTACGTTGATCTCTCAAGTGTGACAAGCGATCGCCCTTATTGCAGTCATACTGCTCAACATACGGTTACATCCGCTCTGCTTCAAAGTGCTGATCCACAAGTTCAAGCTGTCGGTGTGGCTATGCAACAGAATCTGGAAGGCAATCAGTAATCACAGACGTTGGTTGAGGTGTAGAACAGAAGTTGCTCTACACCTAGAAAGAGACGTTAGCGCTTCTTCAGGTCGCGGGCCATGTTGCGGAACAGATCCATGCTGGTGTCGGTGCTGCGGCGTGCTGCGATCGCATCATTGTTGAGAATGGCTGACTCCGGTTGAGCCGCCGGAGCAGGGTTGGCAATCTCTATTTGAGCTTGAGACAGTTGTAGCTTGTTCTCTAAAGAGGAGATTTCAGACACGATCTCCCTAACATTACCCCCTGCAGTTTTAGGGAAAGTACGGCGAACTTTCATCGCCTTCCGCATGTACTCGACATTACCCCAGCTCTTAGCTTCGTCATCATTGAGGAAGAAGGCTTTAGATGTGGGTGCAGGCTGGCTAGCTGTGCTCTTGATAGCAGCACCAGCATCATTATTGCTTGCACCATTAGTGGACTCTAGGGTGGAATCTTCAGCCTTTGCTTTAGCACCAAAGAAACCGCGAATAAATCCAGTCATTGCCTTCTTGTACCCTTTTTGCCTAAATATTACAGCACGTAACACATTATCAAAATTCTTATAGTTCTGCTGAGATCCCAGAAAAAAACTGTTAGCCGAAAGCTGGCCTGGAGGTTGGGGCTCAGGCGATCGCACGACTTTCTGCAAAACTTCAAGCGATTCCTTGGGGCTAAGCGTTCGGAGCAAAGACCAATTGGTGTAGAAAGCTACTGCCTACCGTTGGCAGGAAGGATCATACGGTTACTCAAGATACAAAGTGTGGCTCAGTATTAAATGAAATGTCAATTTTTTTGCAATACTGTCAGAATGACAGCTCTTTGTAGGTAGAGTTGCTCAGTTTCGGGCGGCAACTTTAATTTTTCTAACGTTTTACGCTTTTGGGGTAATTGCTCTTGAAATTATGGGCTAAGCGCATAAGAAACAAGACCCAACCTATTGAGTGACGTGAAAAGAACCTAACTAAAACTCCATAGGCTCAAAGTTCAAAATACTAATTCAATAACCCCAAAATGAACAGTTTAATCAATGCCCCTGAAAGAACTGATCGATCCCTTCAAGTTTTAGACCGCCGACTTACCTCAGGATTAAAACCCGCTTTATTACAAGAAGCCATTGAATGCTTTATGGATGGCATTTTGCTCTTGACACCTACTGGTGATTGGGTGCATGGCAATTATTATGCCCGCCAAGTTTGTGGTCAGCTAACCCAGAGCTTGGCTCAACTTCAGCGTGTCCCCCAGCAAATTTGGCGGGTTTGCGAAGTTTTAGTGAAAAATCAACAGCGAAGCAGCTCAAACTCGGTCGTAGAGTCAGAAATTACGACACCTAATTTCAATACCATTCGAGTGCGAGCTAGCTGGCTATCAGCTGAGAACAGTGAATCCCCATTTCTATTAGTCACCCTCGAAGATCGACATCAATCGATGCATAATAAAGCGATCGCCGAGGTGCAACAATATCGTCTGACCCCACGAGAAGCAGAAGTTTGGTTACTGTATCAAGACAACTATTCCTATAAGAAAATTGCCACAAAGCTATACATCACAGTCAACACTGTGAAGCGACATATGAAAAGTATTCATGCAAAAAGGAAAGGGGTGTTGGAAATAGAATCCTAGCGGGCGATCGCTCTCAAAAATAAGTCAGCTAGAGTTCTTCTAACCGCTTCGGTAATTTTTGCAGATCTGGGAGTTCTAACAACTCTGGTTCAGCTACTTGGGCTGGGAGGGCTAGAGGTTGGACAGTTGATCGCTCTAGCTCAACCAGTTCCTTCTCTTCTTCCTGGACTGGAATTGAGATCAAGATTGGTAAAGGATCGGGTTTTTTCTCAATCCAACAGGCTGCTGTCGGTAGGGTCGCTTCTAGGTCATCTAAGGGTCGAGGAATCACCATAACGGCGTGCAATTCTCCGATCCGTTCGGCTTCTTGCATACCAATCTCAACTGCAATCACCACGTCTGCCACAGAGCCGCGAATAATGGCAGTACAAAGGCCAGCTCCCGTTTTCTCATAGGCAGCCAACTGCACATCCGCCGACTTCAGCATGGCATCTGCTGCACCGACCATCGCCGGAAACCCTCTTGTTTCCAGCAGACCCACTGCTAAGTTACTCAGACGGCTTTGAGAATTTTCGAGAGCTAACTCGGCTAATCGAGTGCCAATGGGCAATACGGCCTCTAGGTTGGGAAGGGGACGAGGAATGATCACGGCAGATACTAGTTCCCCAAACTTCTCCGCCGTTTCTGCCCCCATCTCTACCGCAAGACGCACGTCTGCAATTCTGCCCCGCACGACCGCAGTACAGTAGCCCCCACCCGTTTTCTCATAACCAATTAATGTGACACCCGCAGACTTGAGCATCATATCGGCGGTGCCAACAATGGCTGGAAAACTCCGGGTGGAAACGAGGCCAAGTGCGCTTTCTTTGAGGCTTTGGATGCGACGGAGCCGTTCAGAGGTAGGAGAATTGTTCGGAGGTGTCATCATCTAAAACCTTAATCAGAACCTGTGGAAGCAGAAGATTCGGGCAATGATTCTTCCTTAAATTGTAGAAGTCGTTAGCCGAATTCTTCGCCCTCCTTAGGCATCATTCGCTTAAATCATCATTATTAATCGGTTGATTTAGCGCTTGTCGATGGGGTAAGAGCGTTCCCAACAATCGATTGAGATAAGCCTGCCCATAAACTTGGGTTGGCGCTGCCTCCGGAGATTTTGTTGCTAAGGCTGACTGATCTGAGGTTGGCTTTGGCGTTGCCTCTGAGGTTGCCTCTGAGGTTACTTGTGATGGTGTCGTTGTTTGAGCTGGGGTCGATGTAGCCGCTGGAGTAGCGACAGGCTGAGAGTTAGCCGTAGGTTCAGAAGTTGTTTTAGCATTGGCTTCTAAACCATTTTCCAAGGCTACTTGACGGCTCGAATCTCCATACAAAGAGCCAGAGGGTATCAACTGCCCTGCCTCAATCTCACAATTGAAGAGGGTAGCGGAGGAACCGATGCAAGCATTCGCGCCAATGGTCACTTCACCAATGACTAGAACACCTGCACCTAAGTTCACTCCTTCGCGCAGCTCTAAAGTTCCTTCGTAAGCATGCAGGACGCTGCCCATCCCAATGCATACGCCTGCATTAATGATGATCCGGCTGTTGGGTTCTGCTTGAATGAGCACGCCCGGTGCGATCGCAACACCTGAATGAATTGTCACGTCACCCCGTACATAAGTTTCAGGATTCGCAGGGGGGTGAAGTGGTGGCAAAGACATGAGCGTGGGCACCTCTAGAGTCAAACAAGAATCGGCTGTACTAGGTGACCTTGACAGATCAGAACCTCCACCAGAATTTACATCATTAACGCTGAGCGATCGCCTTAGGCTGCTGAATCAGAAGTTCCGACACCCGACGCTTAGCTTTGGGGTCAACTCCAATCAGTCGCACATACTCCCCTTCATGCTCGGCCACAATTGCTTTCAGAGAAGCGAATGCTTCCGATTCACTATTGCTTTGAATGGAGGGGCCGCTCTTCCACGAGCTAGTGCGATAACGGCGCTCATCTGCATACTCAGTGCCAATCCGGCAGCCTTGGTTTAACAGTTGGCGTACTTGTTGCTGCACTTCCGCAGACAAGCCACTGCTACTAGCGCTGGAACCACTGGAATGGTTTCTGAAGCTGCTAGAACCGTTACTCGAATTACCGTTGGTGTGGGAAACGGGAACACTAGCCCCCTGAGGTTTACCGCTGGGAGTTTGAATCAAGGTTTCAGAAGCTCGACGCTTAGCTTGGGGGTCAATGCCAATCAACCGCACATATTCGCCTTCGTGCTCAGCCAAGAAGCTGGTTAAGTTGCCCAACACTTCTGATTCATGCTTGGCTTGGAACGAAGGACCGCTCTTCCAAGAACTAGTGCGGTAGCGGCGTTCATCGGCGTATTCAGTGCCAATTCGGTAGCCTTGGCTCAAGAGCTGACGCACTTGCTGTTGCAGATCGCCGCTTGCAGAACCACCACTAGAGCCAGCACCTTGAGACGAAGTTTGACCACCACCTACGTGACCCGTGCTCCGGGAAGCAGCAGTGCTGGATACGTTGGCCTTGTCACCAGGGCGCTGAATAATCGTTTCTAATACCCGTTGTTTAGCTTTGGAGTCAATCCCAATCAGTCGCACATACTCGCCTTGGTGCTCAGCTAGACAAGAATTCAGTTCTGCCAAAACCTGAGCTTCGCTCGTTGCTTGAATGGGGCTGCAGCTGTTCCAGGAGTTGGTACGGAAGCGACGCTCATCCACGTGCTCAGTCCCAATGCGGTAGCCTTGGCTCAAGAGTTGACGCACTTGCTGCTGAACTTCTGCGGTCACACCACTACCACTCGAAGAACTACTTCTAGCAGTCGTAGAAGCACTGCTTTGACCACTGCCATTGCTCCAGCTGCGGCCAGTAGAAGCACCGCTAGAGGCGGTCACGGCTGGATCGCCAGGACGCTGAACGATCAGTTCTGAAACTCGCTGCTTGCCTTTGGTGTCAATCCCAAACAAACGAACGTATTCACCCTGGTGCTCGGCGAGACAAGCTTCTAACGCCGCGATCGTTTGAGATTCGCTGTTGCCTTGAACGGGGGCACAGCTCTGCCAAGAATTGGTGCGGAAGCGACGCTGATCCACGTGCTCGATGCCAATCCGGTAACCCCCAGCCAGGAGTTGGCGCACTTGTTGCAGTACTTCTGAACTTAATTGCATAGTTGACTCTTGATGGTTGCGACTGCCAGAACCTTGACCTTCCCCAAAGGTATCAGGCTCCGTTAACTTATTACGAATGGGTATGAGACAAGCAATATCTTCAGCATGGAGATTATCAGCAGGTAGGGCATTGTTGTTGCTTACCATGTGCCTGACAAACTCAATGTCCGAGTCTTCCACATCGGGTAGGCGATCGGCCTGCTGTTGACTGGTAATGACTGCACCGGACGGCACATACCGACCTGGTGGAATTTCCACATCTTGGATCAAAGCATGCATCATTACAATGCAGCCTTTGCCCACACGAGCGTTAAATACTGTGGAGCGGAAACCAATAAAGCAGTCATTGCCGACGTAGGCTGGACCGTGAATCAAAGCCTTGTGGGTAATCGAAGCATTGCTGCCGATCCAGACAGAGTATTGATTCTGGTCATCCCCAATCACTCGGCCCTTTTCTAGACCATGAATCATCACTCCGTCTTGAATATTGGTGCCAGTGCCGATGTAGAAGGGGTTGTCTTTATCCGCTTGGATATAGGTTCCCGCTGCAATCAGAACATTGTCACCAACTCGCACGTCCCCGATCAGATTGGCGAAAGCGTGGACATAAGCCGTCTCTTTGATCTGCGGCTTGATCTGCGGCTGGGCCGTGCTACTAGACCACGGAGCTGGGGGGGCCGCAGAACTGCGGACTACCATAACTGAATCTCCTAACTGAAATAGCCATGCTGGCCTTCAGCAATAATGTTGGGTAGGGCAGGCGATAGACCCACCCTCACGAGAACTGCTGGCTCAAGTTTGCAAGAACAGCCAACAATTCATTACCCCGTTGGCTGCTAAAGCAACTGTTAGTGGGCGACTAACGATAGACCTCGTTCTTGCTATAAAGCCGGGAATTGTCAACCGTAACCGTGTCAATAATTGCCACCACAAGCGCATCAATCGGACGCTTTTCTTGGCTAGAAGGCTGACGAGCTGCGCTTCCTCGGCTGATCAGTACCCATTCATCTAGCCCTGCCCCGACACAATCAGCTGCCACCTCATACTCTGGTAGAAGGTTGCCATTTTCATCGATCAGTTGCAATAAGAGGAATTTACTACCCTGTAGACCAGGGTCTTTTTGTGTACTGACAACCGTGCCGCGAACTTTAGCAATTAGCATTCAAGCCTAGGGTCTGGTGTAGGGGAGAGAGCGAGGACCATTTACGCTCTCACGGAACTGTTCGACTGCCTCAGTGTAACGGATGGGTAGCACATACTCCAGGTTTTCGTGAGGACGAGCAATCTGGTGGGTAGACAGCACTTGTCCCCCGTTGACTCGCTTCACAGATTCAATACCTGCTGCTATAGAAGCTTGGACTTCAGAAATGTCGCCTCGCACGATGACGGTGACACGTCCACTACCGATTTTCTCGTAGCCAACTAGGGTGACGCGAGCTGCTTTGACCATTGCGTCCGCGGCTTCCACGATCGCCGGGAAGCCCAAGGTCTCGATCATGCCCACTGCAATTGCCATGAGGTCTAACTCCTTTTTCTCTTTGAGCGCTGACTAAAAATACTGAACCAAAGCGGTAAAGCTTTGGCCGCCCGATCAGGTCCGGAACTGTTCTACTGCTTCGGTGTAGCTCATTGGCAACACGTACTCCAGGTTTTCATGGGGACGAGCGATAATGTGGGTCGATAGTACTTCGCCACCGTTGACTCGCTTCACAGATTCCACGCCAGCCGATACAGAAGCTTGAACTTCAGATACGTCGCCCCGCACGATGACAGTGACACGACCGCTGCCGATTTTCTCGTAGCCAACTAGGGTGACGCGAGCTGCTTTAACCATTGCGTCTGCCGCTTCCACGATCGCTGGGAAGCCTCTGGTTTCAATCATGCCTACTGCAATTGGCATTGCTTATCTCCTGGGTTAAATAAAAATGTTGGAATGGACGGCGCTGAAAAAATGGACGAGAAGACCCATTGTTTCAACTTCAACGGATCTTTTAACATCCTGTGTTAAAGAATAGAGGACGCTCTATATCATTGGCAATATAAGACAAAATGATATTATCTAATATCGCTTATTATTAAATTTAATTAATTCTTCTTGAAGTGCAGGCTCCATTGAGTATCAGGTTTTTTAAAGCTAATTATTTAAAGGCCTATTTTGTGCATATGAATTTTTTGCGCAAGAAAGCTTCTTTTCTGATACTCTTTTTAGGCTTTTTATTGCAAAGATTATCCTGCAAATTGCACCTTTAGCTGCTTGCTCCGCAGGCACCAAAGACTGAAATTGCAATCTGTCTTGGGCTAGGAGCTTGAGCTAACTACTTGAGCTAACTAAAAATTAGGCAGACAAATTTGATCAGGAGCTAGAGAGAAATGCGGCAAGGTTATAGATACCCTTAGGAGATGATAAATTAGATGAGGGATTTAGATCTCTGCTGCCATGAAAGGGGCGACGTAAAACTCGAATCACCCTTGACAATGGCGGCTGATACGTTTGCGATCGCGTTATTAAAAGGCAAAGTTATGCTTACTTGTATAAGAAAAAGTTAGGGCTCCCGTTGATGATTTTTTAGCTGGTAAGCCCTAGATTTATCGGGGTTGAGGCGTTAAGCTGGATATTAATAAAGATTTAATTCACTGATTAATAGACCACTTTTAACTGAGCTCTCTGGGGTTGGTTCGCTGACTCTGGGGAGTTTCTAAGCAGCACTAGATGGTGAAGTTTCAAGGGCGATTTCAATGAACCAGTTTCTCCTCCAGTCCAGCTGGTGGGTTCCCTTTTATGGGTTGCTGGGTGCGATCATAACTCTGCCGTGGTCAACCGGCATTGTGCGCCGCACTGGGCCCCGACCAGCCGCTTACTTCAATATTTTGATGACGGTTGTTGCCTTGGTTCATGGCACGTTGCTTTTTCGAGCGACTTGGAACCAAGCGCCACAGCAGTACATTATTCATTGGCTGAGCGTAGCTGATTTAGACTTATCCTTTGCCCTCGACATCTCTCCGGTTAGCGTTGGGGCGATGGAACTAATCACAATTCTGAGCTTCCTGGCGCAGCTCTTTGCTTTGGGGTACATGGAGAAGGACTGGGCCTTAGCTCGCTTCTTTGCCTTGATGGGATTTTTTGAAGCAGCGATGAGTGGCTTGGCGCTGAGTGACTCGCTATTTCTCAGCTATGCCCTTTTGGAGCTTTTGACGCTGTCTACCTATTTATTGGTGGGTTTTTGGTACGCTCAGCCTTTGGTTGTCACTGCGGCTCGCGATGCCTTTCTGACCAAGCGAGTAGGGGATTTGCTGCTGCTGATGGGAGTTGTGGCTCTCTCTAGCATGGCAGGCAGCTTAAATTTTTCTGATTTGTACGCCTGGGCTGAAACAGCGAACTTATCGCCTTTGACGGCAACCTTGCTTGGCTTGTCTTTGATTGCAGGGCCTGCGGGCAAGTGTGCTCAGTTCCCGTTTCACCTCTGGTTGGATGAAGCGATGGAAGGCCCGAATCCCGCTTCAGTGCTGCGAAACTCTCTAGTGGTGGGTTGTGGCGCTTATATCTTGATCAAGTTGCAGCCGATTTTAGGTTTGTCTCCTGTGGTGTTGGCCACGCTGGTAGTGTTAGGGGCAGTGACAGCGATTGGGGCTGCTTTGGTGGCGATCGCCCAAATAGACATTAAGCGGGCTTTGTCCCATTCCACCAGTGCTTACTTGGGCTTAGTGTTCATTGCAGTAGGTATGCAGTGGAGTGGGTTTGCCCTCTTGGTGCTCTTGACCCACGGCATCGCGAAAGCTCTACTGTTTATGAGCAGCGGCTCGGTCATCATCACCACCAACAGCCAAGATCTGACAGAAATGGGTGGCTTGTGGTCTCGAATGCCAGCGACCACGATCGCTTTCTTAGTGGGAATTGCGGGTCTAGTTGGTTTATTCCCCCTAGGAGGCTTTTGGGCGCTAGAGCGGGGTGTGGACGTTTTTTGGACTGAGCACCCGTGGATTGTAGCAATTCTGTTGATTGCCAATGCCTTAAGTGCCATTAATGTGACGCGGGTATTTCGCCTGGTGTTTTTAGGCACTCCACAGGCTAAAACTCGACGAGCTCCAGAAGTGCCTTGGCAGATGGCAGTACCGATGGTGAGCTTGACCATTCTGACACTGCTCGTCCCCTTAATGATGCAAAAGCTGTTGTTGTTACCTGACTGGAGTTACTTGAACCTAGGAGCGGTCTTCCTCCTAGTCCTTTCAGGTGCGATCGGTTGTGGGATAGGAGCAACGATTGGCTTGACCAGAACTTTGTCCAGACCAATTTTGATTCCATTGAGATTTGTGCAAGACTTGCTGGCCTACGATTTCTATGTCGATCGCTTGTACCGTGTCAGTGTAGTGCTGAGTGTGAATGTACTGTCTCAGCTCACCTCTTGGTTCGATCGCTATGTCGTCGATGGGTTTGTCAACTTCGTCGGTATCGCCTCCATTTTTAGTGGCGAGACCCTCAAGTACAGTGCTTCGGGCCAAAGCCAGTTTTATGCTCTGATTGTTTTTCTGAGCATTACCCTCTTGGGCTTGTTTATGAACAGGTCTCTTGTGAATGGCATCATCAATTTCCTGATGGGTTCATCAGCGTAGGGAGGAGGAGTTATGCTCAGCGGCTTAATCTGGATACCTGTTTTGGGAGCAATTTTGGTGGCATTTTGGCCTCAAACTTTGGCCTCCCATCGTTATCGAACCCTGGCTTTGATATTTGCCGTTATCACCTTAGGTCTATCGGTGGTATTGTCCAGTCAGTTTATTCAGCTCGAACCAGGACAACAGTTTCAAGAAGCGCTACCCTGGCTAGATAACTTGGGGCTGACCTATCGCCTGGGAGTCGATGGTCTGTCATTGCCTCTGGTCTTGATGAACTGTCTCCTCACAGGCGTTGCCATTTACAGCTCCGACGAGGAAATCCGGCGGCCTCGACTTTACTATGGCTTGCTTCTGTTGCTCAGTGCTGCTGTGACTGGAGCGTTTTTAGCTCAGAATCTGCTCCTGTTCTTCCTGTTCTATGAGGTAGAACTGATTCCGCTCTACCTGCTCATTGCCATTTGGGGCGGAGCTCGTCGGGGTTACGCGGCTACCAAATTCTTGATTTACACCGCCATTTCGGGGGTGTTAGTTCTGGCTTCCTACTTTGGGCTAGCTTGGCTGAGCGGCTCCTTCAACTTCGACTACGAAACTGTCATTGCCCATACGCTACCGATGGGACAACAGGTAGTGCTACTAAGCCTGTTATTGGTAGGGTTTGGGATTAAAGTTCCTCTCTTTCCTTTCCATACTTGGTTGCCTGATGCTCACGTAGAAGCTTCTACTCCCATGTCAGTGATGCTGGCAGGTGTGTTGCTCAAGCTGGGTACTTACGGCTTGCTCCGTTTCGGATATGGTTTGTTTCCCGATGCTTGGCAAGTGATTGCACCCTGGTTGGCAAGTTGGGCAGTCGTGAGTGTGCTCTATGGAGCATTAGCGGCGATCGCTCAAACCGATATGAAGAAAATGGTGGCTTACAGCTCCATTGCTCACATGGGTTATGTGCTTCTGGCAATGGCAGCAGCAACCCCTTTGAGCTTGGTCGGAACTTTAATGCAAATGATCAGCCACGGTTTAATTTCCGCCATGCTGTTCTTGCTGGTGGGTGTGGTTTACTCCAAGGCGGGTTCCCGAGACTTGAATGTGGTCCGAGGTTTGCTGAATCCTGAGCGCGGCTTACCCCTAATTGGCACCTTGATGATTGTGGGTGTGATGGCGAGTGCTGGCATTCCTGGTATGGTCGGATTTATCGCTGAGTTCGTGGTTTTTCGGGGCAGCTTTCCCGTGTTTCCGGTACAGACGCTGCTCTGCATGGTGGGAACTGGCTTAACAGCGGTGTACTTTCTCCTGTTAATGAACCGAGCTTTCTTTGGGCGGCTCTCAGAAGCAGTAGAAAACCTGCCTCCCGTTACCTGGCGCGATCGCGCTCCCGCCATCTTTCTAGCAGTTCTGATTGTGGTTCTGGGGATTCAACCCAATTGGTTGACTACTTGGGGCGAGACGACCATTACAGCGCTGGCCCCGGTATCCACAACTGTGGTAGTCAAAGCTACGCCTATTCCTGAAGTGGTTGACCCCACTGAAAAGCTGCTGAAGGAATCTCTCTTAACTAGTTCCGCTGCGATCGCTCTGGAGGAGAACTAAGCCAATGGTCAGTACTATCCAGCAACCCTCTAATCATCCCTTAGCGGAGTACGTGCATCGGCTAGAAGCGGGAGAAGCACTGCTCGCCAATAACCAGATCAATGTTTTAGAAGTCGTGGGTATCCTCAAAAGCTATGGCATTGTGCTGGATGCGTACTCCAAAAACTTGATCTATATTGCTGATCATCAGTTTTTGGAACTCTTTCCTTTCTTTAAATATTTCAATGGGGAAGTTTCGCTAGGGAAACTGCTGCGCTTCTGGAATCACGATCGCATCAATTACGAGTATGCCGAGTACGTGATGAAAACCATGATGTGGCATGGTGGCGGCGATCTCGACACTTATCTAGACTCACCGGAATTTCTTGAACGAGCCCAACGGGTGATGCAGGCCAAAACCAAAAATAACTGGTTGGTCAGTAGTTTGCAGCGATTTTTTCCAGACTTTTTGCCAGAGCAGATTCGGCAACTTGCCTATTACAAGGTGTTGGGTCAGTTCTGGCGGGTGATGAGCGATATGTTCATCGACCTCTCGGATCGCTTCGATCGCAAGGAAATTCAGTCGATCGCAGAGGTGGTGCAGCATGTGCAAGATGCTTTGGTCGCTGCTGCCAGTCAACCCCTGGTTTACGCCGTCGAAGTGAAAGGTCAGGTGTATGACATTATTCCTGAATCAGCAGGGCTGACGTTCTTGATGGATGCAGCAGTCCCTTATGTAGATACTATTTTCTTCCGAGGTACCCCTTTCCTAGGTACGGTGTCTTACAACGCTCAAGCCCAACAAATTCCTGTCTTTCAGGACCAGTTCACCTATGGGGCGCTATATGCCGACCCGTTGCCGATTGGTGGAGCTGGCATTCCTCCCACGCTACTGATGCAGGATATGCGGCACTTCCTGCCAGATTACTTGCATGAAATTTATCAGCGGGGACTTCGGGGCGAAGATGATCTGCGGGTGAAAATTTGCGAGAGCTTCCAGAAGTCAATGTTTTGTGTGACTACAGCAGCGATCCGGGGGTTGATGCCTCATCCGCTCGACACGGAAGATCCCAAACAACGTCAAGCCAATCGAGTCTATCTAGAAAAGTGGATGGATCGCTTTATGACCTCTCGTTTGCAGATCGTGAATGTTCCGGATAGGTATTAGCCAGAGATCGATGCATCAAGGGTTTGACTGGTAACTTGAAGACCTCCCAAGCGGTGTAGCGCTGAGAAATGTCAATTCCCAAGGCTGTCTTAATGAGATACAGCCCATAAAGACAGATTAGAATCAGCAGCCCTTGCCGGAAGCGTCTCATAGCAGTTTTAGAATGTCAGTTGCAACTGTATGTTAGCCAATCGCTTTGGATGATGTATGAACTTGGCATCACAAATTGATGTCGCTTGAGTCAGCCACCGCCCGCACTCTATGCAATAAACCGCGATCGCTCTGAAGAAAGGTGGTAGCGATCGCGGCTGGTTGGATGGGTTTTGAGAAGTTTCTCGCCACCTCTACTCTTTGACAGGTGTCATAGATACCTCTAATGACAGACCCCAGGAGTACAACTCAGCCATAGCATAGAAGCATCCCTTTAACATTAAGGAATGTAAACATGCAGACCAACAAAACCACTGACTTGGCCTCTGTAGCCCCCGCATACAATGGCATTGAGCGCAACGCATTTCTTTTCGGTTGGAATCCTCAAGCAGAACTGTGGAATGGCCGTCTCGCGATGATTGGTTTCGCGGCCTATTTGATCTGGGATCTAGCTGGTTTCAGCGTTGTCCGCGATGTTCTTAACCTGATTCACTAATCAATACTGTTTTCTTTGCTTGAGATTCAGAAAATAAATTTAATTCTCGTTTGAAGAAGTTGGTAGCTAGACACAAAAACTTCACACTTTCTGAGGAGAGATGTGAAGTTTTTTTTGTTCCGATTTTGTATTTAGGCTTTAATAACTTTTGGCGATCGCTCTTATAAGTTACTGTTGCCAAATTACTCTTACCAAAAGTGATCGATCACTAGGGCGACTGCAACGGCGAAGACCAGGATAACAAAGGCAACGAGCGGATCACGTCCTTGGAAAACGGAGAAAGTTGCTGCAAGACTTGCTCCAACGGTTGCAGTAGCACCCGCACTCACCCAGTCTTTCTTGGAATTCTTATCGTACATATGTCCTAGCTGATAGGTTGATGGCGAAAACCTGCTAATTCCAATCAATCTACCATTCAGGACTGACCCGCTTATTCTGCTGGGGGGATCTTGTAATCAAGGTTGATGATCGTTCAGCTTTCTTAATGTCGTAGGTTGGGGAGTAACGCGATCGCCTAAAGGCAGGATGGGGCGTATTAGGGAGCTACAGAAAGTCTTGTCAGGTTACTCCCAAACGATGCCCTCAAGAGTTGCTGGTTAACGTTGAAACTCTGTGAAGTCAAGATGATATAGCTAAAGGGGGGCGTTGAGCAAGGCATCTCTGCATTAGCCTTAGGCATGCCCGCAAGCTCTGTTGATTTTGTCCCTGGATTCTCTGGTAGATCAGTTTGCCAGGGTTCGCTTAATTGATTGTGGGTCGGGGTGATGTGGTTCACGCTGGCTACTTTCGGGTTAAAACTCAAATTTAGGAGATTATCTATGTTTCTGAAGCAAAAAAATGATGACGCTTTGATTGAAGTTGTGTCAATTGAAGATCTCGCTAATCCCATGCACGACCAGGTGAAGGGTCGCATTCAAGATGGTCAAGAGGAACAAGATCCCAAATCTTTTGCTAAGACGGAGTTGATTTTTCCGTCGGGTGAATCTCTGCCACGCTGCTGGCTGGATAGTAACTATCAGGAGAATACTTCTCCTGCGGCAATGGCTTCTCAACACGGATCTTAGGCTCTCCCTAGGATCTGTATAAAAATAGATCTTAAATGTTTAAGAGCTTTTGAACGTTTATTGAACTTCAAACTTCTGGGGGCACTCGCCCCCTCAGCTCTTTTAGCCTCCTTTTCTTCTCTTTTTTATCCTTGCACGCCAAAAGGTAGAAGCTGCTTTGTGCGCTGAGTCCTTCTGGGGACGGACGGAGAGTTTGCGTGGCTTCGTTACCTTGGAGACAGTAGACCTCTGGCATGGTTTGGTTTTTGTCTAACGTTTTTTGTTTGATGAAAACCAAGTGTCTAAGCTTCCTTTGGTACCACTTTTGGCACCTGCTTTGATGGGAGCACCCTGAGGTTTGGTAGCGGAGAGCTTTTGAGCGATCGCGATTAGCTGTTTTCAACACAAAGGAAGATTTCATGCAGAGCAGTACGATGATGCTCCAGAACCCGAACGCTGGAGCCAGCGCTGTATCCGAAGCTCAAGCAAGCCCCAACTACTTGGAGGCAGAGCAACAGTTTGTTCGGTTACTTGAGCTAGAAGATCTGGATCAAAGGGTTCAATCCGAACCAGGATTGGTTCAGGATTTTGAGCGAGTGTTAGCGATCGCTTTAGATGCGGCGTATGTGAGCGCTGAATCTGGTGGTGAACCTGGGAATGAATCTGGGACAGAAGCGGCTCATCGCTTTGTGCAGCGGGTGCTGTATCGGATTAATCGCCTCAAGTTTTTCTGGTATGACGATCTACGCCACTATATCAATGAGCGATCGTTTTATCTACAACAAATTCGCAACCGTATTGAGTCAGTTTGGCAAGTTTGGGAAAGCCAGCAGTTAGATGTAGCGGCGTTGCAGCAGTTGGATCTGGCGGCGGTGAAGCAGGCGCTGATTGAGCGCTCTGATGCTGACCTTGATCCACCTCTGAATGCCAATAGCCGTTATCTCCGGGAAGAGGCGACTTTGGCGGGGTATCGGCGTTTGCTGGCGATCGCGTCTTTTGATGGCTTGGTGGAAGCGAGTCGTTTGGTGCGGATTTTAGGCGGTGCTAGCAATGAGGTGCACTGTACATTGGTGCGGGTGCTGCTAGAGGAATATGGCAATGGACGGCTTAATCGCAAGCACTCGACTTTCTTCGCCAATATGATGGCAGAGTTGGGCTTGAGCACAGAGCCAGAAGCGTATTTTGATTTAGTGCCTTGGGAAGTGTTGGCGAGCATCAACCACAACTTCTTGTTGACGGAGTGCAAACAGCACTATCTGCGCTACAACGGCGGCTTAGCGTATTTTGAAATTGCTGGCCCTTGGATTTACCGTAACTACTTAACAGCGGCACAACGATTGAACCTATCGGATACCGCCTCTGGGTATTGGGAACTGCATATCCGCGAGGATGAGCGCCACGGTCGCTGGATGATTGATGATGTGGCATTGCCTTTGACGGAGCGGTATCCCAACGAGGCTTGGCAGATTGTATTGGGATATGACCAAGAGAAGTTAATTGGCGATCGCGCGGGAGATGCAATGGCGCGATCGGTGCGAGAAGCAGATACAGCCGCTACTTTAGATTGAGAGATTAGAACCTAACCCCCAACCCCTTCCCTGTAGGGAAGGGGAGCTAGAAAAACATAAACAAAAGACATATTAAAAGCCCCTCTCCTTGTATCTTTTTAAGAGAAGGGTTTTGGGGTTAGATTCTAGATGGCGTAAGCTTTTACAGCGCTGTCATTAACTGCATAAGCTCCGGGGAGACATCCTCGGTATCTGCGGTTTCTTGTTTAGTGAATAGCACCCCTGCTAGGAGATATAGGTTATCGGAGTAGAAGGCTCGATTCTCTCGACGTAATTCGGCAATTCTACTTTGTACTTTAGGGTCAGAGCTATAGTAGCCGAAGGATAATGGTGAAATGATGAAGTCGGAAACAAAGTAGTTTTTCTCTCTGGCGTAGTCTACCAGTCCTTGCGGGTCGGAATAGCTGGCAGCCATGACTAAGACATTTTTGTGATTGCAAGAGAGTAGCTTCTTGCTGATAGTAATTCCGTCTATACCACCATGTAGTAAAGGCTGATAAAGCTTGTTGTCTACGGCAGGTAAGTAAGGAGGATTGGAGATTAAGTAATCTGCCTGAAACTTGAGTGAATCAAAGAAGGACTTGGAGTGGACTTGGTAGCGATCGCTTAAGCCTTGTTCGCTGATTTTCTCTTGGGCGACATTACACGCTAGAGGATTGATTTCAAAGCCGTGAACGGTGCCTTCAAATTCAGTTCTGAGTAAAGCCTGGATCACGGGGCTACCGTCACCTGAGCCAAATTCAATAATAGATTCTGAACCGACGCAATGCTTGAGAACTAGATTTTCTATACAGTTTGAATAAAAGTTTGACTCTTCAGGACAGAAGAATATATCTTTTAGCGGTCTAGATGAGAGAAGCATGAAGTATTTTAACTAAACACCTATCCAAAAGATAGTTGCTAAGTATTTCTGTAACCTCTGCCACCAGTTCTATATCTAAAGGTTTGATTTGTTTGCTTGTGATTGGGATCATTGTTTCTTAAAGTAAAGAAGGTGATAATCTCTAGCTTCAAGAAGCGATGCTCATAACATGTTGTGGGCAAAAAGTTTGCTATTTATTTCACAGCTTCAATAAGCGAAGTAGTTTAATTTGGGCAATAGATGTGATGGCTCATTGGCGATGAAGGGAATCAAAGGCTATCTGGCTATCTTGTTCGACAAAGAGTTTATTCCCACTGGCCTGAAAACAGCTTTGTTTGTTGGCTCTCTCTTGTTTGCGATCAATCACGGTTCTGCGACGCTCCGAGGCAACATGACCCGCGATCGCTGGATCTCCGGAGCCTTGACTTATCTCATGCCCTATCTAGTCAATGTCTACGGGCAGCACGCCAGTCGCTCTAGAACCCAACCGCAACCACTAGTCAGAGAAGCCCAAGAAGTCTAGCGCTACACTACCAAATCGCGTAAGAAGTAAAAGCGATCGCTGCTTAGTTAATTGATATGCCCCCCTAGCCCCCAATACATAGTCCTGACGGACATTCTAGAAAGGGGGGGCTGGACCTGTCTGTCTTGTTCCCTCCAAATTTGGGGGGCTAGGGGGGCCTGGTTCGGAACGCTTTCGTTGTATAAAACAGCCCTGCCAGAATTGGGGGGCTAGGGGGGCCAATCAGGGAACTCTAAGTTCAAGCGATCACAAGCATCACATTGAAGAAAGCAACACTCCGAATTCGTGGCACTACTCCCGAAATTGAACTCGCTGCCAAGAAGCTACGCCACAATCTCACTCCCGCTGAACAACTACTTTGGCAAGCCTTAAAAGGTAAGCAATTGCATGGCTTAAAGTTCCGTTGTCAGCACCCAGTTGGCCCCTTCATTGCAGACTTTCTTTGTGCGAAACATAAGCTGATTATTGAGTTGGATGGCGCAGCCCACGATCAGCAAACTGACTATGACAATGCAAGAACTGAGCAGTTCAAGACTTATGGGTATCAAGTTGTACGCTTTCGTAACCAAGAAGTCTTTGCTAACTTAGATGCAGTTTTAGAGCGTATTTTAGAAGCAGTTTCTGCACTTTCCTGAGATTTAAGACTCCCTAATCTCTCAAATTTGGCTACCGTATACACACGATTTAATTGCTTAGTTCAGCCTCTAGCCCCCCTAACCCCCCAATACTGGGGGGAACTAGAGGGATTTTCTTGCTTCCCCCAGTATTGGGGGACTGAGGGGGCCAATGCAGAGAGCTTCAATCAGGCTAGGACTTGCTTATACAAAAAATTTGGGGATTCAGGGGGCAGTGCAAGGAGCCAAATGGTTTTCTAAGTGAGTCAAGACAATGACAACAAACCAGTGGAACGCTGACCTCTACGATCGCAAGCATAGCTTTGTCGCTGAATATGGAGCAGCACTGCTGGATCTACTTGACCCTCACCCAGGCGAACACATCCTTGATTTAGGCTGTGGCACTGGACCACTCACACAGCAGATTGCCGATCGCGGAGCCGATGTTCTGGGTATTGATAGCGCTGCTAGCATGGTTGCCCAAGCGCAGCAAAATTATCCCAACTTACGCTTTGAAGTCGCTGATGCCACCAACCTATCGTTTGTAGAACAGTTTGATGCCATCTTCTCTAATGCCGTGTTGCACTGGGTTAAGCCACCGGAAGCTGCGATCGCGAGCATGTGGAAAGCCCTGAAACCAGGAGGTCGCTTGGTAGTCGAGTTTGGGGGGAAAGAAAATGTGCAGGCAATCGCGACAACATTAGAACAAAGCCTGAGAGAAATCGGCTATCCAAACCCTGAAACTCTCAATCCCTGGTACTTTCCCAGCATTAGCGAATATTCAACTCTACTCGAACAACAAGGCTTTGAAGTTCAGTTTGCGGCATTGTTCGATCGCCCTACACCCCTCACTGATGCAGATGGCATTCAAAACTGGATCAAGATGTTTGCTCAATCTTTTCTGCAAGCCGTCCCAGTAGGGCAACAAGACACCTTGCTCATCCACATAGCCGAACGCATTCGCCCCCAACTTTATCGAGATGGGGCTTGGTTTGCTGACTACCGTCGGATTCGCGCAATCGCCCTCAAGCCTTAAAACCGAAGCTCCTATTCTTAACCCAGCAGCAGGAGCGCAATTAAAAGGGCAGACGCGATCGCTAGAAACACAGTGCCTGCTCCACTGTCAGACTCTTTGGCCTTGGTGAGATCATGACTGTAATCACAATAGACGCACTGAAACAAATCATCCTCACTGTGTAAACACCGCACCAAGCCTTTCTTGCCACACTTGGGACAGTCCAATACTTCCGGTTCTGCCATGGGTTTTGCTCCCGATCGCAACGCTCGGGTACGATCTATTCCAGCTCTGCCTATGTTGCGATCGCAGAGCTTACCTTCAAGCTAGATCACTTTTAAGCCACTAGCCCAAATTGCAACGCTTCCTCACAAGAGTTAGTGCCGTGCCAGCAGCGGAGCAGCACCCAACAAAGTTTGTGTATAAGGATGCTTCGGCTTAGTAAAAATTTCCTTAGTCGAGCCGATCTCTACAATCTTGCCACCATTCATTACCGCAATGCGATCGCAGAAGAAACGCGCCACCCAGAGATCATGAGTGATGAATAAATAGGTGAGTTCAAACTCCTGTTTTAGCTCCCGCATCAGCTCCAATACTTGCGTCTGCACCGTTGCATCCAGCATGCTCACAGGTTCATCGCAGATCAGCAGCTTGGGGCGAGTAATCAGGGCACGGGCAATCGCTACCCGTTGTTGTTGGCCTCCAGAAAGATCTGCTGGGTAGCGCTGGTAAAATTCTTCGGCAGGCGTGAGTCCTACCCGCTTCAGCATGTAGAATACCTGTTGCTTCACCTCAGCCGCGTTGGCCAACTGATGAATCACCAACGGGTCACCAATGCTCTGGCCCACCGTCATCAGCGGGTTTAGGCAAGCGCGTGGGTCTTGGAACACCATTTGCATTTGTCGCCGTTGTTGCCGCATCGCTTCTTTAGAGAGGCGAGTCAAGTCTTGACCGAGAAACTCCACCTTGCCCCCCGTGGGCCGAATCAACTGCAAAATCGTGCGCGACAACGTACTCTTGCCACAGCCCGACTCCCCCACCAAGCCTAGCGTCTCACCCGCATACAGCTCCAGATTGATCCCATCCACCGCCTTGATGGTCTGGTCTGCTTTGGTAAACAGACGCGCAATGAAATTTTGCTCCAGCGTGTAGTACTGCTTCAAATCTTCCACCCGCAGCAGCGCTTCTGGTGAGGCCCAAGGATCGGGGATCGCTCCTGAGTCAAAGGTTTCGTCGCTAGTAGACTCGGTTACAGACAAATCTGGCAACGGAATCGGGGCATCCGCCGGAACCGCTTGGATATGCAGCGCTGACTCCAATAAAGCCTTGGTATAAGGATGCTGAGGTTTCTCCAGCACCGCAGCAGTCGGCCCCGTTTCCACCATCTTGCCGTCATACATTACTGCAATGCGATCGCAGTACTCCCCCACCATCGCCAAATCGTGCGAAATTAGCAGCAGCGCCATCTCCCGCTCCTGGCACAACCGCACTAGCTCCTGCAAAATCTGCGCCGAAACCGTCACATCCAAACTCGTCGTCGGCTCATCCGCCACAATCAGCTTCGGGTCCAGCAACAACGCCAACGCGATCGCCACCCGTTGCCGCATCCCCCCACTAAACTCATGCGGGTACTGTGCCCACCGACTTGCTGGAATCTTCACCGCCTCCAACGTCGCGATCGCCCGTTCCTTTGCTTCCCGCCGCGACAGTTGCGGTTGATGAGCTTGCAGTGTCTCTAAGCAGTGCTCCCCAATTGTCATCAACGGATCAAGCCGAGTCATCGGATCTTGGAAGATCAGCGCCACCGCCTCACCCCGAAACCGCCGCAACTCCCCCGGCGACAAATCAAACACCGACTGCCCCCGAAACGTCACCCGCCCCTCAACCTGACTCGCAGGAGGTAGCAACCGCATCGCCGCCCGCCCCAACGTAGACTTACCACAACCCGACTCCCCCACTAATCCCAAGCGATCGCCCGGTTGCAGCGTAAATGACACATCATCCACCGCCCAATAGATTCCCCCATCAGCCGTCCGACCCCGACTTGAAGCAGGATAGGCAACTCGGAGATTTTCCACAGAGAACAGAGCGTCAGAAGGCATAAGAGGAAGGATGAAGGAGGAGGATGAATGAAGGAGGAGGGATGAAGGATGAAAGGGGAGAGTAAGGAGTGAGGGGTGAGGAGTGAGGGGCGAGGAGTGAGGAGTCAGAAAGTGAGGGGTGAGGAGCTAGAAGTGCAGAAGTAACAAGCCCAGGTATCGAAACACTTACAAATAGCTTCGTTTGGAGGGGGTTTGGGGGCAAGCGCCCCCAAGGGTTCGGTTCTAGAAACTAAGGCCCCTGACTCATAGAAGTCTTCTTCAACGGTTCCGGCTTATCAAACCGCCGCATCAAATAAGCCACCCCAAAATCCCCATTTGGGTGAGCCTGTAAATACTCCGCCAACTCAAACACCCTTGCCGCTAACTCTGGCCCCAACTTATCAATTGTCGCCTGTTGCTCCGCGATCGCGTACTCCTTCTCTCGGATGCGGGTTTGCCACTCACTAGAGAAAAGCTGCTGAATCGCCGTATGCAACCCCATCTGGACCAAAACATCCCATTCCCCGTGGTCGCACCAGATACCGCCACAATCCAGGCAGCGCTCCACATAAAAAGGAATTCTCACCCCCACCTTTGCCCGCGATAGGTAGCGACCACACTCCGGGCACAGCGCCGCCTTCGTATCAAACGGGGACTGGACAAATTCCACATCCAACACCTTTGGCAGCGCCTCAACCGTTGGCTGAGGTTGATGAGCTTGCCAAGATTCGTACTCCGTCGCTGGAATCCAAGTACCTTGACAATCAGGGCAGCACTTCGCCGCCAATGCAGGAGCCAGCGTAGTATCAACCAGCTCTACTCGTCGATCTTTGGGACATTGCACAGGCTAGCCTCTCCCTCCAGTAGAACTTGCCAATTTAACGATTAGGGTATCAGGTTGGGGGGGAAAGATGAAGGATGAGGGATGAGGGATGAAAAGTAAGAACAAGCAACGGACTGATTGCTGCTTGAAAGCTGTCCCTCGCCTTCTGGCTCCTGACTCCTGACTCCTGGCTCCTCACCCCCTTTCATCCTTCATCCCTCATCCTTCCTCCTTGTCTTGCAGCAGCACATTACAGTACCCAATCAGCAAATTGAGGCGATCGCTAATCTGCACCTGCCGCTGCTGAGCTGTACTGGATTGGCGGGCTGCTTGCAAAAACATTACGTCCGTGCCCATCAACTTGAGCTGCTTATTCATTTCAATTTGATAAGACTGTACGCGCTGTTCCACCATCGCATCAGGATGATTTTCCCAACTGAGCGTTAGAATTTGGCGCTGAAAAAACTGCTGAATCTCTTGAAAGGCCACGATTAAAGCAGCGGGATCAGGCTTCGCTTGAGTTGCCCTCACTTGAAGCTGCTCTAGCGATCGCAGAAATTCTTGATAGATTTGACGATGAGCCTCTGGCAACATTCGGCGCGTCTTTGGTTAAAATCAGAATAAGAGTTTGCCCCTACTATTAAACCTAAGGTTCCATGCAACTTTAAGGCATCAACCTTAAGCTTTAAAGGCGGGCTGCTAGTTTTAATTGAATCACCCTTATATTCACTAATATTTTTTGACTCAATAGCATCGTGATTTGGCTTTACTAGGCGGGGATCACGGTTTTTCGATTTTTTACCAGTGGATTTGCGCCGCAAGTCCCCTCTATCGCAATACCTATCACACCTCTACCAACCTCTGTCACATCTAGCTAATTGCCTTTTGGCTGGGCATTCTTGTATATCTAAACACATTTAGATGCAGTAGAATCAGCCATACTCTCGGCCCTTTATTCTTCCCTCAGCTCTACGGCATGAACCTAACGGCGACAGTTCCCACCAACCCTTTTGTCGTTCCTGACTGGCTTCAGGAATGCTTGCTCATCCAGCAAAAAGGTTCTGAGGCCAACGCGACTGGCAATTTTGAAGAGACAGACCTCATTTGTCGAGCCTTCGAGTTTGCCTATCAGTTGCACGAAGGGCAATACCGAGCCTCTGGAGAACCCTACATCGCTCACCCAGTCGCCGTTTCGGGGTTGCTGCGCGACTTGGGAGGCAGTAGTGCCATGATTGCTGCGGGCTTCCTCCACGATGTGGTAGAAGATACCGAGGTGACAGCCGAAGAGATTGAAGAACGCTTTGGCCCAGAGGTGAGACGGTTGGTGGAGGGGGTCACCAAACTATCGAAGTTTAATTTCTCCAGCAAACGGGAACGCCAAGCCGAAAACTTCCGCCGCATGTTCTTGGCTATGGCTCAAGACATCCGGGTGATTGTGGTAAAGCTGGCCGATCGCCTACACAATATGCGAACTCTAGAGCATCTGCCGGATGCCAAGCGCCGCAGCATCGCCCAGGAAACGCGAGAAATCTTTGCACCGCTTGCCAACCGTTTGGGGATCGGACGGTTTAAGTGGGAACTGGAAGATTTGTCGTTTAAGTATTTAGAGCCAGAAGCCTACCGCGACATGCAGCAGTTGGTGTCCGAAAAGCGCACCGATCGCGAAGAGCGGCTCAACAAGGTAGCAGCAATACTGCGCGATCGCCTCCAGCAAATTGGGGTGCAGCATTCAGAAATTAGTGGTCGTCCTAAGCATCTTTACGGCATTTATCAAAAGATGCAGCGGCAGCAAAAAGAATTCCACGAGATTTACGATGTGGCTGCGGTGCGAGTGATTATGCAAAACAACGATGAGTGCTACCGCGCCTTAGCCGTGGTTCACGACTCGTTCCGCCCGATCCCCGGTCGCTTCAAAGATTACATCGGCCTGCCCAAGTCCAACCGCTATCAGTCTCTGCATACCAGCGTCATCGGTCTGAATGGCCGCCCCTTAGAAGTGCAGATTCGGACCGTAGAAATGCACCACGTGGCGGAATACGGGATCGCGGCCCACTGGAAATATAAGGAAACAGGGGGTAGCAGTGCCCTGCTGACTGCCTCAGACGAGAAATTTACCTGGCTGCGACAGTTACTAGAGTGGCAAAGCGACCTCAAAGATGCCCAAGAATATTTAGAGAGCGTCAAAGACAACTTGTTCGACGGCGATGTCTACGCCTTTACGCCCAAGGGCGATGTGGTGCCTCTCTGTCCAGGCGCGACCTCGGTTGACTTTGCCTACCGCATCCATACGGAAGTGGGCAATCATTGTTCAGGCGCTAAGGTGAATGGTCGTATCGTCACGCTAGATACGCCATTGCAAAACGGCGATATTGTCGAGATCCTGACGCAGAAGAACTCACACCCCAGCCTTGACTGGTTGAACTTTGTGGTCACTAGTGGGGCCAGAAACCGCATTCGGCAGTGGTACAAGCGATCGCACCGAGATGAGAATCTGTTGCGCGGTCGGGAACTCTTAGAGAAAGAATTAGGCAAGAGTGGCTTTGATGCCCTGCTCAAGTCTCAACCTATGCAAGTGGTGTCCGAGCGCTGCAACTACCACAGCGTGGAAGATTTGTTGGCGGCTTTGGGCTATGGCGAAGTTACGCTCAGCCTAGTCGTTAACCGTTTACGGGAAACTGTCAAGGCGCAACAACCTGTTGCTCCCGCGCCGGAAGTGTTGCCATTGCATACTAGCACTCGCCCTGTGCCCGTGGTGCCTACGACTAAGTCCCCGATCGCGGGAGTCGAAGGGTTGCTGTATCACCTGGCGGGTTGTTGTAACCCCGTCCCTGGGGAACGCATTCTTGGCGTCGTAACCCGTGGTAGTCATGGCATTTCGATTCACCGCCAAGGTTGCCACAATTGCGACCAAATCCCCGGCGCTCGCCTCGTTCCTGTGAGTTGGAACCCGATTGACGAGGAGCGGGCCAGACCTCAGAACTATCCGGTGGATATTCAAATTGATGTGATCGATCGCGTCGGGGTATTGAAGGATATTCTGTCTCGCCTGACCGACAACAACATCAACGTCCGTAATGCCCAGGTCAAGACCTTCCCCGACCAAACCGCAACGATCAACCTAGGGATAGATATTCGGGACCATGCTCAGCTAGAGCGCACCTTCAGCCAAGTCAAGAAGCTCAGTGACGTGTTGAATATTCGCCGTCTAAACCAAGTAGAGGATTAAAAGATCGAGGCGATCGCACTCCCAAAGCAGCACGCAAGCCAGGTAGATTAGTGGCACGATGAAGGAGTCCGGACGCCTACCTGTAATCTTGCATGACCCCCGCTGCTCGTACCAATTCCTTCCTAGCCCTCAAATACGAACCTGCCTTTGAATCTCTCGGAGAAGACTACTCTGATGTAGTCGCTGCTGCTGCCTTTCCTGCCCAGATTTTGCGGTGGCGCAACGACGACCTCCTACCCAAAATTGGCCTTGACCCACAAGCGGTAACCGATGAAGACTTCATTGAGGCATTTGGTCGATTTGAGGGTCGCCAACCACTACTGGCGATGCGCTACCACGGCTATCAGTTTGGCGAATATAACGCCTTCTTAGGGGATGGTCGGGGTTTCCTTTACGGCCAAGTGCGCGGCACCGATGGCGAACTCTACGACTTCGGCACCAAAGGCTCTGGCACCACTCCCTATTCTCGTGGTGGCGACGGCAGACTGACGCTAAAAGGGGGAGTCCGGGAAGTTTTGGCGGCAGAAGCCCTGAACTATTTAGGCGTGCGGACTTCGCGTTGCTTGAGCATGATTGAGACGGGAGAAAACTTGTGGCGCGGCGATGAACCCTCCCCCACTCGCTCCTCTGTCATGGTGCGCTTCAACCGATCGCATATCCGCTTCGGCACCTTTGAGCGTCTGCACTATCTGAAACGTAAGGATCTAATTCAAAAGCTGCTGGACCATGTGATCGATTACTACTATCCTCACCTGAAAGGAGAGAGCGATCGCTATGCCCTGTTCTATGCCGAGTTAGTGCAAAGAGTCGCAGAACTAACGGCGCAGTGGATGTCGGTGGGGTTCTGTCATGCAGTGCTGAACACAGACAACATGTCGATCACGGGGGAAAGTTTCGATTATGGCCCCTATGCTTTTATGGATCGCTACGATCTGCGGTTTACAGCCGCATATTTTGACTATTCTGGGCGCTACTGCTACGGCAACCAACCTGGAATCTGCCAACTGAACCTAGAGATGTTGCAAAGTCCATTGTCGGGAGTGATTGAGCTGGCAGATATGGAAGCGGGCTTAGCCAAGTTTGGCGACTATTACTATGCTGCTTATCGCCAACGCATGTTGAACAAACTCGGGTTCGCTGACCTGCCAGAAGCTGAAACAGATGAGTTGATCAAGCTGACGCTGCAATCATTGCATCTGTGTGAAGTGGGATATCACGCTTTCTTTCGAGAACTAAAACAACAGTTCAATCAAAGTTGGCGAGAGGATGGTGGAATCTTCAGCAACGCTGACTTCGCCACCACCGATGAGCAAAAAGCCTGTTTAGAGCGTTGGCGACAGCATTATCACGCTCTTTTAATCAGTCAGCCCATTGAGGAGATGGGGAACATAGCGCAAAGACTCCAGCGACATAACCCCACCACCCCTCTGCTCCGCCCTGAAATTGAAGCGATTTGGGAACCGATCACCGAACAAGATAACTGGCAACCCTTCTACGATTTGCTCGCGAAGATTCGCACGGGGAATTAAGAACTTGAAAAGGGCGATCGCTCTTGCCATTAGTAAAGAGGGGTACTGATGACTGCTGAATTTGCAGGTTCTACAATAGAAATGTACTAGTAAAGCAGTCTATCCAGAGTAGTCATGTCAATTCGGTTTCGGTTTCATCCAGAAAAAGCTGTTGAAGCCGCAGCAGTGCTCTTAAAGCTGCATGGTAAGCCTATGAAGTATCTAGGCTTACTTAAAATGCTTTACATAGCTGATCGTGTTGCATTACAACGCATGGAGCAACCAATTACTGGTGATCATTATGTGTCAATGAATTATGGTCCCGTTCTCAGTGGTGTTTATGACCTGATCAAAGGACAAGCCGTTGATGATGCCTTACCCCTTTGGTCTAAGTTCATTGCTCCTCGTAATACAACTCAGGTCTCTCTACTAGCTGATCCAGGGAATGAAGACCTTTGTGAGGAGGAGGAAGAAATCATTCAGCAGGTTTATCAAACCTTTGGGCATCTTGATCCCTTTGATGTTGCTGAATGGACTCATGATCTTCCAGAGTGGCAAAATCCTCATGGCTCTGCTATTCCAATTTCGGTAGAAGATATTCTCAAAAACGTAGGTAAAAGTGACGAGGAAATAGAGGAGATTCAGCAAGAAGCTATTCGGGAAGCTTATTTAGATGAGGCTCTGCATGGCTAGCATCACCATTAATTTGGGAGATGCATTTTTAATAGATACACCTCCGAATGGCGAACATCTCTATATCGCAATAGCAGAAACTACTGACAGCAATTATTTATTTGTCAATGTGACAACTCGAAGAGCTAGCTCTGAAGCTACTTGCATTCTTTTGCCAGGTCCCGATGTGCCGAGCTTTATAGTCCATGAGTCTGTTGTAGCCTATCAGTTTGCTCGCGAAATGGATGCTGTTGAACTTGCTAGGCTAATTACTGTTAGTAGCCCTATTCCTAAAGGGATTTGCTCAACAAATATTCTTGCACAGATTCAGCAGGGCGGTTTAGTCTCCAAGCGGCTGAGAAATAAGTATAAAACTGCTCTTAAAGATTTCTTAGAAGGATACTAAGATGTTGCAGATGTAGTTACACAAAAAAGCATATGGTTATTGACGAAAAATAAGCTCTGACGAGCCTATAACTCTAGCCTGATGAAAGCTCTATGTGGCTTGCAATGGCAAATTGGCAGACCGAATAGAACTTTACAGTCAATAAAGTCCTACGCATAAGCAGCATAAGAGTAGAGGGTGAGCGCCTTTCCATATTGCCCCACCCTTCAAATTTCCTGAGCAGTCAGACGGGTGAGCTAGTGGAGTAGCTCCTATCTCATAAATCTCTCTCATCAAAGAAACTCCCCAACCTAACCCTCATGTTCAAGACCATCGAAGGAATATACCAAAACGGCAAAGTTGAACTCAGCGAGCATCCTTAAGCCGTGGGCGATCGCGTCCTAGTGCTTGTCACGTTGCTTGATCCCAGTACCACTGACCCAGTTAAACTCCGCCAACTGATTGACCAATTAGAAACCATCGCTGGACTTCAGCAAGGCTTTGAGGAACTAAACGTAGGCCAAACTTGCCCGATCTCACAATTCGCCCAAGAAATGCAACAGAAGTATGGCATTTCAGGTTGAAATCACTCCAATTGCCGAAGCTCAGATCGAGCAAGCGTATAAGTGGTATCGAGAGCAGAACTCCGAATTTGCTGATCGTTGGTTTCGTAGCTTGATGAATGCGATCGCCTCTAAATTGCCCTTAAATTGTAATTGGTGACTCAATATAAATTGTTGGCTCCTGTAGCACAAATTCAATACCAAAGTTTCTGAGCTGCTGGGAAATTTTGGTATTGGCAACTTCCAGCAATCGCTTTCTTAATTGCAGCGAGTTTTCACTAGAACCCAAAATAAAAAATGTGACTCTCGCTTGTGTCACTTGAGGGGGTGCTTGTTGGGTAAAGGTAATATTCGTGCTGCCTGGATCAATTCCAAAGACTGAATTTGTGCTTTCAGTAATTACTTGTTGTACTAAAGCTTGCTCCCGGTCTTGCAGGTTATTAAGAAAATCCAGATAGAGCAAAACCATAATTTTCTTGCCTCTGGTAATATTCTCAATTTCTAAATTAGCCAGAGTTGAATTTGGTACAATAAACAGCGTACTTTTAGCGGCAGTCCGGATTTTAGTCGATCGCAAACCAATCGATTCGACGCGACCAAATAACCCGCTTGGTAAGCGAATGTAATCACCCGGTTCAAAGGGACGGTCTAAATACAAGACAACTGTACTGAGTAATTGCTCTAGGGTTTTCTGGGCTGCAAAAGCGATCGCCAATCCACCTAAACCTAAGCTTGCCATCAAACCAATTAAGTTAAATTGCTGGCTTTGAGCGAAAGCAAAAACGGCAATAAACCCAATTAAAACATTGGCTAATGTCTCTACCACCAGCAGCAATTCATCCACTTCTCGGCCCACTTTCCGCACTAAATCAATGCCATAAGTGCGAACAAATTGCCGAAACAGCCTAGAAGCGAGCCAAGCCAAACTTAAAACCACTGCCAGATCGACAAATGGCTTAATAAAGTTGTGAACCGCAGGATAAGCTTGAATCCAAGCCAGAGACCAAGAAATTAAGACAAAAGTGCCAGCAACCTTAAAAACAGGTTTAATCGGTTCAACTAAATGGTCATATATTTCCGCTACTTGCTCTGGTGAAAAACGCTGAATCGCCAGCTTAACGATCTCTGGCGTATAGCGACCAACCAGTAACGAGAGCAAGACAAATAATAAGAAAACAGTTGCTCTTTGCAATACCGCTCTGGCAACATCAAATTGAAGTAAGCTCGGAACCGAGTTAGCAATATTCATCTAGGTTTAGATGGTAATAGGAGCATCCACATAAATCGTGGGCTCGTCAATATCAAATGTAATTCCGTAGGTTTTGAGCTTTTCCGTAATGGTTTGATTGGCAATATCTAAAAGTTGCCGACGCAGCGTCATCGAAACTTCTTCCGAACCCAAAATAAAGAAAGTAACTTGCGATTGCGATCGCGCCTGACCTAAAGCATCGGTAAAATCCTTAAACGTGACAATTGTGTTTTGAGTGTCAATGCCAAAAATATCATCGGTGCTGTCGATAATGATCTGTTGCACTAAAGCTCGGTCAGCGATCGCAATGACTTGATAAAAATTCAAGTACACCAGGGCCATCACTTTCTTGGCACCTGTAAAGTTCTCAATGGTTACCTGCGTCAGGGAGCTATTCGGCACAATTACCAGCGTTCCTTTGCCAGAAGTACGAATTTTAGTCGATCGCAACCCAATCGATTCTACCCGTCCAAACACACCATCGGGTAAACCAATATAGTCATCCACGACAAAAGGGCGATCGAGATATAAAACAATTCCGCCTAATAGTTGTTCCAAGGTTTTTTGAGCGGCGAAAGCAACGGCTAAACCGCCAATTCCTAAGCTGGCAATTAAACCAACAATGTTAATGCGGTGGGTTTGGGCAAAGAGCACGATCGCCACGATCACAACGCCAATATTTACCAGCAATTGCATCAGAATCAGGAATTCACTATTCGATTTCCGCGCACTTTTAATAACCGCTTCTAAAACATAAAACTCAAAAAATTGTTTGAATAAACGAGAGGCAAACCAACTTGCGGTAATCGTTAAACCCAGGCTGACGGGCACTTCTACAAATGCCTGCCCTCGTTTTTCAGGAATCAGCACCGCTAAGAGTTCCACCAATCCCACAACGGCGACCACCCAACCAAGTTCCTGGTGTGGCTCCACGACCTTTTGGTAAAACTCTTTGACAGGCGGCGAGGCAAAACGATCGAGCAGTGAGTTGACCGACACAGAAATCCAGCGACCGCCAAATACTAGCAGCAGCCCTACCAATGCAAGCAAACTCAATTCAATGCCTGTGCCAGCGCTTAACACATCTAACATTGGGCGATTCCTCTTGGCGTTTCCATCCCAGACCCTATTATGAAGGGTAGGCACATAATTAAGGCCATTGGTGCCAAGTCTAAAGTTTTGGCGGAGGTGATTCTAATGACAATTCGAGAAATTGCGATCGCCAAGTTGCAGCAACTTCCAGAACCGCTCCTGCAAGAAGTTAGTGATTTCATCGACTTCATGATTCATCAACACCAACCTAAAACAGCCAATCTTGAACCTGAATTCAGTCTTGCTGAAGCTTGAACTCAATGGTTTGAAACGGTTGACAGCCTGGAAATAGTTCCCACAAAACCGATGAACGAGTGTTAATAACTCCTGTCAATAAACTAAATCATGGCTCATTTCCTTGCTCTTGTTTTAATACCACCCGACACTACTGACATTAAAACTGAAGTAACAGAACGTCTCAAACCTTATTACAGTGAACTGACCGTTGAGCCCTACAAAGAGTACTTGGATCAAGCAGCGGTTGCAGAAGAGGTGGAGCGATTGCAGCAACTTCCAAAGCAGGCGATCGCAAAGTTGGCAGAAGATTGGGAAGTGGCTCAGGATGATTTAGATGCGCTGGCTAAGTATGAGTTGGACTGGTTTGAAGATGAAATAGCAGGCGTGGATGAAACAGGCCCTTACAGACTGACAACTCTTAATCCTGTGGGGAAGTGGGATTCGTATCGGTTTATTCAAGCAGAACCTAGAGAGTTAGCACCGCCTTTGTCCTATCCCTGCCGCGTCAGCGATTTGCCCTCTATAGTCCCCTATGCTCTTGTCACTCCTGATGGTCAGTGGCATGAAATTGGCATGGATGCAGGAATCAAAGCATTTGCTAGAGATTTACGGGGAGAGACAGTAGCCAGCCAAGATGAAACAGAATGGGACTTGGAAGTTGAGAGGCTGCTCAAGCAATATCCCAACCACTTAGCGATCGCCTTAGATTGCCACTGCTAAATAACTTCTATGATGAATAGGCTAGCTAGTCGTCTCGGCCAGAAATAGAGCCTGTAGGTTACGGAGAAACAATGTCTAGGGGAGTCACACAGGGAAAAACGATCGCCGCGATCGCCACAGCTATTGTGCCGCAACAAGGGAGCGTCGGCATTGTTCGCATGTCTGGAGCTGAGGCAGTCGCGATCGCCAAAACCCTCTTTCATGCCCCTGGTCAGCAAAATTGGCAGAGCCACCAAATCCTCTATGGTTATGTGCGCCACCCTGAAACTCAACAAGTGGTAGACGAAGCCTTACTGCTGCTGATGCTAACTCCCCGTTCCTACACCCGTGAAGATGTGGTCGAGTTTCACTGTCACGGTGGCATCATGGCTGTGCAGCAAGTGTTGCAGCTTTGTGTAGAACAAGGAGCGCAACTGGCTCAACCAGGAGAGTTCACCCTCCGCGCATTCCTAAATGGCCGACTCGACCTAACCCAAGCCGAAAGCATTGCCGATTTAGTTGGAGCGCGATCGCCCCAAGCCGCTCAAACTGCTCTGGCAGGATTGCAAGGTAAACTCGCCCATCCGATTCGGCAACTCCGAACCACTTGTTTAGACATCTTGGCCGAAATTGAAGCCCGAATTGACTTTGAAGAAGACCTGCCGCCCCTAAACGAACCAGAAATTCAGGCGCAATTCCATCAGGTGCTGGCTGAAGTGACTCAGATTCTAGCCACTGCCGAGCAAGGAGAGCTGCTGCGAACTGGCCTCAAGGTCGCGATCGTAGGTCGCCCGAATGTGGGTAAATCCAGCTTGCTTAACGCCTGGAGCCGCTGCGATCGCGCCATTGTCACCGATCTCCCTGGCACCACCCGCGATGTCGTCGAGTCGCAACTGGTGGTGGGAGGTATTCCCGTGCAAGTGCTCGATACGGCAGGAATCCGCGACACCGAAGACCAGGTAGAAAAAATTGGCGTAGAGCGATCGCGATCGGCAGCTCAAGCCGCAGACCTGGTACTGTTGACCATTGATGCTGAAGCAGGCTGGACCGAGGATGACCAAACCATCTATGACCAAGTGCAGCACCGACCGCTGATTTTAGTCATTAACAAAACTGATTTAGTCGCAACCCCACATCTGGAATCAATCACTTATCCTGCACTTATCCGGCGAGTCGTCACCACAGCCGCTGCTCAAAACCAAGGTATTGCTGATCTAGAGCAAGCCATCCTCGCCACCGTCCAAACCGAAAACCTGCAAGCTGCCAACCTAGATTTAGCCATCAACCAACGCCAAGCCGCCGCCCTCACTCGCGCCAAAGCTGCCCTCCAGCAAGTCCAGGCCACCATGAGCGATCGCCTCCCCCTCGACTTCTGGACGATCGATCTGCGCGGAGCCATTCAAGCCTTGGGAGAAATCACAGGCGAAGAAGTCACCGAATCAGTGCTTGATCGCATTTTCAGCCGTTTTTGTATTGGTAAATAACGCCACGAGTAATCTTCAAGAAATTCAAATCATGGGTGCAAGCTCAATAATTTTTGCTTGAATGACTACATCCCCCTCAATGCAACCTGACATATGCCTGCTGAACTCGCGACCTTCAATCCTTGGCTGATTGCGCTGGCTCTGAACTCTGTTTTAGCGGCGATCGCCTGGTTCATTCCTAAAAAACTCCTCACCCCAGCAGGTCTGCTCCATGCCTGGTTTTTGGGTGTCTTGATTTTGGGAACATTGGGCTGGCAGGGATATGTAGTCGTGATGTTCTATTTTCTCGTTGGCTCTGCTGTGACTCGGATCGGTATGGCCCAAAAGGAGGCAGAAGGAATCGCTGAGAAGCGTTCTGGGGCAAGAGGTCCAGAGAATGTCTGGGGTTCTGCATTAGTGGGTGCTTTATGTGCTCTGGGAGCGTTTCTCATCCCTCTGTTGAATCCTACTAATAACACTCGTCTCTTTATCCCTCTCCTGCTCCTCGGTTATGTGGCGAGCTTTAGTACCAAACTTTCGGACACATCTGCCAGTGAAGTCGGCAAAGCCTATGGCAAGCGCACTTTTCTCATTACCACGCTGCAAGCCGTCCCACGTGGCACTGAAGGCGCTGTCAGCTTGGAAGGCACTTTAGCAGGCGTTGTCGCTTCTGCGGCGATCGCCTTTGTAGGCTGGGGAGTTGGTTTGATTAGTTTAGTAGGCGTTGGGCTGTGCATCATTGCAGCATTCATTGCAACTAACCTAGAAAGTGTGATTGGGGCAACACTGCAATCTAAATATGGTTGGCTCACTAATGAAGTGGTCAATGTTTTGAATACTTTAATAGGAGCAGTTGTGGCAATTTCACTAGCTTGGTTGATTTCTCCTTAGATCCTTGTAGAGAGAGGATTGAGGCGATCGCAGGCCCAAAACTCTCAACTAGTGCGGGCGAAAAATCAGGGGATGTACCTGAGGAATGCAATATCTGAGAACTGTTAGAGACTGATTGTAAAGTTTTGTAACACTCAAGATAAGTTCTTGGCTAGAGCCTGAGAAACGTACAAGCGCTTGCTTCAGAAATATAGTTATAGCCCAACGGGTGTTTAAAGCTCTAACACTTTCGTACAGTCTAAATAAAGTTATGTAGTCCTACTACCCTACCTTTGTGCTGAGTTATACGTAAGTTGTCTGGGTTTAGACCCAGTGGGCTAGAACCTGCCGTGATGATTAGTAGGGGAGATGATTCATGCCTGCGAAGTTATTCGATGCTAATTTTTACCGTGCCTTGAATCCTGATTTGGCTGGCCTCACAGATGAACAGGCATCCTCTCACTTTTTCACCTATGGCTTGAGTGAAGGCCGAATGTTCTCTCCCTTTGTCAACCTCCAGTTCTATCAAGCTCGTAATCCTGACTTGGCGGCAGCAGGGTTGACAACTAATCAGCAACTCTTTCAACACCTACAAGATTTTGGTGTAGCAGAAGGCCGAGTGTTTTCCTCTTTTGTAGACCTCAATTTCTACTTGGCAAACAACCCAGATGTAAGTCAAGCATTTGGGGGCGATCGCTTTCAAGCATTACAGCATCTTGCACTCTATGGCTTAGAGGAAAAGCGACAGTTTTCTCCCTTCTTTGACCCTAACTATTACCAAGCAAATAACCCAGACCTAGTAACAGCTGGGCTGAACCAAACTCAGCTGCTCCAGCACCTCCAGATGTATGGGCTGCAAGAAGGCCGAGTATTTTCTCCCACCTTGGATATCAACTACTATCAAGCCCTCAACCCCGATTTGGGAGCAGCGGGACTGGATAATCGAGGCGCTTATGAGCACTTCCAGCGCTATGGTTTAGCAGAAGGACGTATTTCCTCTCCTAGCTTTAATGTCCAAGTCTACTTAGCCAATAACCCCGACTTGGGCACCGCAGGCTTCAACTGCCAGCAAGCCTATGAACATTACTTACTGTTTGGCCAGGGAGAAGGCCGTCCAGGGAGTGATTATGCAGGCGACTCCTTAGCTAGCGCTCGGCTGGCTGGGTTGGGTACTACGCCAAATAGCATTACAGATTTTGTGGGCATCTCAGACACGGCAGATTGGTATCAGTTCACACTAGGCAGAGCAGGAGAATGGCAGCGATCGCTGAATGTACAGAGTGGTGCAGTGACGCTACAGATGGCTCAGGATAGCAATAGCAATGGTGCGATCGAACAAGGCGAAATCCTGCAAAGTTTCACCGCCACCCCTGCTATCACTCTTTCAGAGGATGGTGGCATCTTAGAAGCAGGCAGCTACTATGTGCAGATTGCGCCTGATAATGCTGAGACGAACACGAATTACGCATTGAGCCTTTCGCTCAACCCATCGCCTCTATTAGCTAACAATACTGGGCTGACTCTCACCTCTGGCTCCACCAAAATCATTGGCAACGATCAATTGCGCGTCGTTGATGCTGATACCGATGCAACTCAATTGATCTATACGCTCAAAGACGCACCTCTCAATGGCAGCTTCCAGTTAAATGGTTTGGTCTTGAATGCGAATCAAACCTTTACCCAAGATGACATCAATCAAGGTCGAGTCAGTTATCAGAGTGATAGTGGTAATGCGAGCAGCGATCGCTTCAACTTCAGCGTCACTGATGGTACCACTACTCTCAACAGCAGCTTTAACCTTAGTATCGGTAGAGATCCCTACCTTGTCAAAGATATTAACCCCGGATTGGGTCAGTGGCCCTACGGATTCCTCATTAACGCAGTAAATGTGAACGGGACACTATATTTTTCTGCTTCTAGCCCAGAGCAGGGACTCTGGAAAAGTGATGGCACTGAAGCAGGAACAACGCTAGTCAAGCAAAATGCGTACCCTTCTGCTAACGTGAATGGCTTACTCTACTTCTTCTCTAGTGGCCTCTGGAAGAGCGATGGCACTGAGGCTGGTAAAACTTTCATAAAAGCTGTTGGAGGTAATGCTTTTACTTCTGCACAGTTCAAAACTAACGTCGCTGTTATCGGTAATACATTTTACTTTCCAGCCCATGACACAATACATGGGCCAGAACTGTGGAAGAGCGATGGCACTCCTGAAGGTACGCTGGTGGTGACGGATATCAATCCAGGTAATTTTGGCAGTTTTGCTCCCGCTATATTCACGAATATAAATGACACGCTTTATTTCTCGGCATATTCATCAGGTAGTGGCGAGGCGTTATGGAAGAGTGATGGCACTGGCGAGGGTACTGTCTTGCTGAAGCAGGGTGTTTGGCCAGTTTCCAATCTCTCCTTTGCAAACGTGAATGGTACGCTCTACTTCATGGCTAATGATAGAGTGCATGGTACAGAACTTTGGAAGAGTGATGGCACACCCGAAGGGACCGTACTTGTGGATATTAACCCTGGTGCAATTGGTTCTTTGTCACCAGGGATTTTCAAGTTCCTCAATATCAACGATACGCTCTACTTCGAAGCTAATGATGGTGTGCATGGTAAAGAACTTTGGAGGAGTGATGGCACATCTGAAGGAACTTTCCTCGTAAAAGACATTAACCCAGGTGCAGCTAGTTCCAGCCCTAGCTATTTAACAGCTATCAACGATACGCTTTACTTCTCAAGCAATGATGGAGTGCATGGCACTGAGTTATGGCAAAGTAATGGCACATCCGAAGGAACTGTTCTTGTGAAGGATATTAACCCGGGTGTAGACAGTTCCAATCCTCAGAACTTAGTTAACTTTGATGGTTCACTTTACTTCGGGGCTGATGATTCTGTGTACGGAGCTGAGTTATGGAAGAGTGATGGCACCACGTTAGGAACAACTCTGGTTGAGGATATCAACCCAGGTGTGAACAGTTCGCAGCCATCTTCTTTCTCAGGCTACAATTTTGTGCAAAGCGACAATAAGCTATTCTTTGGAGCTGATGATGGGGTCCACGGAACTGAGCTTTGGGCAATTGAATCGAGCGTGGTAGCTGGGCAGGGATAGGGCCGCGATCGCTAAACACTCAAATAACGCCGCAGGAAGGTTTCGAGGGATTCCATTTTGATGTGGAAGGTAGATTCTAATCGCTCGATCTCCTTGGAAGTACAGAAAAATTCGTTAGCAAGGAGAGTGCGAAGAGTGCCCAAAGCCTTTTGGGTTCTGGCATTGACTAGCCCAACTGCGGTTCTCACGCCGTCGAATAGGAATAAGGGAGGATTAATCACAATGGGGTCGCGATCAAAGATGCGGCCAAAGATAGCAGGGATATCCGATCGCTTTAAGATTTCGGGTCCACCAACGGCAAAGATTTGATTGTGGGCAGCTTCATTGGAAACAGCATCAACGCTAATTCTGGCGAGGTCGTCGGTGCTGACGATGGAGGAACGGTTGTGAGGATCGCCAACTAAGAGATAGATACCAGTGTTGCTAAATTGCTCGGCTAGAGGGAGCAAGTTAGACGAAAAACCAGAAGGACGCAGGATGGTGTAGCTGAGGCCGCTGTTTTGTAGGTAGCGCTCTACGGCAAACTTGGCTTTGAAGGTGGGGGAGTCTTCGTAGCCGCGATCCACTCCTAGCACCGAAATAAAGACAAAGTGTTGCACTCCATTGGCTTTAGCCGCATCAATTAAGTCAATATTGGCGCGGTAGTCCAGCGTTTGAGCATCGCCATCACTAGAGCCAGTCGCACCGTGAGTGCTGATGACATATTGCACACCTTGGCAAGCTTTTTGGATATCGCGTTCTTGCCGCAAATCCCCGATAAAGATTTCCGCACCACGGTGTTCTAGTTCGGCATAGCGGGATGTCAGCCGCACAAACGCTCGTACCGCTTTTTCTTGCTCACACAGCGTGTGGACAATTTTGCGACCTAGCCCTCCGGTGGCTCCAGTGACTAAAAACATAGGGGTACTCAACTGGAAGGTGAACTATCTGATGCAGTTTAGCAAGTTCAGTTGAAGAGTTTGCAACTATCTAAAGTGCGACCTCCAGTTCGACAGTTACAGGTGCATGGTCGCTGGGTTTTTCTAGTTGGCGCGGGGCAATGTCGATGGTGCAAGCGATCGCCCGTTCGTACAAGACTGGAGTTAGGTAGTGATGGTCGATCCGCCAACCGCTGTTGCGTTGAAAAGAGCCAGAGCGGTAGTCCCACCAACTAAAGTGACCTCCATCCTGGGTAAATTTGCGAAACGCATCTGCAAAGCCCAGCTCCAGAACAGTTTGCAAGGCGGCACGCTCATGATCCGAGGCCATAATGTGTTTTTCACGGCCTTTGGGGTTATGGATGTCTCGATCTTCTAAGGCAATATTGAAGTCGCCACAGACTAAAATTTTAGGTGGGTTGCTGTCTTTGAGGCATAGAGCTTCGAGATACTCGCGCAGAACTTGGAGCCATCGCAATTTATAGACATACTTTTCGCTGCCCACTTCGGAGCCGTTGGGGACGTACAGGTTAACGATGCGAATGCCATCTAAAACCCCTGTAATCACTCGTTTTTGGACATCAAGTTCACCTACTAAGCTTTCGCCTAAAATTGGGGTGAATCCAGCGGTGACATCTTCTAAAGGAGTACGGCTGATTAGGGCGACGCCGTTGTAAGACTTTTGCCCAGAAATGTAGAGGTGGTAGCCTAACTCGGTGAAGGGCGATCGCGGGAAGTCAGCGTCTATGACTTTGGTTTCCTGCACACACAGCACGTTTACTGGGTTGGCTTGCAGCCAGTTTAGGACATGTTCTAGGCGGGTGCGAATGGAGTTGACGTTCCAGGTGGCAATCTTCATGCAGGCTTAACGAGCGATTCTTAATTCTAGGTGTTTCAGTCTTCCTTGGGGAGTATGCCATAGGCTAGATGCTCTGCCTAGATCTGCCTGAGGCAATGCCAGATCAAGCGGGAGCAGACATAATTATGGAGAAGCCGTCAAACTTGGATAGGAGGCGAGTGAATGGAAATCCAACGCAGGATGGCTGTGGTAGCCAAAGGAATGGGTTTAGGGACTGCGATCGCACTTTTGGCTAGTTGTACTCAGTCTCTCGTCTCCAACTCGTCCGTCTCGGCCTCCAACTCGGCAGTTGTGTCTGCTTCTGTTCCAGTGGCGGAGGCTCCTGCGGTTAATTCTCCGCCTCCTAATTCATCCCCTGGTGCCCCAGTGGTGGAGAAGGAAGTGCCTTATGTGGCGACGCCGAATGAAGTGGTGGCCGAAATGTTGAAGGTGGCGAGAGTTACAGGCCGAGATCAGCTCTACGACTTAGGCTCAGGTGACGGGCGCATTGTGCTGACCGCAGCTCAGAAGTACGGCACTCGTGGAGTTGGGGTAGAACTTGACCCGAAGCTAATTCAAGAGAGTAATGCCAACGCTCAAAAAGCAGGTTTGGGCGATCGCGTCCAGTTTTTGCAGCAAGATTTGTTTCAAACCAATCTCCGCGATGCCACCGTGGTCACTCTCTACTTGTTGCCTGCCGTTAACCTTAAATTGCAGCCTAAGCTCTTGAATGAACTTAAACCGGGGTCGCGCGTGGTTTCTCATGCCTTTGATATGGGCAACTGGAAACCCGATAAAACCTTAACGGTGAGAGTGCCTAAAACGGGCCGCATTCATGCAATTTACTACTGGGTGGTGCCAGAGAAGGTGGCGGGAAACTGGCAAGGGACATTAGCCACCCCCATTGGGCCGCAACCTGTCAACTTGTTACTGCGGCAGCAATTCCAGCAAGTGAGTGGCGCAGCGACGGCAGGCAGTGAAACGCTGGCAATCAACAATGCCAAGTTGACGGGTAAACAAATCAGCTTTAAGACGAGCAAAAATGTGAAAGGCCAGCCACTAACGATTCAGTTCGCCGGGGAGGTGAATGGCAATACCCTAAAAGGAATTGCTACGTTGCAAGGAGCGGGCTTCTTAGCTGGGAAGTACAATCTGGTCGCTCAGCGTCGGTGATAGTTGCGTCGTGATCGCCTGCTGACCAGGAGCTAGAGTCATTTGCACCATCACATCTTGTAGGCCAAATTCTTGCTGCATTTGGGTTTGGATTTGCTGCAACAAGCGATCGCGGGCTAACCCATCGCTTAAATTGACCTGTAATTGCACACACAGCACTTCTTGCCCCAGAGCCACCGTCCAAAGCTTCAGAGCCTCAATACTAACCACAGCTTTGTGCTGCATTAAAGCTGCTGCCAGGGCTGGGACATCAATCTGCTGAGGGGTGCGTTCTAGCAGAATATTCAAGCTCTGCTGAATCAGCGGAATGGCTCCAGTGGCAATGAACCCAGCCACGAGTAGGCTAATGGCTCCATCTGCCCAGAGCCAGTGCAGTTTGCCGACCGCGGTCGCTGCCAAGATTACGCCCACGGAGCTAATGGCATCGGCCACCATATGTAGAAAGGCTCCCCGCAGATTCAAGTCGTGGTGGGTGTCGCGATGCAAGAACCAGGCATTTAAGCTATTAACCCCTAAGCCCACCACAGCCGTGAGCAGCATGGGCAAGCTGAGAATTTCAGTCGGGGGAGATTGCAGTCGGGCGATCGCTTCCCAACCGACCCAGCAAGCGATCGCAACCAAGCTCAACCCATTGGCTAAAGCGGCCAAAATCTCCACCCGACGGTAGCCAAAAGGAGCTTGTTCAGAAGCAGGTAGACGGGCGATCCAGGTGGCTAACAGTGCTAAAGCGAGCGATAGCGTGTCGGAGAACAAATGTCCTGAATCAGCCAGCAGGGCCAAACTATGGCTGCGGTGACTCACGATTAACTCCGCTAGCGAAAAGCAACCTGTCAGAATGAGCGCTATCCACAATAAGCGCAACTTCTGAATTGGTGTGCTGCCTGGGTCTAGAGAGGCAGCGGAGATGGAGTGGTCACAGTGATCACTGTTGCAGGAGTGGGAGGAGTGATGATGGTGGAGCATTAATGGAGGAAACAGGGAGCCTTAGCGCGATCTACTCTAGAGTAGATGCAATTTCTCTGATGCAAGCTCCCCATATAATCACAATTTTCCCTAAAACTGCCGATTTACCACTTTTTGTAGGGCAAGAATTTTCCTGACATGGTCAGTTTGACGCGATCGCCCTTCGGGTCTGTTTCCTTTTCTACATCCAGCGTGAAGTCGATTGCACTCATAATGCCATCTCCGAATTTCTCCTGAATGACTTCCTTTAATGGCATGCCGTAGACCTGCATAATTTCGTAGAAGCGATAAATCAGCGGATCGGTTGGTACTACTGGCCCTAGACCTTTGAGGGGATATTCGGTCAACTCAGATGCTACGTCTGGCCCTAATCCTAAAGCCTCCACTAACTTACTGGCTTCATCCTCAGAAGCACTGGCTTGGCGATAAAACACTGCCGCAATCCAAACTTCATCTCGGCCTAGAATTTTTTCTAGATCTGTAAAACTCACCCCTTGGATTTGTTTCGCAGCTAGTAGCTTCTGAGTAATTGCTGGAATCGTCATGAAAAGTTCACTCAATATTCATCGATTCCAGTAGTAACTAAAACTACACTACGTAGTTGTAACTAAAGTTACGAGTACAGGTGACTTGGCTCTAGCCTGAACTCAGGAACATTTGTCGCCCAACTCAAGTCTGATGCTTCTAGTTGCAGAGAATAACTCTAAAGGGGGATGCTCTGTTATCTAAAGAATCAGTATTTTTCACTAACAGGTTGAGTGCCGTTGAGTGCCTTAGTATAGTGAGCGGCATTTTCGTCCCTGATGGTAATCTAGATAGTCGCTCTCGTCACTAAACTGCATCGAGTAGATGACTAACAAAGAGAGCTGGGATTGTAAGCACAGGGGGACAGTTGAACATGACTACCGGATCGAGGTCACTTCCACAATCCTTGTATCCTTCTAGATCAAGTGTTTCATCCACCCATAAGGCTGTACAGGTAAATTATTCCACGCCTAGCAGTGGTTCTAGTCAGTCTGCTTTGGCCGCTCAGCGGAGTGAAGTTGACAAAAATAAAACTCACTTTATTGCCACCTATCGTGACTGGCCGATTTGGCTAGTACATGTGCGGATCAAACGACAAACTGGTTTTGGCAAAAAATGTCCAGTCTTACAGTGGCAGCATCCCGCCGATCAAGGACAGGCACGTCTACGTTATACCTATCAAATTCGGCCTCGGGAAAGTTTGAATCAAGCCTTAGAGATTGTGCGGATTATGATTGACCAAACCCTGGCGATCGCCCAACAACACGAAACTTAGATCACCACTTAGATCACCCGGATGCCAATTTGTGAGCCTGACGGGTGGTTTCTGGGAGCCGATATTTTGGCGTACAGCGCATCACATAATCGATCGCGCTCGGCAGACTAATCCGGTGCCCTAGGGAAATGTAGAGGGGTTTGGTGTTAATACGGGTTCGTAACACGGCTCCAATGGTTTCACCTCGATGCTGTAGCGGTTGCCAAGCGCCTCGCTCATTGGGCACCTCATCATGTTTTCCCACTAGTAAAGACTTGCCGACACCAATGGCAGGTAAATCCACCAGTAGCCCTAAGTGGGCCGCAATGCCCATCCGTCGCGGATGCGCGATCCCATGACCATCACAGAGGAGCAGATCGAGGGGAGTCGTGATTTGCGCTAAAGCATCCAGGACAGCGGGAATTTCTCGGAACGACAAAAAGCCTGGAATATAAGGAAAGGTGGTGGGGCGACGGGCGATCGCTTGCTCTACCAGTTGCAATTCGGGAAAACTCAACACGGCGATCGCAGCCCGGGTAATCGTCCCCTCGGCCTCAAATCCCACATCGACTCCAGCTACGCGCTGCACAGTTCCTAGTTGGTCTGTCATGATGATCTCACCGCGCAACTGCTGTTGAATCACAGTGGCCTGTTCAGCGGTGGCGGGCCAATCATGTCGTGGTTGAATTTTCATAGAGCTTCATTGAGAAGGACTGTCTCGGTGACCATCAGGAAAAATGGTGGTGCGATCGATATAAGCTTGTTCTAGATTGGCTTGTTGAGCCCGGTACAAATTACAGCCTGTGAGCTGAGCCGCTTGGAGTTTAGTTTTTTCTAAGTTGGTGCGGCTGAGGTCTGCTGAAGACAAGTTTGCTTTGGTGAGGTCAGCGTTATATAGATCTGCCCCGGATAGATCTGCGCCTGCTAAATTTGCGCCTTGTAAGTTGGCATGTCGCAAGTTGGCCCGCGATAGATTTGCCTTTTGTAAGTCTGCTCCCGCCAAATCTGCTTGGTAGAGCTGAATATTGCTCATCTCCGCTGCTTGCAACTGCGTAGACTGGAGATTGGCGTGGGTGAGATTAGCATACGGTAGGTAAGCTGCGGCTAAGTTGCTGCCTTGTAAATTGATGTTTGACAAATCTGCTTCAAACAGAGAAACTTCCTCAGCATCAATTTCGCTAAAATTCCGTTGCCCTTCTGCGTAGGAAGATAATATTTCTTTGGCGCTGACCCTCTGCATGATAACCGTTCCCGACAGTATCCCTGACATCAAACCCCTGATGGGGGCGATGCTGGATACACCTTGAGCATTTATACTTAACCTATGTAAAAATGTAAAATAATGTGACAAGAAATACGATTACTTAACGCTTTTTTAAGGATTTATTAAGATGCGATCGCATCTTATAAACCTGCTGGATTGAGCTTGGAGAGCTAGTTTCCATTTATTGCTCAACTGTTGCAGATTAAAACTTTAGCAACATCTGTCGCCTTGGGGATACTCTCTCGGTATTTCTAAAAATGATGACCTGTAAAGACGACTTGTAAAAAGTTTTAGGGATACTGGGGGAGAGTTTTTAGTCAAGTTTTAGTCAAGAAGACATTTTCCCAAGCAGGGGTGGCAAGATCCAAATAGGGACGTAACTGCACTGCCCAGAAACTGTTATGCCAGAACTTCGAGTCTCGATCGCTCAGCACTACCATGAGCGCACCAAATACGATCCACAAACCCTTGCCAGCAAAAGCCATTATCTGGATTGGGAGAACCAGCCTGTTCCGTTTAAGGAATACCAGATCGGCACGTCCATAGATCTCAAGCCTTTTCTAAGCGATCAACGAGATGCTTTGGCTGAAGACTCAGAAACCCTTTGGTGGCAACGGTTATCGCGCCTGCTATTTTGCAGCTATGGGTTGACAGGCATGATTCCCACGGCTGGCAGCCCAGTGTACTTACGCGCTGCACCTTCCGCAGGCGGATTGTATCCTGCAGAAATTTATTTAGTCTCGCGAGGGACACCGTTTTTGCCTGCTGGGTTGTATAACTATCAGTCCAAAACTCATTCGCTCCTGCATTTCTGGGACAGTGATATTTGGCAAAAATTGCAATCAGCTTGCTTTTGGCATCCCACTTTAGATCACACGCAGATGGCGGTAGTGACTACTGCGGTGTTCTTCCGCTCGGCGTGGCGTTATCAAGACCGAGCCTACCGTCGCATTTTTTTGGATACGGGGCATCTGTTGGGCAATATGGAGCTGGCCTGCGCCCTCAATGATTACCGTCCACATTTGATTGGCGGATTTGCCGATGCAGCGATCGATCAGTTGCTCTACCTCGATCCGGAGCAAGAAGGAGCGCTCGCGGTGATTCCGTTAGCCGATCTGCTGGAAGTAACGCAAAACTTGCCCCTCGCGGTGACAGCCTTGGCTTCAGCCACCCAAACTGAGTATCCCAGCATTCCTGACGGAGAATTGCTGAGCTATTTCCACCAAGCGACCCAGATTCAGCCAAGCGCGGTTTTCAAAAAGGCGCAATCTCAGAAGAGCTTAGAGAAAGCTCAGCCGGATAAATACAATTTTCCGTTTTGCTTGAAAGTTTCCACGCTATCCCCACCGATTGTTTGGGGAGAAAACTTGGGAGCTATGCAAGAAACTATGCTTCGTCGTCGTTCTACCCGTGCCTACAGCGGAGAATCGATTACCTTAGCCGAGCTGAAAGCGTTACTAGACTTTACTTACCAACCTCAACACTATATTGAGCAGCAGTTGGATGGGCACCCAGACTATTTTGCCTTGAGCTTGATTCAAACCTTTATTGCGGTTTCTGGTGTGATTGGTTTAGAGGAAGGCTGCTACTACTACGCCCCCCAGACTCAGGAGTTACGGCAAATCCGCTTCAAAAACTTCCGGCGAGAATTACATTACCTATGCTTGGGGCAAGATTTAGGTCGTGATGCCGCAGCAGTGGTATTTCATACAGCAGACCTAAAAAGTGCGGTGGCCCAATATGGCGATCGCGTCTACCGTTATCTGCACATGGATGCGGGACACTTGGGACAAAAGCTCAACCTCGCGGCCATTCATCTCGGTTTGGGGGTCAGCGGTATTGGTGGCTTTTTTGATGACCAGGTAAATGAAGTGCTAGGCATCCCGGTGGATGAAGCGGCTCTCTATATCACTACTCTAGGTCGCCCAGCCTAGCTGTTGCCCAGTCCAGTGGGTTAACCAGTCCAGTGGGTTAATCTGAGTGACCACAGGCATCTTCGTACTGGTAAGTTTCAATCCGGACAGCACAGCGATCGTACTGCCAACGAGTCAATCTGAGTGAGCTGGCTTCAGGGCTAATCACGACCACAGAAGCATAATCAGGCCCAACCCCAAAGGTTTTGGTCACCGAGTGACTCAGATTAGATTTAGCAGTGGTTTGCACCGTCACTAAACCAACTTTCGAGGGGCTATTAATAGCGATCGCCACATCTTTTTGCTCACCCGATTGCAGCTCTAATCCTTTTAACTGAGCTTGATTGATAGTCACTTGGACAGGCTCAGGCATGAGATTCACAAGTCTCACTGTAGGTTCAGGACGACTCAGCTTGTCATTCAGCACTAGCCCTTGAAGTACCTGACCCTTTTGAAATAGAGCTACGGTGTAAAACTGCTCAGCTTCTAAATTAAAGCTCTGCGCTAGTGGAGCAGCAGGGGAATTGAGGGAGAGGGCGTACTTTCCCGCAGGAAGGCGTTGGGATGGAATGATTTGCTCTGGAGAATAAGAAGCATGGAGCGGTTGCTGGTTTAAGTGCAGCGTCTTCACGGTTGGTTTAGCATCCAGTAGCCAGTAGTTTACGTAAGCCAAGTTCTCAGCTTGGGAGGGCATCGCTAGTCCAACCCCAGTCGCGAGGACTGATAGCAGCATCCAGCCTTGATGATGAAGTGGCATTGCTGATTCTCCTAACCCTAATGCTAAAGAACTGCTAGTGAACGACTCGCTAAAAAATCAAAGCAATTTCGTGCCAGTCTCTATGCGCTTTACCCTCAACGGCTAGAACTAGCAACGCAGTAATTTTTGCTAAAAATTGCCTGATTCAAGGACAATTTCGCTGATTTTTCGGCAAGAGAATGTAGTTAAGCTTACAAATAATACGGATGGGTGAAGCTATTGTACGGCTGAAGTCGTCAAGTGAGGCGTGAGCGGGATGGTGAGGCAAAACCACACCTGGTTATTGGCTGGATTGATTCTAGGCATTTGGGGTTTCCACTCTCCCGCTGGGGCAAAAGAATATCTGCTTAAATCCACCCCAGAAACTGTGATTTGGGGACGTCTGTATGGCAAGACAGCTAAGCCTGCTCTACGCATTCGATCCGGAGACACTGTAACCATTGAAACCGTCTCTCATGAGGGCATTTTAGAAGACCAGTCACGGGATGGCACTGCTGCTGGAGCCATTGAGTTTTTGACTCAGAAGGGAGTGCCCGAAAAAGAGATCCTGCAAGACCAACTGACTATCCGAGCGAACGTCCCTCATGATGGCAAAGGACCTCACGTTGTCACAGGCCCTATCTACGTCGAAGGAGCTATGCCCGGAGATGTCTTGCAGATTGAAACTCTCAAGATTGAGCATCGTGCCTCCTATGGGTTTATTAGTAGCCGTAAGGGTAAAGGTACATTGCCCGGAGAATATCCTGTGGGAGATAAGGTTGCTGATAGCAAATACATCAAAATCGTGACTGATCCTCAAGCTGTTCAGGCGATTCTGAGAACTCGTCAAGGACAGACTACTTCTCCTCTCCAGTACGCCAACTTCAAGCGAGAGGGAATTACTGGATTAGGAATTCTACAACCTGACAGGCCCGGTTCTCCCTCCTATGAGATTCCCTTAAAACCATTCATGGGGCTAATTGGCGTCGCTCCTGAAAACGATGCTGAAACTGAAAACTCGGTTCCTCCAGGCCGCTATGGGGGCAATATTGACCTGAATTTAATTACGGCGGGAACTACGCTATATCTCCCTGTGCAAGTGCCTGGTGCTCTCATGTATACGGGTGATCCTCATTGTGCTCAAGGAGATGGAGAGGTTGCTTTAACCGCAATCGAGTGTTCTCTAAAGCCAACATTTCGGATTACTCTACGCAAAGATCTCGCTGCTAGGAAAACATTTACCGCACCTTTCCTAGAAACTCCGATCGCCTTTGTTCCGATTGGGTTGAATCAAGATTTGGATGAAGCGATGAAGGATGCAGTGCGTAAAAGCCTCACTTTTATCACAGAAGTTACACCCCTCAACGGACAAGAAGCTCTACAACTGAGCAGTGCCGCAGTAGATTTTGAGGTCACTCAAGTTGTGGATATCGTCAAGGGAATTCATGGAGTGATCATGAAAGATCTAATTAAGGTGAATCGCATCAAGTAATTCACAGCCTTACCCTATATTCAGGTGCCGAGACAACGGCAATTCAATCTGTTTGAAAGATTCAAAACCACTGAAGTTGGATCTTTCAAGCAGATTCCTTTTATTTTGACTAGCGCTTAAGAACTGTTCTAGAACCCAGCTTACTCCGCAAGATCAGGCGATCGCTAGATGTATAAAGTACCTGAACGCACTAATTTTATAATAGGAAGTTTGCCTGGAACGGAGAACGAATTTGGATCTTGAAACAGTCCTAGAGTCTACGTCCGATGCAATTACGGTACTAGACAGAGATTGGAACTATATATCTGTCTAGTACAGTGCGGAGCTATTGCTGCGACGTAAGCAAGCCGAGTTGCTAGGGCGTTCTGTGTGGGAGGTGTTTCCTGAATTACTCAACACGCCAGCGGAAGCGCAACTACGACAAGCAGCGGCAGGGGGCATTGTTGTCAAATTTGAGCTATTTCTGCCCGGACTCTATGCGTGGCACGAAGTTTGGGCGGTGCCTAGCTCGTTGTAGCTGCTCAGCTTCCTCAATGGCTCTGGCCATGCCACCTTGAGCAATCCGTTCGACATAGTTAATTTTGATTTCTTCTAGCAAATCAACAAGTAAAGCTTGAATTGCTTGCAGGTTATAAGTTTTTTGTAATTCCTGCTCTAAAACATTGCGAAAGTTTTGAGTTAAACGAGCTGTAATTTCTGCGCCGACAGGATCTGCCAACATCCCGGTTAAGCTGTTGTAGACCGATTGAGACAATGTTTTTGCTAGATTTTCGGCAATTTGAGCTGGCAACCCATTTAAACCGGGCAGCATTTGTAGCTGTTGGTAGAGGGGAGCTTGGCTGAGGGTGCTAGTAATGCCATGTCGAAGCAGCTCTTCTACGTTGGGCTGGACTTGTGGCAATACATCATAGACGCTGACCTGGATCAGGCGGGTCGCGATCGCTGTTACCTCATCCTGATGATTGACCTGCACATAGGGATGACGGCTTTCTGGATGCAATAACCAACGGGCCAAATCTCCCTGCTGAATGGTGTCTTGGACTTGATCAATCACCTGAATCCCTACCATTTCGGTTAGCTCTTGAGCAAAACTAACGGCAAAATCATGATTGAGTTGGGCGCGTAGTGGCTCCAGATTAAACAGCCTAGATTCGTAGAGCCGAATGGTCACAGGAACGACACGCAACCAGCGCCAGAAGGGTAGCAGCAGAAGCAAGTCATACCAACGCCGCAGGATGGCCTCTAGCCAAGTGAGGTCCGGACGGCGACGACTTGTGCGATAAGTCCGAACTAGAAAATCGATCGCAAAGAGCGCGATAAACGGTAAGTCCAAAAGCCAGAAGCGATCGACGAGTAAGCCGTAGCGATCGCTGTCTCGATAGTAGTTCGCCGCAATCAACGGACGAAGATTGGTGTTAAAAAAATCTGCTTCTGTCTGCCAGCTAGCCTGAGACAGGTAAGGAGCGCTCCAAAAGGTAGCAAACCCATCTCTCGCCATTTGTTCGCCTGTGCGATCGCGGACTTCTTGTTTAATCTTGGCTAATACATAAGGTTTGTTGGCCTCCTCAAACGGATTATCTTGGCTCATCTGTTGACTGAGTTGGCGCAGTTCTGCCAAGAAGGCTTCTGTTTCTAGAGACTGTAACCCTGTCTCGGAAATCTGCTGATTCAGGCGATCGACCTGATTGAGATAATGTTGCGTTTCGGGATGGGGTTGAATGGCTTTGACTGGGTCATAGGCTTGAGTCAAGCTCGGGAGAACTTGCAGGTAAGCGTCTCGCCAGTGTAGGTAGCTCAGGTCAAACATGACCAGTACTAAATTCAACAGGGCAATCAGCGCCAAGAGACGTTGCCACCAATGGGGACGGCGAGCCAAGGAAGGGTGAGATGGAGCCATGAATCAGCGATGAAGATAGGAGCCGAGATGGAGTGAGATATCATCTCTAGTAGTTTGCTGCGGTGTCACCGAACGATTTTGAATCCAGGCAAACAGCGCCGCAGCGGCCACTAGAATGGTACCAATACCAACGACCAGTTGGAGCATGATGCTGTAACGCATAGCAGTTTAAACCAGGTTGAAGTGTTCCATGTGAATGTTGGTGATCGGAACTCCTAAATCGTGCAGAGCCACTTCAACTTGATCCATCATCTTAGGCACCGCACAGATGAAATATTGCCGACTCCCCCGATTAGTTGGGATATAGCGTTCTAGGAGATCGGCATCGACATAACCTGTTTCGCCTGTCCACTCTTCTGGGGCTTTGCGGAGAACATGCACAACCGTCAAGTCAAGTTTGGCTTTCAAGTCTTCTAGGGTTTCTCGATAGGTCACCTCTTCCCAAGAGCGACTGGCATAAATCAGCAAAAATGGACGCTCATCTTGGCGCTCAGCGGCTGTCAGCAACATACTGAGCATGGGGGTAATACCAATGCCCCCTGCAATCAGCACAAACCCGGCGGCATCCCAGTAGCGATCGCTGGTAAACGCACCATAGGGGCCATCGAGAAAGGCCACGGTTCCAGGTTCTACGGTTTTGATGGTGTTGGTAAAGTCCCCCACGGCTTTAATGCCAAAACTAATCTGCTCTGGCTGATCACCATTAGAAGACATAGAGAAAGGATGCTCTCTCATCCGAAACGGAGAAATGCCGAGCGTTAACCAAGCAAACTGTCCTGGTTGAAAGCGAATGCCCTCATGCACTCTGGGTCGCAAAACCAAAGTCCAGACATTGCCATGTTCGGGAACGACTGCTTCAACTAAATACGGTTTTTTGGACATGAACCAAGGCTTCACGACCCGGACATACAAGAGTAGCCACAGTGCTGCCACGGCGATCGCTGTCCAAAGTACGCTTTTCCAAAACAGCCCCAAATAGTTGCCCACCCCTAAAGCATGGGCCAGCCCCAACCCCACTGCTAGCACCGCCAGTACCCCGTGCCACAGCCGCCAGGGTTCGTAAGGAATGCGGAGTTGCTGCCGCCAAACAGTGGTGACAATCAGCGCCACCAAGGCCAGGGTACTCGCTACCGCTGCTCTTGCTCTCCAAGGAGCCTGGAAAAAATTCAGCAGTTGCAGCGTTTCGGGCTGAGTCACAAACAAAATCACGGGATGAATCAGGATGAAGATGAACGCCACGATCGAGGTGTAGCGATGAAATTGCAGAATGATGTCAATGCCGTAGGAAGCTTCAATGCGATTAATGCGGGCAGTCAAGGCGAATTGTAGCGCCATCATCGCCAGCCCAATAAACCCTAGGGCCACGGAAAACTCAATCCAAAACCCCCGATCTGCGGGAGCGGGATGCAACAGCAGAATGAATAAGGGAGATAGGGTAATTAACAGGTAAACGCCGATCCAAAAGGCAGCGATCGCAATCGGGCTCCGCATTAGTAGGCTGCGCATAGACTTACCCAGGGATGGTTTGAAGCTCGACTAGAAGGCGGCAATTAGGTCAGATCTGGCTGAGGATTCTGCATGGCTCTGGCTTGAGAGAACCGCTGATTGACCTCAGTCCAGTTGACGACGTTCCACCAGTTGCTAAGATATTCTGCCCGACGGTTACGATATTTCAGATAGTAGGCATGTTCCCAGACATCATTGCCCATGATCGGGTAAATGCTTTCCATCAGGGGAGTATCTTGATTTGGTGTAGTGGTGATCTGGAGTTGTCCTTGAGTGTTGCGAACAAGCCAAACCCAGCCGCTGCCAAAGCGATCGCCACCTGCTGTATTAAATTGCTGCTTAAAGTTCTCGAAGCTACCAAAGGTTTTGGTGATTTCCTGGGCCAAGGCTCCGGTGGGTTCTCCCCCGCCATCAGGACTCATAATCTGCCAAAACATTGTGTGGTTGAGGTGCCCACCGCCATTGTTACGAACTTTAGTCCGGATCTCTTCTGGGATGCTGTTGAGGTCTCGCACCAAAGCTTCTACCCCTTGGTTTTGCAAGTTGGGATATTTCTGCAAAGCTTCATTCAAATTTTTGACATAGGCAGCGTGATGATTATCATGGTGCAATCTCATGGTTTCAGCATCAATATGGGGCTCTAGGGCCGCGTAGTCGTAGGGGAGAGGTGGCAGTTGTAGAGAGGTGGCTGCTGCTGAGGGGCTGCCTGTGGGGGCGCTGGCGATGGGGGGACTAGCAGTTTCTCCAACTTGGGAAGTCTCCACTCTCGCGGCAGGTTGGCAAGCAATGGCTAGAGCAACGAATACCAATCCTAAAAGGATGAAGCGTAGTTTTTGGAGCAATTTTTGCATTGGTTTATCCCCTCTAAGTTTTGACTAAAATGATTAATGATGGCGTGACTAATGATCAGCGGGTGATGCGGAGGATTTTGTCTCCCTCTGGCGGACAACTGCCTCGACCATCGCAGTTACTGGTCGTCACATACAATTCACCATCAGGCCCCATGACGGCATCCCGCAGTCGTCCTTGCTGACCTTGCAAGTAGACTTCATGACGCTCTACCTGCTGCGGCGATCGCGGATTAAACACCACCCGTTGCAAATGTTCAGACCGCAGAGTAGCGATCATTAGGCTATTTTTCCATTCTGGGATGGCATCCCCTGTGTAGATCACAGATCCTCCGGGCGGAAGTGCTTGCCGCCAAACGATGGATGGGGTGACTAATCCTGGCTGCGATTCACAGCGATAGGTGGTGGGCCAACCGAGGTTATCTCCTGCTCTGGCAAGGCTGGCTTTATCATGTCCGCTTCTCCCCAGCTCTCCGCTAGGGCCGTGATCGGTGACCCACAGGGTCGAGTCATTTACCCAATCAAATCCCTGAGTATTGCGGATACCCGTGATATACACGGGGCTACCTGAAAAGGGATTATCTGAGGGCACTTGACCATCCGGAGTCAGGCGTAAGATTTTGCCTGCTAGACTCTTCTGGTCTTGGGCACTGTCTGGGTTACGAGCGTCTCCGGTGCCAATGTAGAGCATGCCATCCGGGCCAAAGCGAATCCGCCCGCCATTGTGGTAAACCGCTACGGGAATATCATCAAGAATCAGGCGATCGCGGGTGGCACTCACCCCATCTGGAGACAGTTGCCAGCGTTCTACCCGATTAACTTCCGTGCCGTTTTTAACTCCGGTGTAGTACAGATAGAACCAGCGGTTGCTGTTAAAGTCGGGATGAGCGGCAATTCCCAGCAGTCCCCCTTCACCGCTATCGGTTACGTTTACAGTGGCTACGGGTTGGGGACGGAGATTGCGATCGCGCACCAGTCGAACTCGTCCTGCTCGCTCAGTCACCAACATATCTCCATTCGGCAAAAAGGCGATGCCCCAAGGCACCTCTAGGCCCGTCACGACTTCTTCCACCCGCACTTGGACTTGGCCTGGAGGCCCAAACCCATTTCTCACCAAGGTACAGCCTGCGGGTGACGTTGCTGGCGCTGAGGGCGATCGCTGGGCGGTTGTCTGTGTGGGGTTGGTCTGCTTTGGGGGGTTGGCTCCACTGGAGGCGTTCTGTTCTGGTGGTGCGGCGCTACAGGCAGCGAGCTGCATGATGCCAATCACTAGTCCACTGGTGAAGATGTTTGTCCGTCTCATGGTGACTTCTCCTGGGGATGCTGACTGCTCATACATAGGCTAGCTTTCTGCACCCGTTCTAACCTGCATAACTGTTGCTATACCTCTAGGTTCGGCAGTAAATGTGACAGGAAAGTGACAGCGAGGCGTAACTCTTCAATTCAAGAATTCAAATCACATTTAGGTCATATTTGCTAACGAAACTGGCAATAAAGAAGGAGACATCTGGATGAAACTAGGCCAATGGCTAGGGCTGCTAACGCTGCTTGCATCTGTCTACGTCGTCTGGCAAAGTCGGCAGTTACTATTGCTGATTTTTACAGCCGCCGTCTTAGCGACAGCAATCAATCGGTTAGTACAACAGTTGCAAAGGTTTCGCTGGAAGCGAGGTTGGGCAGTCGCTGCGAGTCTAGGCCTATTACTGCTGCTACTGGCAGGCATTTTAGGGTTAATTGTGCCGTCCTTTGTCACTCAGTTTCAAGAATTAGTGGCTCTCTTGCCTACAGGCTTAGAGCAGATCCAGCAATGGATCGACTGGCTGGAAGATCGTCTACTCGACCCCTTTTTTCCAGACAGATTGGACTTCGATGACTTGCTGCAACAGTTGGCTCCTGCTGGCGCTAATGTAGTGCAACGAGCGATCGCCTTCTTCTCTACATCCCTCAATGCTTTGCTAGAGCTATTACTTGTGTTCGTGTTGATGCTGATGTTCCTGGTTGATCCGCAACCTTACCGTCGCATCTTAATTCGGTTATTTCCTAAGTTTTACCGTCTGCGAGTTGATCACATTCTGGAGCGCTGTGAAAGTGCGATCGCTGCTTGGACGGTGGGTGCCTTGATTGAAATGCTATTCATTGGTGCGTTAAGCGGTATTGGGTTGTGGGTTTTGCAGGTGCCTTTAGCCTTGGCTCACGCTGTCCTAGCAGGATTGCTCAACTTTATCCCTAATATTGGCCCCACTCTTAGCGTATTTTTGCCGATGCTGATTGCCTTGCTTGATGCTCCTTGGAAAGCGATCGCGGTGCTGATCCTTTACATCGTGATTCAGCAAATTGAAAGTTACTGGCTGACCCCAACGGTGATGGCACGACAAGTGGCTTTGTTGCCTGCGATTACTCTCACTGCTCAAATCTTGTTTGCCAGTTTGTTTGGAGTGTTGGGCTTGCTGATGGCTCTCCCGCTGACCGTTGTAGCTAAAACCTGGATAGAAGAACTGTTGTTCAAAGATATTTTGGATCAATGGCAGGAGAAGCGGGGATGAGGGAAATAAGAGGAAGGAGGAACGAATTCTGCACCTCGCTCTAGCCTGAATAGCGATCGCCGTTCAGGTTCGGCAGTAAATGTGACAGAAAAGTGATAGTGAGGAGTAACTATTAGACTTTGAAGCTAAGGGTAAGATTTGGAAGTGCAATGGCTTCTACAAAGCATTTCGTGAAAAACTAAAACCCTTTAGTTCCTGCACGTTGTCAGGAGCTTTTATCTCTAGCTACTAGATATACTGATGTTGCCCTAAGTATAGTAAGCCTTAGTTTTATAACCCCCATTACTACAAATCAGGAGATAATTGGCTGAAACTGAGCGGGCAAGAGTTTATAAAGTTTCAGAAGTAAAACCTTTCATAATATAGTTAAAAACTCATTTTATGCCTTACCTAAACTTTGCTTAGATACAGGTGGAGATACTCCGATTTTTGTGCCTTGTCTCTACAATTTGAGGTGAAGAATTCAAGCTTGAAAATTCAAATTTTATAAGATTAAAGATATCCAAAAATTTCAAAGTTAGGATGTTATTAGTATTTCGGCTTTGTAATCGAAATGCTAAATTGATTCTGCCAGGTGTGAGGGCTGTCGTTTATGCAAGAAAAGGTCAAGAACGCTTTAAAGGATGCTATCACTAAATCTTTGCCTATCCTTTATCCGCTATACACTCAACTTACTGAGCCATATCTTGAGTGGTATAGGGATGAAAATTTACAGTGGCAAGCATCGTGGGTAGATCGGTCTAGCTCTTACCTTACTTTTCGTGAAGCAAGAGAATTTCTCCACGAGACTAGTGCGGAGTTTATAAAGATATTTTGTGAGTACTATCCGCAGTATACCAATCTTGTAGGTACTAGGGGCTGCTTTATTAATATTGTTAATGATCCTTCAGGGATTTTAAAGAGCGCTTTAGGTGAATTATGGAATAGACATGAAGCTACTCAGGTGACTAATGAGTCTATTGAAATACTCTTGCAGGAATTTGCTAAATTTATAGATTGTCCAACTCTTAAGTTTCACTATACCGCAACACTACTGAACTATAAGATGGATGCAGAAGCAGTTCAACTGCCTAACAATCTTGTTATTCGGCAGTTAAGTGAAAGAGAGGCTTCAAAGATGTACGGTGGTCCTATGTCCATGATTCCTTTCAATTTAAAGCGAAGTTTTTCTGTACCTTATTCCGTTTTGGAAGGGGAGTTTGAAGAGTTAAAAGTGTATGAGAATTACGAAAAATTTAATGAATCTGGATTTGATGTCAAATCAAAACTTAATCAAGTAATTCTTGTATTGCGAACTTTTAAGAGTGGTCCAGTAGGGTATGACTGCATTCATATTAGGCCTAAAGGCTTTTGTCCTTTACCAAAAATAACTTCAATTCAAACAGGAGATGCGTACATACCTTTTGGTATTTATCAAATATCCAAAAATGAGGTAGATACCTTAAGGAATCATGCAATGTTAATCTTTTCGGGGCTAGATCAAGCAATGGAAATGGCATGTAGGAGGCTAGCTGAAGCAGAATCAAGAACTCGCTTTCAAGACCGCTTGCTTGATGCAGCAATAGGTTTGGAATCTATTCTTCTAGCTGGATTGTCAAAAGATGATCGCCGATCGGAGTTAAAGTTTCGCTTTTCTCTAAATTATTCAACCTTATTTAATACCCCAGAAAAGCGTTCTCATGCGTATCGTATTGCAAAGGATATTTATGACTTACGTAGCGCAATTGCACATGGTAGCTCAATTAAAGAGCCATGTAGATTAGGAGACAAAAAGGTTGGCCTTGATGAGGCTGCCCAGACTGCTTGTGATGTTCTCCGTAGTGTTATTAGCTACTTTTTGCCAGAAGTAAAGAGTGCACCTTATACCAAGCCTATTTTCTGGGAAAATGGCTATTTCGGAGTTGAACCTAGGCTATGAAAATCAGGCTCACTTTGCCAGAATTTCAATAACCACATTTTATCAACTAAAAACTCTGGCTTGTATAGGGATAGGTGTTTTTGTTCCACCATTCAAGCTTAGATTTAGACCGTAGGAAGTCTATAAATGGTTTTGTAGTTCTCTGCGATCGCTAGAGGAGTTGTGCCGCTCGGCGTAATAAATATCTAGATGAGCAGTACTAACAAGCTGCAATCGCGCTGCTAGCTCGATATTTATAGATTTTCTAAAAGCTGGTGACAAGATTCGAACTTGCGACCGGCTGATTACAAATCAGCTGCTCTACCAACTGAGCTACACCAGCGAGTTGACTAAAAGTAAGTATATCAAATTCTGCAACACTCTTCACCACTTAAATCGAATTGATTTTGCAAAAAGCGATCGCTGCGTCCCCTGACAACTTATTTGCTTTTTTGCAAATCTCTCGGTACTATCAATGTTCATGCGGAAATCCGGTATTCCGACCGACTAACTGGGGTTTGAAAGGAGATTAAGGTTATGGGTCTGTGGCAACGTGGCTCGAAACGGCTTAGTTCGTTAAAAGGATTTGTCTCACTATTCTTAGTGGGTCTAAGTTTAAGTGTGGCGATCGCCGCTTGCTCCAGCAATGGCTCCAACACTGCTAGCGCTCCAGGTGGTGCAGGTGCCACCAAAAAGGAAGTTGAACTAACTTTGGTTTCCTTTGCCGTAACCAAAGCGGCCCACGACAAAATTATTCCTAAGTTTGTTGAGAAATGGCAGCAAGAGCATAACCAAACGGTCGTCTTCAAGCCTAGTTATGGGGGATCTGGTTCTCAAACTCGCGCCGTGATCGATGGTTTAGCAGCGGATGTAGTGCATCTAGCCCTAGGTTTGGACGTGCAGAAGATCGAAAAGGCGGGTCTGATCGAAGCAGGTTGGGACAAGGAAGCACCGAATGATGCCATTGCAAGTCGTTCTGTTGCCGCGATCGTCACTCGTGAAGGCAATCCCAAAGGGATTAAAGATTGGACAGATCTGGGCAAAGACGGCGTGAGCTTCATTACTGCCGACCCCAAAACCTCCGGTGGGGCTCGCTGGAACTTCTTAGCCCTGTGGAATGCTGCGGTTAAATCCGGTGCGGATGATGCCAAAGCTCAAGAATTTGTCACGAAGGCTTACAAGAACGTTCCGGTATTGCCCAGAGATGCGCGGGAAGCGAGTGATATCTTTTTCAAGCAAGGTCAGGGTGATGCCTTGATTAACTATGAAAATGAGATTCTGTTGGCTGCTGAAAATGGTGAAAAACTTCCCTACGTCATTCCAGCCGTCAATGTTTCGATTGACAATCCAGTCGCAGTGGTGGACAAAAACGTAGACAAGCACGGCACGCGCGAAGTTGCCGAAGCCTTTGTGCAATATCTCTTCTCTCCCGAAGCACAGCAAGAGTTTGCCAACGTAGGTTTCCGTCTGAGCGATCTCAACGGAGCCCAAGCGAAATCGCTAGAAGGTAAGTATCCTCCAGTGAAGGACATGGCAACCGTAAAAGACTACGGTGGCTGGAGCGAAGTTCAGAAGAAATTCTTTGAAGATGGTGCTGTATTCGACCAGATGCGAGCAAATAGGTAGGGGCATTGGCTGACTGACTTTGCTTTCCCATCTCTGTGCAAGCGATCGCGACGAATTGAAGGGACAGACTTGTTAGATACTTGATTAGCTTAGGATCAACTTCTCACAATATCTGTCCCGATTTATTTCTACCCTACTAGCCTGATCTAGCCTGCTGTCTTTACTTGCTCTGCTCTATGGCTGTTTCAACTCTTCCCTCTGCTTCCTCCCGGCCCAAAAACCCGATTCAAAGGCTCTTGGGGCTGTCTTGGCCTTGGCGCGTAACTTTGGGATATCTCACAATTATGTTGCTGCTACCTGTGGCAGCGCTGATTGCTAAGGCCAGTACCGAGACTCCTGCTGAATTTTGGCGCATTGCTACGAGTCCTGTAGCCCTAGCCACCTATAATGTCACCTTTGTCACCGCTCTGATTGCGGCCCTAATTAATGCCGTTTTTGGTGTTTTAATTGCTTGGGTTTTGGTACGGTACGAGTTTCCTTTCAAGCGGATCATTGATGCTGCGATCGATTTGCCGTTTGCCCTGCCCACTTCAGTTGCAGGTTTGACCATCGCCACAGTTTACAGCGACAACGGCTGGATTGGTTCGTTGCTGGCTCCCTTGGGAATTAAAGTGGCCTTTACCCGGTTGGGGGTCGGTGTGGCGATGATCTTTATTTCCTTGCCCTTTGTGGTGCGGACGCTCCAACCCGTCTTGCACGAGATGGAGAAAGAAGTAGAAGAAGCTGCTTGGTCTTTAGGTGCTTCCCAGTTCCAAACTTTTTATCGGGTGGTTTTGCCCCCCTTATTGCCAGCGATTCTGACCGGATTGGCCTTGGGATTCTCTCGTGCGGTGGGCGAGTATGGCTCCGTCGTGATTGTCGCCTCTAACATCCCATTCAAAGACTTGATTGCTTCTGTGCTGATTATTCAACGCTTGGAGCAATACGACTACTCCGGTGCTACCGTCATTGGCACGGTGCTCTTAGGCATTTCGTTGCTGATTCTATTAGCAATTAATCTATTGCAAGCGTGGGGACGGCAGTATGAGCTCTAGTCTGGCAGGTAAATCTTTTAATCCTGAGATCTCCGAGCCCCAAGCTCCTACTCCCGCTCGACAAAAAACTTGGGTCAAAGGAGTCTTGATTGGCATCGCGATCGCCTATCTCTCCTTGGTGCTGTTTATCCCAGCTTTCAACGTTTTTGTGCAGGCATTTAAAGACGGGGTGGGGCCATTTTTAGGCAACTTAGGGGAAGCCAACTTCCTGCATGCTGCCAAACTCACTTTTTTAATTGCCTTGATCGTAGTGCCCATCAACACCATATTTGGTCTTTGTGCGGCTTGGGTCATTGCTCGCAATCAGTTTCGGGGACGCACTTTTCTCATTAGCTTGTTGGATGTTCCCTTTGCGGTGTCTCCAGTCGTGGCAGGTTTGATGATTGTGCTCCTGTATGGGCGCAATGGCTGGTTTGGCTCTTGGCTAGAAGCAGGGAACATCAAAATTATTTTCGCCATGCCCGCGATGGTGCTAGCGAGTGCCTTTATTACCCTGCCCTTTATTGCTCGCGAAGTGATTCCGGTGCTGGAAGAAGCAGGCAGTGATCAAGAAGAAGCAGCTAGAACTCTAGGCGCTAGCGATTGGCAGATTTTCTGGCGAGTCACGATTCCTAATATTCGCTGGGGTTTGATGTATGGCGTAATTTTGACCAATGCCAGAGTCATGGGTGAGTTTGGGGCAGTTTCTGTCGTTTCTGGCAACATTGCGGGCAAAACCCAGACGCTGCCGTTGTTTGTAGAAGAAGCCTACAAGCAGTATGCGACCCAATCGGCCTTTTCTGCGGCGGTGCTGCTCGCGTTTCTAGCTGTTGTGACCTTGGTGCTCAAGGAAATTTTGGAACGTAAAACCAAAATCAAAGATATTGAATAGGAGGCAGATCATGTTGGCGGATGACAGCGATCGCTACACTCTCTTGAATACTTCAAACCCAGATGGTAAACCGCTGGGCGAATCTCATCTATCGGCTCCCGTTTCAGAGGCGACTGCGGATCAGCGATACACCCAAACTCGCATTAGGATTCGTATCCCCAAGAACTACCATCAAGAGCCTGTCATTTCTCGCCTAATCTCTCAGCATGGCCTCACTGTAAATATCACAGCGGCTTTGCTAGGAGCGAACGCACGAGACGATGGCTGGTTTGACTTAGAACTCCAGGGCACCACTGCCCAGATTGACAGTGCCTTGCTCTACTTAAATGAGCTAGACCTGGAGATTTGGCACGATTCGAGTGCGCAAGAGGATGGTTGGTAATGCAGACGCAGTTACCCATGCTGCAACACGAGCAACCTTGCTGGTTGAAGAAGTCTCAGCCAGCCTTTGCACCAAGGCGATCGCGGTCGTACCGGGGCGCTGAAAGCTCAACCCAAATTCGCATTAAAGTGCGGATTCCAGCTCAACGTCGCCAAGAACCGATTATTTCTCATCTCACAGCTCAATGTGGGCTGAGCGTTAACATTACCGCTGCTCGACTCAGCGCCAATCTCCAAGAAGATGGCTGGTTTGACCTAGAACTGCGGGGTATTCCCCCACAACTCCAACAAGCGTTAGCCTATCTCCAATCTTTAAACATCACGATTTGGGGAAAACCAAACCCAGATGGAGATGATTGGCTGTAAGCGAGTTTTGTCGGGCTCCTAAAAAAGCAGAGTAGAACAACTTAGTTTGAGTTCTACTCTGCTTTTGCGGTTTATCTACACTGCTGTGGCTGGAACCACAACTAGGCCATATTGTTCTCGATCGCCCAGCGTGCTAATTCTGTGCGGTTGTGTAGACCTGTCTTACCCAGCATGTTGCTGACGTGACTTTCAATCGTGCGTTGGCTGACATTGAGTTCGTCAGCGATTTCCCGATTAGCCATCCCACGGGCCACAAACTGCACCACTTTCAACTCAGTTGGGGTGAGTTCGACATCGAAGGGAACCTGGATTTTAGGACCATTGTCGATGCCCTTGGTTTGATGCTGCATCATCCGGGATGCTTGCTTCAGTGAGGACTCCACTTGAGCCACTAGTTCTTCAGGCTCAAAGGGCTTCACCATATAAACATCTGCCCCGGTGTTGAGCCCCTTAACGCGGTCTTGGCTTTGTCCCTTGGCCGATAAGAATAGAACTGGAATCCAGCTAGTGCGAGAGTCTTCTCTCACATGCTTTACGAGGGAATAGCCGTCCATTTCCGGCATCATCACATCGCAAATAATCATATCTGGAATATCTTGCTCCAGAATTTCTAGAGCTTCACGGCCATTTTCTGCTGTAACTACTTCATACCCGCGAAATTCCAGGTAATCCTTGACTAACAGAATTAAGTTAGGATCGTCATCAATAAGCAGTAGCCGTTTGTGATCTCCCACGCTCGCTTCCTTCATGCTTTGTCACTCGCCATGCCTGAATTAATTAAAGTTTATAAATAAAACTTTCAGTATTGTTGTCACATTCTACTAGACATGTCGCTGTCTACTACGTATTCCTTCATTAATATAGTGCCTGATCAGGAATTGACAGTGGTCTAGTAGGGTGCTGACTTTATCAATTATTTACCTACTTCAAGCATGGCAGGTGACTTTGGTGGCCGACTTAACAAGTTTTTTCATTATCAAAGTATCGTTGGCAACCCAGGCTTAATTCGGGTTAATTAGTATTTTTTAACAAAGTTGGATTTGCGATCGCCTAATCGTGAGCCGTAGCCAGGGTTTCAGCGGCTGAATCACTAACTTTTAACTCAATTTCTGCTGTGGTCTTGGACGGATTCGGCAAAGGATGAGTCAAAAAAGCGAATTCTGAGACAATTTGATTGCCAATTAAATGTTCTTGAATAATGCGCTCAATTACTTCTGGCGTGGCGCTATGGTACCAAACCCCATCTGGATAAATGACTAAGATGGGGCCTTGCTGACAGACGCGCAGACAGTTGGCCTTAGTGCGAAAGACGTAAGGGGATGCGGCAGAGGTTGAATCTGCGATCGCCCCTGTAGAAATCGCCCTATTGGAAGCAATTGGGGTATCGAGTTTTAGTTCTTTCAATCGCCGCTTCAGGTAGTCCCAGGATTCTAGGCTCAATTGCTTATCGCAGCACTTGGGCACCGTCTGGTCGGCGCAGATAAAGACATGCCGCTGAATTTGATCGAGCTTCAGGGCTTGAGCACAACTCGTAAGAGAGTTGCAATCGGGAGAAGTGTTAGCGCTCATGACTCCTCAGAGTCTTGCCGGACGCGACGGATAGGCAAGTTAGCGATTAAAGCCGTGACTCGTTCATTGTTAGCCAGAGAAAATTCCAGACCCTCAGCATCAATCTCAACGTAGCGAGAAACCACGTCTAGAATTTCTTTCCGCATTTGATCCATCGACTCAGGGCTGAGGTCAGCTCGGTCATGGGCCAAAACAAATTGCAGACGGCGCTTCACTTCTTGGCGGCTACTTTCGTAACCCTGGCGGGGAAATAGGCGTTCTAACAGTTCATTGATCATGGAGCTTGGGGAGGGTCAAGAATCTGGCAAAAGCATGGATATAGAAGCAGGAATAGAGGACGAGGCTAACGATGCGGTAAATGCAATCTGAATAAAAGCCTTGACCTGACCAAGAGAGTTAAAGAATCCTGGTGTACAGAAACTTCCGAAGGCGGGAGAAAACGCTGCCGTTGTTGGGGTTGAGATCCAAAAATTCTACGGTTTCACCTTCTAGGCGGCGGGCAATATTACTGAAAGCAGTGCCTGCGTTAGAAGGAGTTTCCGATAAGACTAAGGGTTCCCCTCGGTTTGTAGAAACGATCACCCGTTCGTCGTCCGGAATCACACCGATCAGGGGAATGGCGAGAATTTCTTGCACGTCTTGTACAGACATCATGTCGTTAACCTGCACCATCGCTGGCTTGAGGCGATTGACGATCAGACGAATTTTCTTGACGTTATTGGCTTCTAGTAAGCCGACGACCCGATCCGCGTCCCGAACTGCCGCGATTTCTGGGGTAGTGACGATTAAAGCTTCTTGAGCGGCGGCGATCGCATTCTGGAAGCCCATTTCAATCCCAGCGGGACTATCGACTAAAACGTAGTCGTAAGCTTTGGCTAAGGCGCTGATCACCTGCTTCATCTGGTCAGGGCTGACTGCGTCCTTGGTGCGGTTTTGGGCAGCAGGTAGTAAGGCGAGACGGCTTTGGCGCTTATCTTTTACTAGCGCTTGCTCTAGCCGACATTCACCTGCTAGCACTTCCACTGCAGTATAAACGATGCGATTTTCTAGCCCCAGCAGCAAATCCAAATTTCTCAGGCCGAAATCTGCGTCCACAACCACAACTTTGCGACCTCTCTGAGCCAGGGCCATGCCCAAGTTGGCTGTGGTGGTGGTTTTGCCCACCCCTCCTTTTCCCGATGTAACAACAATAACGCGACTCATGAGGTGGTTAGACGAATGAACTTTACTTCAACTTTCAATTAACTTTAACTCAAACCGCATTTTCACCGAAATTAATTCAGTGAGACTTATTAATCATCTGCATTCAATCATTCTCCTGCCAAAATGTCAGGAAGTTGGGCCTGAGTTGATCGAGATGAGTAATTGAGTTTTAGCGAAATCGATAGAACGAGCAATCCGAATTCCTTCCTTGGTAACATAAGCCACTTCTGGATAGTACTGGGCTGGCGGCTTTTCGGGGGCACGGGCTACAGATTCCGCGATCCGCAGTTGGGTTGGCTCCATTTGCAGCGCCATAATCCGACATTGCGTATTCCCACTTGCGCCCGCATGAGCCACACCCCGCAATCGGCCCCAAACCACAATATCGCCGTCTGCAATCAGAGAACTGCCAGGATTGATGTCTCCTATGACCACGATGGTACCGGGATGGCGAATCTCGACCCCAGAACGCACCGTGGTCTGAATATAGAGCGGATCGGCTAAAGCAGGTTGGGTAGCAGTAGTGGGTTGGCTGAGGTGGGCGACGGCTGCTTGTTGCTCAACCGAATAACCTGCGGTAGCTGCGGCCACAGCAGTTTGGCGGCGACTGGTAGCCACCCGCTTGAGTTGCAGTTGCACTTCTGAAAGAGCATCCGCGATCGCCTGGAGCTGCCGCCCATCCAGCAAGCGATCTCTCGCCATCAGATGCACAACGGTTCCGGGTTGCCAAAAGCGATCGCCCCCCGATAAGCGTTGCTTGAGTTGTTGCCATAAGTCAGCCCAAGTTAGAGCCGTCGGAGAAGGCGGATCGCTAACCTCCGTTTCGGGAGGCAACATCAAAAGTAATTGGCCTGCCTCACTCTTGAACCGCACCTGTAGGTCTTTGATCAGAGGTACTTCTGAAGCAGGAGCTGATGTAGACTGAGCAGCCGCATCGGGAACTGCATCGGGAACTGTATCGGAAGCTGCGTCGGGAGCCGTAACAGAAGTTTTCACAGCAGACTCGGCAGGTTCCGTTGGATTGGGAGGCGTCGCTGTACTTGTGGTCGTGGCTCCGGCAGATGCAGGGTTAGGAGTTACAACTGCGTTGCTTTGCGTGGGGGCAGCAGGTGGAGCAGAAATAGGAGTGTTGGAATCAGAGGTCATGCGAAACGTGCCTAAGCGGTTAGAACCTGAAACGATTCTGGGGGACTTTGCAGACTCATTTCCCCTCATTAAAGACGGTAGGACTGTATTCTAGCTAGGTTTGCTAAGCCGACGATAAACTGTGGCTAAGCCATCGGCATCCCCTACATTGCCAGGAAACAGCACCACAGGCAAGCTAGGAAAGAGAGGATGATTCGCGGGAGTGCAAACCATTGAGCAGCCTGCTAAGACTTGGCCTAAGAGTCGAGCTGTGGTTAAGTTTAAGCCAGTGCTCAACACGTCATTGGAGGTAATGCCGCCTTTACTAATCAGGAAGCCAATCTCACGGGGTAATCCGCGCACTACATCCATTAGCAAGGCTGAAACCGCTGTACCAAAGTCTAAGCGTACCTGCACATCCTCAAAGGTCAGCTCTTGCCGACTGGTGTAAACCACGGGCGTTTTCCCAGCGACATGAGCCTCACGGACAGCCTGCAACGTTTCGTCTAAGAGGGCCGCGCGACTGGCAGCAGCACCATCTCTCAGCCGCGCTACTTCGACCTCAATCCCGACAATGCCTGGTTCTTGCAAGAGTCGTTCCAGCTGCTCGGTGGTTTTTTGGACGTGGGAACCCACAATGACTGCCCCTGGTTTGCCATCTCTGGCGTACTGGGCCATATTTTCTGGTGGAGTTGGCTGGGGAGGCAAGGCGGCTAGAGCGGTGAGCAAACTAGCGGCACTACGAAATAAAAACCGCTTTCCTGCGGCTGCGATCGCCAAAATATCAGATGCAAAGTGATTTAAGTCGGTTTGGTTTTCTGCATCGACTACGCCGCATTGATTGTGGTTGAGCTGTCTCAGGCGATCGCGTACCCCAGCTTGAATGTCAGCCGTGAGAAATCGCTCAACTTGATCAGCGGTGATACGCCCTTGAGTTTTCTCCTCCACATAATCGGGCAAGTAACTGTGCTGATAAGCGAACACAGAGTCACGGGCAAATTCTGTTTCATGTACCGGAGTAGGCACGCCATCCATCATTAAGTAATGGATGCTGTCCCGCGTGAATCTTCCCCCCTCGAAGAAAGCAGGGACAAGAAAGTGAGCATCAAACGGCCCCAACTCCTCCGCGATCGCATCGGTTTCTACAGGATAGTGACCGCGCAGCGTGGAGTCAGAGCGGCTAACGATCAAAAAATCTTGACTATTCTCTAGGGCGATTGCCTGCTTTAAGTTTTGACAAGCTTCTCGCGTCACGGTTGTAGCTTCTTCCGGCGACAAGGCGCGAGTGTTGGTCAAGACAAAAAAGATGGGAGACTCATCCGCTAACCCGACTCGCAGCGTTTCTACATCCCAGCGGGTCAGGAGCAAACAGCTATGGACAGTCTGCGATCCGGTGGGATCGTCATCGAGAACAATAATTTTAGGCTTGGTAGTCATGCTCAACTGAATCGCTGGTTTTGTAACTTCTTCATTTCTGCTTGCACATCGACTGCGATGTCCAATGCCTGATTCAGCAATCGTCCATGTTCGCTAGCTTGATCATTAACTTGTAAAGTCGCTAAGGCTGTCAAGTTATTGTCAAATAAATCTGAATGTCGAGCCATGAAGCGGTGATTCGTTCGCAAAATTCTTTCAGTTTTCAGCGCTCGGACTAAATCAGATCTGGTGAGTTCTAAGGCTTCAATCACCTGCTCTCGGTTGTGCAGAGCTACTTCTGAGTTACCTGCTGCTTCAATTTGGTCGTTGATGTCGATCGCCTTAATCACCGCGTTGTAACGATCCACATCCATCACTAAGTTAATCAGATGGCGATTTTTACGGCTAAAGTGAATCGTTTGCACATCATCCACTACGAGTCCTACCACGGCACTCAAATGTAGGACGATCAGGAGAAATGTGTGGTGAGCAAAATTTAGTGATAAAACCCAATAGCTGAGAGCGAGAAGGGCGATCGCAATTAGAGTCCTGAGCAATTCCCAGCTAATTTGTCTTCGGGTGGGAGGAATCAGCAAGTCGCCACGCCGCACGCCGCTCAGCCGTCGCAGCTCGCCTTTGGTAATCTCTAAGCCCTGTAAATCCGCTCGCATCCGTCGATGCCCCCTAATTAGGTCTAGCAGGCTGTGCTTTGTTTGCTACTGCTCATGATCTTAAAGTTCATGATCTTAAGTTTGACTCCTGCCCCGCCTCGGAGGTTTCACGGTAAATCAAACTTCTCGACGTTGCCAATTATTAGTGGTTGATCTCTCGTCTCTCTTGCTGGTGATCTCTGGGCGATCGCACCGCTGTTACAGTTGATTGCAACGCCTGAGCAGTTGTAGATCCGCTCAGAACGCCTGGGAAATCTATAAAGATCAGTGAGAAATAGAATGGCTCAAAACATTTTTCTGCGGAATAATGTGAACGTCCTTGGAAAGGGTACGCAACCAATCCTGTTCGCTCACGGATTCGGGTGTGATCAAAATGTATGGCGTTTTGTCACATCAGCTTTCGAGAATGATTACAAAGTCGTTTTATTCGATTATGTCGGGTCTGGAAAGTCAGATCTTCAGGCTTATAGCCCTGAGCGCTACAGTGACCTCAAAGGTTATGCCCAGGATGTGCTGGATGTCTGCACCGCACTGGATTTGCAGGACGTGATTTTTGTTGGGCACTCGGTGAGTAGTGTCATTGGCATCTTGGCATCGATTCAAGCTCCCCAGCGCTTCAGCCATCTGATTCTCATGGCTCCTTCGCCCTGCTATCTCAATGATCTGCCGGACTACCCAGGCGGATTCGATCGCCGAGACATTGAAGACCTGTTGGATCTGATGGATAAAAACTACATCGGCTGGGCCAGCTTTCTCGCTCCAGTGATTATGCAGAACTCAGAACACCCAGAACTGGCTCAAGAGCTTGAGACTAGCTTTTGCTCCACCGATCCGGTAATTATGCGTCGCTTTGCTGAGGTTACCTTTTTCTCTGACAACCGCTCTGACTTGCCTCAAGTAACCGTGCCATCGCTGATCCTGCAATGCTCTGAAGATGCGATCGCTCCGACTGAGGTAGGCCATTACATGCATCACTATTTGAGCGAAAGCGCCTTGCAAATCATGCAGGCAACCGGGCATTGCCCCCATATGAGCCATCCAGAAGAAGCCATTCAGCTGATGCAGGACTATTTGTCTGTAGCTTAGGATACATAAAGCCCGCAATTTCTAAGTTTATGGTGTGCCAGATAGACGGGCTGCTCAATACAGCTCCCTGCGGTTTCCTCTCATTTACAGACAATGGCACCATTGCAATGGTTAATGCCACCCTGTCTAAATTGCTGGGATATGAGCCAGATCAGTTAGAGGGGCTACCCATCGCATCGATTCTACCGATCGCCAGCCGCATCTTCTATCAAACCCATCTCTTTCCACTGTTGAAGCTGCTCGGCAAAGTTGAGGAGATTTATCTCTTGTTGCGCTCTAAGCAGGGAAATGATGTCCCCATGCTGATTAATGCGGTGCGGCAAGAACGAGATAACAGCTGCTCCAACGACTGCATCTTTGTTCCCATTCGCCAGCGCATCCAGTATGAAGACGAACTGCTGCAAGCTAAGAAAGTAGCAGAAGCCGCTACTCGCGCCCAGAATCAGGCTAACGCAGCATTAGAGCAAGCTCAGGCAGCATTGGAACTTAAGCAGATAGAGCTATTGGAGTTGAATGCCAAACTGGAAGAGCAAGTGCAGCAACGGACGGCTCAACTGCAACAAGCCTTGAATTTTGAGTCATTACTGCAACGAATTACAGCCAAGGTCCGTGACAGTTTGGATGAGCAACACATCCTCCAAACAGCCGTACAGGAATTAGGAGCGGGATTGGGCGTTGAGTATTGCGATGTCGAAATCTATCAGGCTGACCACACGCGAGCTACGACTGCCTATGAATCTCACCAAACTTTAGCTGCCGCTCAAGGGTGGTTTTTGCAAATCACTCCTGCCTCTCCCTCGAATGTTGCTTTTTTAGAGAGGGAAGCTCTGCAATTTTGCCCTATTACTCCAGATAAAGCGCCTCCTAATGTCAGCCAATTAGTCATCCTCGCTTGCTCTATTTACGATGATCAAGGGGTTTTAGGGGATCTGTGGCTGTTTAGGCGAAAAGAAGAAAGCTTTAACGACTTAGAAATCCGACTGGTACAACAGGTAGCGAATCACTGTGCGATCGCCCTGCGCCAATCACGCTTATATCGCGAAGCTCAGCGACAAGTGCAAGAACTGGAACGGTTGAGCCAGCTCAAAGATGATTTTCTTAACACGGTTTCTCACGAACTCCGTACCCCCATGTCTAGCATTAAACTAGCCACTCAAGTGCTAGAGGTAAACTTGCAAACGCTGGGGCTGTTTGGCGATGAATCCCATGCGATCGCCCGTTCTTGCAAAATCATTCGCGAGGAAGGCCAGCGGGAGATGGAGCTGATTAACAATCTCCTCGACATGGCTCGACTAGATGCTGATACCGAGCCGCTTAACCTTGCTACGATTGATCTTCAGCTTTTCATTCCTTATTTTATAGAGCCGTTTGTTGAGCGAATTCGTCATCAACAACAACACTTTCAGATCAATATTCCTGACAATCTGCCACCCTTAACCACCGATATTGCCTATTTAGAACGAATCTTGATCGAGCTGCTGCATAATGCTTGCAAATATAGTCCTGCTGGAGCCGCGATCGCTTTGTCCGCTCAAGCAACTTCAACCGCACTAGAAATTCGCGTGAGTAATTCTGGAGTTGAGATTCCAGCCGCAGAACAGGAGCATATTTTTAGCAAGTTTTACCGCATTCCCAACCACGATCCCTGGAAGTATAGCGGGACAGGGCTGGGGTTAGCGCTGGTAAAGAAGTTTGCCGATCGTTTAGGGATCGCCATTCGAGTGGAAAGTGGTGGCGGCGAAACTGCCTTTGTTCTGGAGTTTGCGATCGCCTTGCCATAAAACCTAACCCCCAACCCCTTCCCTGCAAGGGAAGGAGAGCCAGATTCAAAGTCCCTCTCCGTGTCGGAAAGGGGTTAGGGGAGAGGCGGTGCAAGGGGTAGAACTTGGAGGTTTGGTTTTAGTGAACCAACTCGATCGCGCGTTTGGCGATCGCTGCCGCAGTCAAACCATTAAAAGCCATTAATTCTCCGGCACTAGCAGTGGTTTCACCCCGCTTCCAGGCAAAGGTGTCTCGCTTGCTGGTGCTGCGGAGCATGATTGGCTCTAGCATGCCACTGGCACCCCCAGTAATGCCGAGCAGGGCATCGCCGCCAAACAAGGCTGCAAAACCAGCATCATCCAAGAATGTACCGTCGGCTTCAGAGCAGGTGTCCCAAGCCACATCTGAGGGACGGTAGAGGCGACGAGGATTGATAATTGAGACAACGCGCACCGCTAGTCCTTCGGTTTCCAAGAAAGTCGCGGCTTCTAGAGCGGGAATCAGGGTCATATCACCAATCACCGCTAAGACTACGAGCTTGCCGCCTTCCGTGCCAGCAATTTCTTGCAGCGTCACGGCTCCTTGCTCCAATCCTTGCTGAGCTTGGGCAAATGTGGTGCGAATCGGCAAAGGTGATTTGCTGGCTGTGATCACCACGCCTTTGTTCTTGGTCGTCAAAGCCCAGTCGTAACAAACTTGGATGCTGTTGGCATCGGGTGGGAATAGCGGAAAGACATTGCCATTCCGCATCATCGCAGCGAAGTACGCTTCCACTTCCGGGCGTTGGTGGGTCCAACCGTTGCGGCCTTGCTCCAAGGCTCCAGCCGTAAACAGCGTCACGGTAGAAGGAGCCGGGCGGCGCAGTTCAGACATGGCTTGGGTCACCGTCTGCCAAATGGGTAAGCCGTTGATCGCAAACGATTCGTAAGAGCACCAGAGCGTGCGACTCCCCATCAAAGCTAACCCTGCGGCCAAGCCTGCACAAGCATCCTCGCTGAGGGGTTCATAAACCTGACCTGTGGGGCTTTGGTTGTAGAGGTCGTCGGTAGTGGGGTGAATAATCTTCAGCGCTTGGTTGATATTGGCAATTCCCGAAGCTTCGTTGCCGTCAGCGTTCGTCACAATATAGTTGCGATCGCGCTGCCCTACCGCCGCCACCAATCCTCCCATCGCTGTCGTAGAAACCTTGGGTTCACCGCCAACCGAATATTCTTCCAGCGGTAGCTTACCAAGTTCAGGCAGAGGCAGTTCCAACTCAGTCACCGCAGTCTTGGCTGATGGTCCGCCGTTCGAGCGAGAAAAATTCGTCCGCACCAGTTCCCAAGCCTTTGCAGGCAAAGCGCGAGCTTGCAACGCTGCCACAATATCGGGGTTGTCGAGGGTGTGATGGGCATAAAGATTGTGAGATTTAGACCCACGAGCATGTACCCCAGCGCCCTTGAGTTGCTTAATGATGAAGACCGTTAACTTGCCATTCAGCGCCAACTGAGCCGCTTTATCAACTCCAGCTAACACCGCCTCCGTGAATGCCAACCGCTGCTCAAACGAAAAAGCCGTGCTATCCACATAGGCTCCAGGTTGGTTTTGGTCATCGAAAGCCTTGGCATCCACCAAAATCACTTCCTCAAACCCGTTACCGCGCCAGTAAGCCAGCATTTCCTCGTTAGACTTCAGCGACACCATGCTGTGGTGTTCTTGGCTAAAGCCATTCCAAACCAACACAGGTAAGAAATTGGTCGCTTCCGGATAAGCCGTATGGAAATGCGCCATCGAACTCATAATGTAAGGCTCACCCAAGCCCCCATCGCCCACCGTGTAAGGAAACAGCGTATTGCGGTGTAACAGCGCCGCCGCCATCGCGAAGTGTTGCCCCTGACCCAATGGCCCCGCCGGAGCCAAAATGCCCGGAATAAAGCCCGACAAATGCCCTAACAGCCCATGCTTCTCCCGGAAGCGATCGCGCAACTGCTGCACCGTCTTGATGCCCATATCTTCCAACGAGCGATCGAGGAACATCGCACTGTAGAAACCAGGCGCATGGTGCCCCACCTCCGTAATGATGTTCTTGTGCCCCAACATCACCAACGCCGCATAAGCCTCCGCTTGGCTGGCAAACCCACCAGGGTGTCCCGAAGCCTTACTCGCCGTCACTTGCAAAATTAGGTAACGTAACGCATCCGCCGCCAACATCGTCTGATAAACCGCCGCCCGATCAGTCGAGTTGGCAATCGCCCTCTGCCCCTCCGCGATCGCAGGCATTTGGCCATAGGCATCAAACCCAGGCACCGTATCACCGAAATGTTGAATGCCTTCACAGAAAGCAGGAGTAGCTGACATGGGATTAGGAGTGACTGCGGTCATGCTGAGATACCTGTTACCTGGTGCAATGTTGAGTCTGGTCTGGATTAACTCATTCCCATAGTACAAGGGTGAGGAGAGAGGAGTGAGGGGTGAGGGGTGAAAGTAGGAAGGATGAGGGATGTTCGGCCCTGCCGTTCGCGAAGCGTAGGATGAAAGGGGGTGAGGGGTAAGGAGTAAGGGGTGAGGAGTGAGGAGTGAAAAACTTAACGATCCCAGGTATCGAAACACCCACACTTAGCTTCGTTTGGAGGGGGTCTGGGGGACGCAACCGTCCCTCAGCGGGGGTTTGGGGGCGAGTGCCCCCAAGGCTCGGATTCTTCCAAATAAATACACCTACCCCCTAGACAACCTGATTACCATAGAAAGGACAACGAACCATCCGCGTTCTGAAAAAGTTTTGAGGACAAGCGTATGACCGCTACAGTATCTGTGCCTCAGTCACTCGAATCTTGGCTTGGAGACGAAGCCGAAGACCTCTTAACCCACAAAGCCAAAATCTCCAAAGACCTCTTACACCTACCCGGACCCGATTGGATCGATCGCATCTTTGCCCAAACCGATCGCTCCTCCCAAGTCTTGCGGAGTTTGCAACAGCTCTACTCCTATGGCCGCTTAGCCAACACAGGTTACTTGTCGATTTTGCCTGTAGACCAAGGCATGGAACACTCCGCTGGTGCTTCCTTTGCCCCCAACCCCATCTACTTCGACAGCGAAAACATCATTAAATTAGCGATCGCCGCAGGCTGCAATGCCGTGGCCACAACGCTGGGAGTGTTAGGCAGCGTGTCTCGCAAATACGCCCACAAAATTCCCTTCATTCTCAAACTCAACCACAACGAACTGCTCACCTACCCCAACAAATTCGACCAGATCATGTTTGCCTCAGTCGAGCAAGCTTGGAATCTGGGAGCCGTTGCAGTAGGAGCCACGATTTACTTCGGTTCTGAAGAATCCGATCGCCAGATTCAAGAAGTGAGTCAAGCCTTTGCCCTAGCTCACGAATACGGCATGGCCACCATCCTTTGGTGCTACCTACGCAACGATGCCTTCAAGCAGGACAAGGACTATCACCTGGCAGGCGATCTGACGGCCCAAGCCAACCACCTCGGCGTCACTATCCAAGCCGACATCATCAAGCAAAAGTTGCCCGAACTCAACCACGGCTATCAAGCAGTTGCCCAAGCCACAGGCAAAAGCTACGGCAAAACCCATGAGAAGGTTTATTCCGAACTTACGACCGACCACCCCATTGACCTGACCCGCTATCAGTTGCTCAACTGCTACGCCGGACGAGCGGGCCTGATTAACTCTGGGGGGGCTTCCGGTAAAAATGACTTTGCCGAAGCCATCCGGACTGCCGTGGTGAACAAACGGGCTGGGGGTTCTGGTTTAATCTCAGGCCGCAAGACCTTTCAGCGTCCATTTGAAGAAGGGGTGAAACTATTCCACGCCATTCAAGACGTTTATTTGTCGTCGGATGTGACGATCGCCTGATGATTTCTTTGTGATTGACGCTTTGGGATTTGGGATTTTGGATTACTCTAGGAATCTGAGATCTAATAACAAATCTGAAAGCGCAATGAAGCTGGCAGCACGAGTGGGGCAGGTATCACCTTCTTTGACATTGGCGATCGCTGCAAAAGCGAAAGCTCTGAAGGCCGAGGGCATTGATGTGTGTAGTTTCAGCGCTGGGGAACCTGACTTTGACACCCCCACGCATATTAAAGAAGCTGCCAAGCAAGCGCTAGATGAGGGCAAAACTAAATACGGGCCAGCGGCAGGGGAACCGAAGTTGCGAGAGGCGATCGCCCAGAAACTGCAAACCGAGAATCACCTAGCCTACCGAGCTGAACAGATTGTCGTCACCAATGGTGGCAAGCATTCGCTGTTTAATCTCATGCTGGCTCTATTGAACCCCGGCGATGAGGTGATTATTCCTGCCCCTTACTGGCTCAGCTATCCAGAAATGGTGAAGTTGGCCGCAGGAGTGCCCGTTATCCTTGAAACGGATGCTGCCAGCGATTTCAAAGTTACCCCAGACCAATTGCGCCAAGCCATCACACCTAGAACTCGACTCTTTGTTCTGAACTCGCCCTCCAACCCTACAGGCGTTGTCTACACCCCCGACGAAATTCGTGCGATCGCTCAGGTAATTGTCGAGCAAGACATCTTAGTAGTTTCTGACGAAATCTACGAAAAGATGATCTACGGCGACGCAGAACATCTCAGCATTGGTGCGGTGAGTCCAGAAGTATTTGAGCGCACCATTGTTAGTAACGGTTTTGCCAAAGCCTACTCCATGACAGGGTGGCGGATTGGCTACTTGGCAGGCCCCACAGATTTAATCAAGGCAGTCAGCACGCTGCAAAGCCACAGTACTTCCAATGTCTGCACCTTTGCTCAATATGGGGCGATCGCAGCTTATCAAGGTTCCCAAGATTGCGTCGAAGAAATGCGGCAAGCCTTTGCCCAACGCCGCCAAGTGATGCTAGACCACCTCAACGCCATCCCTGGTCTGAGCTGCCCCCCACCCGACGGAGCTTTCTACCTGTTCCCTAACATCAGCAAGACTGGCCTCAAGTCCTTGGAGTTCTGCGACAAATTGCTAGAAACTCAACAGGTCGCCGTCATTCCTGGTGTCGCCTTCGGCGCAGATGACCACATCCGTCTCTCCTACGCCACCGACATGACCACGATCGAAAAAGGGATGGAGCGTTTAGCTGAGTTCGTGCGATCGCGTCTTTGAAGTAAAGGGATGGAGGGGCGATCGCTGGGTGATAAAAGGCGATCGCTCTTAGTGTTATTGCAACGCTGAAGGAAGCTACCTTAGACTTAAACAATCACTTGGACTCTGGGGCTCGCAAGCGTCATGGGCGATCGCGACATCATCACCATCGAACCCGATAAGCGAGGCGGTAAGCCCTGTATTCGACGCATGAGAATTACTGTGTACGATGTCTTAGGGTGGCTAGCAGTGGGTATGTCTCATGCTGAAATTCTAGAAGACTTCCCCGAATTAACAGAAGCAGATATCCGAGCTTGCCTAGAATTTGCTGCTGACCGTGATCATCGTTTAGTAGCCTCTGTAGGTCGGTGTGCAACGGGCTTGTTAGACCATACCTCACCGATCGCCTATGCTCAGTATTCCCAACCTCGTGAAGCGGTCTAACGGTGAAGTTGTGCGGCGGCGGATGTCTTTCAGCGCTCACTGATAATCTTTGTTCCGTCCGCACCAACACAGTGTTAGGTAACCCAACCAGAACACGCTTCTGTAGCTATCACTGAGTAACTTTACCAAGGGCTTACTTCAGAATTTCACCATTCGACACTATCGAGTGTCTTTCGGCAAAGGTTTAGAGGAATCCCAAGCAGTATCTTCGCCTTCCAACTCAATTTGGTTCGTCCGATGGGCTGAACCAAATGTACATATCGTTACGCTTGTGTGGCCGGTGAGGGGGACTGCGAAAAGTGTGGCAATTCCTCATTCATGCAAACCCAGGAGGCTGCGCTTGATGTCCAAATGTCCAGCGCAGGAGAAAAATCGCTTTGGTCGTCAAACGTTGTAAAGCGTATGGATGTGAAATCTGGCATCGCTTCGCCGGTTGTGAACAAGGGACTACCGCAGTTCGAGCAGAAATTTCGCGTTGTCTGAGAGCCACTTGACGCGCGAACAGAGTACTCTTTCGGTGAGCCAGTGACTTTGATGGACTTTGTTGATACGACTACGCCAGATGCAAACGGTGCTCCACTGGATAGTTGGCAATCACTACAATGACAATTCAGCATTGCCAGAGGCGCACTGTAACACTCGTAGCGTACGGCACCGCAAGCGCAGCCTCCTGAAAATGGAATATTCATAAAAGATCTCTTTGCTTGGCTCTTCGTGGATTCTAGTGAGATTTTGAAAGCCTAACGGCAAAGGTCAGCGGCTGCAAAAACCTTTGCAACTCAACCGACCATATTGGTACATTCCGGTGCAGCGCGATTGTTATACGGCTGGACGATGAACAAAGCGATATCCAACATCATACTGACTTTGCTGGCGCAGATGTCCATACTTGCGATCCCACCTGTCCCTCTCTAAATCTTTTCCTAAGCGGGATAGACCACTATTTAGCTCATTATGGTCAATCTTGCTAAACGAAGAGATGCCTTTGCGAATACCACTATCTAGGTACAGTTCCGGTCGTGCCCAACCAACGGCTGCAAATGAATCCGACAGATCGTTCGGTAAAGGAAAAGGAATCACATTCACCACACCATCTGCGATTAATTGAATCTCCTCTACTAGCTTTGGAATTGGCAAAAATGTGGATTCAACGTCTCTAATAAACGAGGGAAAATACTCAGTCAACCAGAAGCTAGAAATCATTAATGGATCGTAAGTGAAGAAAACTATTTGTCCATTACCTACAACCCTGTGAATCTCATTCAGTGCTTGTCGATAATCGGGAAAATGGTGAAAAGCAAGCATGATGATAGCTGCATCCACTGCTTGATCGGGTAATGGCAAATTCTCAGCATATCCATCGATCCATTCAATTTCAGGATGGGCGATCGCCTGCCTCCGCATAGCCTATGACGGCTCCATTGCAAAAACGCGATACCCATGCTCAGCTAAAACACTTGCGTAAGATCCTGTTCCAGCACCAATATCTACAACGGCAGAAGTTTGGGAGGATAGCAAAATCTCTAGCAATTTTTCAGCAATACGCGAATCACTTCTTCTTGTTTGAGCATAGGTTTTTCCAATAATGTCATATAGTGCCATCCTGCCTCCTCAACTTATTGCAGTAAATTTAGCACTTGCTCCACATTTATCGCCCAACAAGCAATCTGGAAGTACAGCCCCAACAGATAACTGAAAGCCGTATAACGACCCCAGTTAGCGGTTGCTAATAACTTGGAACCCAGTACTAACGGCGTTCGTCAATCCGCTGCACTGGGCTTGTTAGACTAGCTTTTAACGTCAAAAGGTGATGGGCAATTCAGCTTCTGATTGCTTAGCTTTTTCATACATACTATTAAGTGACTCTTCGATCAAATCGATGACGGCATCAATGTTTGAAAGCTCTTCAGTGCCAAGTATCTTGTTTTGTCCTCTAATGGCTGTCTTTCCATGCGAAGTATCGCTAATGTATAACTTAGCTTCCTTCACTGTGAGATCAGAATGAGCATGAATTTGATCTCGAGCATTAATTATTCTCCTATGTAATTCAATATGCTTGGTGGGAATGTGTGACTCATCAAGCTTATAGGAGGTGGTTTTGCCCTTAGAGTTTAGTACGCTCCCATAGGAGCATTTATACGGTTTGGAGTACTGGATTAAAGCAAACTGAAAAGCAGCACCTACAAGAGAATTGCCTTTACACTCTCTGATCTCTTGTAAAAGCCGCCAAGCATAATTGAGATCGTCTATACAGTAAGCAAAATGTAAATACTTTTCCTCTTGTTCAGTCACTATACCTCCACAAATTGTTCAGTTGAGCGGTCTAACGCTCCCGATCACTGGGCATGGAGGAATTTTGGTTCTAACGATGGCTTGGATTCGTTCCGGTACAGCGGGCTTGTTGGGCGACAATTACACTGGTGTTTGCTGGTGAAGTACCAACTTCCACGCTCCGCCACTGAGTTCATATGTGCTATTGATCAGTGCTATGTATGGCTCGCTACCTTCACGGTGTGCAGTCACCCTGTATATGAGCACTTCAGCACTTGCTGATAATAAAATTACTCGCGGCTCTTCAATTTGAAACGATTTCCAGGGTTGGGCGGCTAAGGATTGCAAAATTTTTTCTTTTCCATTGATAATCATCCCGCCTGGAAAGACCATGACTGCATCATCACGGAGAACGGAACTGTAGAACTTTTTGCTCGCTTCTACTCCCGTTGATAGGGCTTGCCATCCTTGCTCTTCGAGATTAACCAGGTCTTGCATTGTGCTCACTCATTCCGTCCAACAACCACCCTAACTCCTGCACGCTCAACCGACAAATTCAAAATACTGCCCCACTAGTAACTCAAGCAGCCCAACGGCTCAAATCAGCAGCAGAGATAACCTCGAACTTAGCACCAGTGGCTCTCAACTGTCCGCTGCATTGGGCTTGTTATGCTGCTTTTCACTGGTAGATTGCCACTTCTAGACGATTTGCTAAAGCAATAATGTCGTCCTTACGAGCAATTGTATTCATCCACTCCACCGGGATACCTTCAACTCCATAGTAAATACTTGCCAACCCTCCAGTGACTGCTGCTGTAGTATCTGTATCCTCACCCAAATTAACAGCCTTTAGAACTGCCTCTACATAAGAGGACGTATTCAGAAAACACCACAAACTAGCTTCTAAGGTATCAATTACGTAGCCTTCAGAGTTAATACTCTCAATTGGTAGAGCATCAATTTGACCGCTGAATACTCGTTCAAAATGAGTTCTCTCCTGGCTGTAAGGATATCTTTGGTAAAACAAATCAACTCGGTCTAACCCTTCTTGATACGCTACTTGAGGATTTCTACCCTCCAATAGAGCAATGGCGACACTGATATAAATACCACAAGCCATTTGTGAACGAGGATGCGCGTGAGTAATGCAAGAAACTTGATGAACTCGTTCAAGTAACACCGAGAAATCCCAAGTTTTATAGTAATAGGCTAGTGGCAAGATTCGCATCAAAGAGCCATTGCCATTGCTCCGTTCTACAGTGTCTCCTGCCCGTAAAGGGGGTACTCCTCGACGCAGTTTCTCAATTGCCATTTGTGTCGTAATTCCAATGTCAAACACTTTTCCTCGTGCAGTCCACCTCTGCTCGTAATACCAGTCACAGAAGGAATCGGCAATCGCCTGCAACGAAAAGCCATTACAGAGAGAATCAGCTAGACAGAAGGTTAGAGAACTATCATCAGACCAAGTACCAGGAAGTTCATTCCAAGCATTGTGGCTGTTCATATCAAGAACAGGGTGTTGAGTTCGTTCTTCACGAGTTGAAAACTCAACGGGAACGCCAAGAGCATCCCCTATGCAAAGACCCATTAGACCAGCTAGTACCTTTGAGTGTTTCATAGGATCAACAATACTTTTCACTGCTCCCACATTGGCCGCAGTCCGTAATCTCAAAGATTTGGTTGGCAGTATAACGACCAAGATCACCCGCCGCCGAAAGCGCAGCGAGGAACGAGCGAAGCTGTAGGCGGTCGGGTGCAGCGCCTTGTTCGGCGGCTTGTTGACGAGCTATATCCGCCATTTCTCGTTGATTTCGATGCCCTCTTTGTGAATCGTGTCTGCCCAATACTTCACAGTATCTAATCTCACACGCTCTTCGTTTGATAAAGGTTCTGGGCGAATTCGCTCAACAGCTTCATGGATGGGAGCTATACCAAACTGCTTATACAAATACCAAGGCACTTCCTCAAGACTGATGTCCCATCCAGGCGACAACATAGCCCTGACAGCTTCTTCACAACTGATTTGGCAAGTCGGGTTTAGGTCAAACAAAAGATTGCCAGCGTAATAAATTGGAAAACTCGGCGTTTGATAAGGAGTTTCGACAGCAACCCAATAAAGGCCATGAAACAGTTCCACTTCATCCATTTGGCGCAGTGCTTCCCGAAGTTGCTTATACATTTCGTCATCTTTGGTTGACCTGACTAAAGGTAAAACATCGTCACGATTCATAGAAATAAGTTTCACTTTCAACAAGGCTGCGCGCAAGCCGCCGAACTATTAATAGGCTGAAAATTTCTGCATAAGATCCCAATTAGGGTAAATAGGCAGCAATAATCTGTCTAAGATTCTAAATGTACTACTTATGCAAAATGCAAATTATTTCTGCATAATACGCCGCCCAAGCTGAATAGCGAGAATCTTTCCGCACATTTTCAGATCCCCTACGTAGGCGATCAGATGTACTATTAAATGCGCAGTACATCTGCTTATCACTATGCAACCACCTCCTGAGAGATTGCTGGATCAGGTGCGGGATGCCATTCGTCTCAAGCATTACGCCTACCGTGCTGAAAAAAAACTACGTGCAGTGGATTCGCTGCTACATCCTGTTTCATAATAATCGTCATTTCAGCACCAGCCCGTTCCCTGAACCATCCTGCCACATCTCCCGCGATCGCCTTTCATAACCTAGCGATCGCCCTGATAACAATTCTCCTCAAGGCATCACAAAGCACTAGCGGTTTTATAATTGGGAGATGCAAAAGCTTACGATCACCCGACCTGACGACTGGCATCTACATCTACGCGATGGTGCGGCACTAAAAGCGGTTCTGCCTCATACAGTGCGTCAATTTGCCCGCGCGATCATCATGCCGAACTTGAAGCCGCCAATCCGCACGGTCGCTGATGCTGCGGCCTATCGCGATCGCATCCTTGCCGCCAATCCGACAGGCCAACAGTTTGAGCCCCTGATGACGCTCTACCTCACCGATAACACGAGTCCCGAAGAAATTATCGCGGCTAAAGAATCCCAGTTTGTCAAAGCGGTCAAGTACTACCCAGCGGGTGCAACGACCAATTCAGACTTCGGTGTGACGGATATTCGTAAGTGCGATCGCGTCTTTGAAGTGATGCAGCAGGTAGACATGCCTTTACTCCTGCATGGGGAAGTGACCGATCAAGATGTTGATATGTTCGATCGCGAGAAAGTATTTATCGAACGGCATTTGATCCCTCTCAAGCAGCGATTTCCCAATCTGCGTGTGGTGCTTGAGCACGTTACCACTTCAGACGCTGTGCAGTATGTTCTGTCTGCCAACAATGTCGCTGCAACGATCACGCCACAGCATTTGTTGTTTAACCGCAATATCCTATTTCAAGGTGGCATTCGCCCCCATTTTTATTGCCTGCCAGTTTTGAAACGTGAGGAGCACCGCCTCTCTCTTTTGCAAGCAGCAACCTCTGGCAATCCTAAGTTTTTTCTTGGCACCGATAGCGCTCCCCATCCCCGCGATAGCAAGGAAAGTTCCTGTGGGTGCGCGGGTTGCTATTCAGCTCTGCACGCGATGGAGTTATACGCAGAAGCTTTTGAGAGTGTTGATGCACTCGATAAACTTGAAGCTTTCGCCAGCTTCTATGGGCCAGATTTTTATCAACTCCCGCGCAATACCGAACAGATTACTTTGACCAAAACGACCTGGCGCGTTCCCAATGAAGTTCCATTCACTGAAGCTGGGCTTGTGCCCTTAGGGGCAGGTCAAGAGATGACGTGGCAATGGCGTGACGCGGCGTGACAGAAGTTAATTGATTGGGATGATCGTGTACCGAGTAAAAAGAAAAAGTCTTCTTTCTGTTCAACGCTTTGGAAGAGTTGAATTTCTGAGGTGGTTGTCTGTGTAAGTTCTTTATCCATAATCCATAATCATTTATACATACATGACATTAAATTCTCAAGTTTTCATAAGCAATGCTTACTCTACTCGCTTAAATTTTTATCACCTTCACTAATAAGCTGTAATACCAATTCTCTATGCATCCTTAAGTTGAATTGGTATTAGATTAGCAACTGCGCAGGAAACGCCCTTTCAGTTTATAAGCCATCCCCATTACTGCTAGAGTGCCTAGCAAAACTCCAGGCTCAGGAACTTCTACGGGTGGGTTTTCGGCAGGAACCAACTCTGCTGTAAATGAGCCCCTGGTTTCAGATGGGAAAAATAAGTCCTCAATATACCTTTTTTCAAACCGCTCAAAAAAGAGAAAAGAGCCTGGAGCCTCCACAATGAAGGGGGAGAAAATTGCGTCGGAGCTGACTTGAGCAATTGAGCCTAAAGTCTGATTGAAACCTAAAACAAAACTAGGGCTAGCTGGAACATAGTTGCTTAATGTAAGCGATTTACTTTGGGGAGTTAAAACCTGGAAATCGGTAATCTCAAAGAACCCTGATCCTAGAGCCTTGGAGTCATCAATTTGCAGTGTGCCTGACCCAGTTCGGCCCGAATTATCTTCTATAAAAGACAGATTAAAGTTGAGCGAAGCTGCTTGAGCTGGGAGAGCCTGAAAAAGACTAGTACTCAAGCAAGTGAGGCTGAAGGCTGCTAGTGCAGATTTTGCTAATTGTTTCATCGGTAGCTTCCCTGGAATATAAGGCTGATTCTTTCTTGTGTCCAATTTATTTGGTATTGCGGGGGCTGTCTAGATTTGCTCTATGTATATTTACTGTTGAAAGGTGAGAATGTTGACAAAACTTAAATGTGGGTAGCTAAAATCTGCTAATGAAAGGCGATCGCCTCTCTTGCCTAGATCCTTTTACAAAAACGAAAAAAGGCACAGCAGGCTGCGCCCCTCTATTAACTATCGAGTTGTATTTAACTCGCTGTTTTTGCTGCGGGTGGCATCACCACTTTCTTCGCTAAACCAACGGTTTGCAGCGCTTTGATTGCCCACCAAGTGACATCAACTTCCCACCAATGGCGACCAGCGGGGGCAACATTGGGTTGAGCATGGTGGTTGTTGTGCCAGCCTTCGCCGTAAGTAATGATGGCTGCCCACCAAAGATTGCGAGAGTTGTCTTCCACTTCGTAAGTGCGATAGCCACGCAAATGAGTGATCGAGTTGATAAACCAGGTGCTATGCCACAACAGCACTGCGCGTAAAAATAGACCCCAGATCACAAATGACCAACCGCCAATCGCATAGAGCGCCAGCCCCATCGGAATTTGCAACAACACATGGTAATTGTCGAGGAAGCGGTAGTAAGCGTCACGAGCTAGATCGGGGGCGTAGCGGTAGTACTTTTCGGCCTTGAAAAACTCATCACGCGGATAGAGAATCCACAGCATGTGGCTCCACCAGAAACCGCGCTTGGAAGAGTAGGGATCTTTATCAACATCCTCTGCAAAGGCGTGGTGTTGGCGATGACCGGCGATCCAAAAAATAGGCCCGCCCTGTAACGCTAAGGCTCCGATGGTAATGATGATGTACTCCAACCATTTGGGTACTTGAAAACTGCGGTGGCTAACGAGCCGATGATACCCTAAGCAGATTCCGATACTACCAAACAGCCAATGGAGGAATAGCGTGACGCCCAACGCCGACCATGAAAAAAACCAGGGTGCCAGTAAAGCGAGGGCGTGAAAGCTCCCGAAGAAGAGCACATTAGACCAGCTCAACGATAGGGATGGCCTGCCTATAGCAGCAGGCGCAATGGAATTAGAGGTCATAAATTTCCTTTTGAATGCCGTATTTAACCAGTGCTGGGGAGTTTCAGAACTGGTGCACGCGCCCTCGCTATTCACTGGCTGTGCCTTCGTTCGATCGAAATCAAAAAAGACCGCTACAGTAGGAGGATGCAAGCTATACTTGCACATTTTAGCAATCCCATTCAACAATTGCAAGTGGTACTTGCATTCCTAGTTTATGTCTGCTCAACGAAGTCCGACGCGCCAGCGCCTTATTAACGCGGCCATTGAGCTGTTTACGGCTCAGGGGGTCACCGAAACGACCACAAGACAGATTGCCGAATTAGCGGAAGTCAATGAAGTCACGCTGTTTCGGCACTTTGGCAACAAGCATGGCCTTTTGCTGGCAGTGCTAGAAGACTCTGGAATGTTTACCCAGCTGGGCGAGTCTCTGATTCAGCAAGCTAACCGAACTAGCAATATTGCCCAGACTCTTAAAGACTATGCTAATGCTTGTCTCCAAGCGCTGGAGCGCGTGCCAGACTTTGTTCGCTCTGTGGTTGGGGAGGCGGGTCAGTATCCTGCCGAAAATCGCCAAGCTTTGGGGCAAGGCATCACAGAGGCAAATCGCTATGTTGCCGAGTATTTAGCCACAGTAATTCATCAGGGGCATTTGCGAACTCTCCTTCCGGCAGAAAAATTAGCCAGTCTACTCAACGGGATGTTGTTGGGATATGCCGTGATTGAGTTCACTAGCGAGTTTCACGAACTCTGGGACAGCCGAGATGACTTTTTAGATAATCTGGTGGAGCTGTTTTTGCATGGGGCAGTATTTCAGTCGGAGGCGCAGCTAGAAGCGATGAACGCTCATCCGGAGGAGGCGATCGCTCCTTTAGTTCGTCCTGAAGTGGTATCAGATCTTCCAGCGCCTATGGTTCACGCAATTTTGCAACAAGCAAAAAAACGAGGGTTGCAACAATATGCGATCGCTTATGTGCTGTTTGCGGCGGGTTTGAGCGTGACCGAAATTGCTTCCTTGCAGCGATCGCAGCAATTTAGTGCCACTGAGCAACATTGGTTGCAAGTGCTGCGCAATGGGGTGAGGCAAGTGCCAGTCAACCAGTGGATCTTAGGCCAACGCTATGGCACCTACACCCGCAATCCCCTGACTCACTGGCTCAAAAGTCGTAAAGATGCCCAGACTGCTTTGTTTCTGGCGACGACGGGAGAACCGATTTCAGAGGTGGAAGTGCGATCGCAGTGGCAGCAGATGACGGAGAATTTATTGACCCCGGAAGGGCAGCCACCCCAGATTGAGCAAGTCCAACAAACTTGGTGTGTAGAAATGCTGATGCGAGGACTGAGTTTAGAAGACCTAAGTATGCTAATTGGTTGGGATATCACTCAGTTGCAAGCTTATGTGCAGCGAGCCAAAACCAAAGCTGCTCTAGAGCAAGCCATTCGCCTCGACCAAAAAACCTAAAATTTAGTCTATGCCAAACCCAACTCATGGTGTAATTGCTGCGGGACATGCCAAAACAGCCGAAGCAGGGCTGGAAATGTTGCGCTTGGGCGGCAATGCTTTTGATGCCGCGATCGCAGCGGTAATGGCAGCCTTTGTGGTGGAACCCACCCTGACTTCTCCCGCAGGAGGTGGCTTTCTCCTAGCGCATACGTCTCAGCAACAAGATATTTTATTTGACTTTTTTACTCAAACACCTCGTTATAAAAAGAATCCTTCCCACCTGAATTTTTATCCAGTTGATGTTAACTTTGGCGGTGCTATTCAAGAGTTTCATATTGGCTTAGGCTCGATGGGTGTACCAGGAAATGTGGCTGGTATTTTCCATGTGCATCAAAAGTTGGGTCGGTTGCCATTTCAGGCGATCGCGGAACCTGCCATTCACTATGCCAAAAGAGGAGTGGAAATCTCTGATTTTCAATATTTCTGCTTTCAAATTCTTAGCCCCATTCTGACTGCTTCTCCAGAATCACGTCAAATTTTTGCCCCCAATGGTTCTCTTGTGGCACCTGGAACCAATTTGGTAATGCCCGACTTGGCAGAGGCTTTAGATTACTTAGCTAAAACAGGGCCGGATGGATTTTATCGAGGCGATATTGCACATCAAATTGTTCAAGATTGTGAGAATTTTGGTGGTTATCTAACTCTCGAAGATTTGCAACAGTATCAGGTGATTGAACGTCAACCACTGGCGATCAATTATCGAGATAATATCTTGCTGACTAACCCCACGCCTAGCTCTGGTGGTACTTTGATCGCTTTGGCTTTAGAGCTTCTATCTGCGATCGACTTGGCGAATTTTAAGTTTGGTAGTGCCGAGCATTTAGATGTTTTAGCTACGGCGATGCGACTGACGAATATCGCTCGTCGAGAGCAGTCTGACCAGCTTTGTCAGCAGCAAGATTCTCAAGCCTTTCTAGAGGCGGTTCAGGTGGAAATGTATCAAGCTCAATTGCTGGATGTCGCGAATAAATGGGGTAGCACAACTCACCTTAGCGTAATTGATGATGAAGGCAATGCTGCGAGTGTGACTACTTCCAATGGGGAAGGTTGTGGTTATGTAATTCCTGGCACTGGCATCATGATGAATAACATGTTGGGGGAGGAAGATTTGAACCCCCAGGGATTCCATCAGTGGCAGGAAAATACTCGCATTGCGTCCATGATGGCTCCTACCATTGTGCTAAAAGATCAACAGCCAGAAATTGTTTTGGGTTCTGGGGGTTCCAATCGGATTAGAACGGCGATTTTGCAAGTAATTTCTAATATTTTAGATTTTCAAATGCCAGTGGGGGTAGCAGTAGATAGCCCGCGAATTCATTGGGAAAATTCTGTGTTTAATGTTGAGCCAGGATTTAGTGAAGCGGAGTTGGAAAAACTGCATCTTCCGGCTGATGATGAGCTGGTGTTGTGGCAGCAGGAAAATATGTTTTTTGGTGGGGTGCATACAGTGATGCGAGATGCTGCTGGGACCATTACGGGCGCAGGCGATCGCCGCCGTAGTGGAGTGGTGCTGGCTTGCTAATTTGGGGTTACTTGTTCAGCGGGTAGTCAGCGACTTGCATGGAATCCCTGAATGCCTTCTGGTTCTTCGTGCTCCACTTTGACTTCTTGCACGATTGCCATACGTGGCCCTTTGTGGCACCACCGAATCATCTCTTCTATCAGTTCTGGGGGGCCTTCAAAGACTGCTTCCACTCTGCCATCGGGCAAATTCTTGACCCAGCCATTAACTCCTAGAGTTTCTGCTGCCTGACAAGTTGACATGCGATAACCGACACCTTGGACTCGCCCAGAAATCCAAACATGAACTCTGGGATGCTTAACGTTTGCCATTTAGCTGCCCTCTCATGCGAAATCTAACACTCACAATCGATGCTTAAACCTGACTCTTAGCCTTATGGATGTAGGTTTCCCCTTAGGGCACTATCAGAAATTGACCTCTGCCCACAGTGGGGTTAAAGGCGATTATTCTAATTAGAAGCTTATGCCTTGAGCGGGGTTAAGCCCACTGTACCGCTTGTTAAATTTCAGAGGTTGTTAATTTCAAGCTCCTATGACATACACTGACATTGCCCATAATCAAAAGCAAGCGATTCAAAGCTTTCAAGGTTTTGATGCAGATACTCAACTAGCGCTCCTGTGGTTTATTTATGAGGAGTTGAAGGGTTCTCTCACACCCAAAGGTGGCCCTGATACTTCTGGTTTCGCGATCGCTCAAGGGATCGTCGATCGCATTCAGCAATTGCCTCAAGAGCAGCAGGTTCAAGCTCAACGAGATGTTGTGTCAGGTCAAGCCTCGGAGTTTGGCACTGCTTATGGAGACTTCAACTCCAGCAACAGACTCGCTTTTTGGTATCTCTTAGCTCAAGGGATGGAGAACGGTCAGATCGTCAATGTTCCCTCTGACTATCAGATGTCTGGTGATGCTCAAGAGTTCTTTAATGCGATTAAAGGGCTAGAGTTTAATGACCAAATTACGTTTATGCGGAATGTGGTTTCTTGTATGGGTCCTGAGCCCAAAGAAGGCGCTGTTTTCACCTAAGGTTTGGTGAGCTAAATCGTCTTTAAGAGAATTTTTGGTCGTTGCATTCTTTTTTGAGATGCCGAAAGAGCTTGGGGGCACCTGCCCCCAAACCCCCGCTGGGGGACGCAGCCGTCCCCCAGACCCCCTCCAGAAGGGTTTTGGGTATGGTTGTTGTGAGTTTCTAGGGGATGGGGAATTAGGAAAGTTTTTTGGGTTGAATTTGAGGTAATTTTTTAGATCGGGCTAAAAATTCTACGAATTCTGTGGGTTCGTTTTATGTCTGATCTACCGCCTCTGAATACTGACACTGTCTGGGATATCCTGAATGACAAAGTTGATGATGCGATCGCCAATCGTTTGGTGTGGCACTGTTTAGGTTATCGTTACGATGATGCGAATGGACGGTGGGATGCTATGGGTGTGGCTCTAGACTTGCGAGAGGCTTACCCTGAACCTCCGGACTTTATTGAGAGTCGGCCTGCGACGGTGAGGCTGACGCGATCGATTCCGGCGGAACATAAGCAGTTGCTGAAAGAACAGTTAGGGTTTACGGGCTATAAGGTGGGTGAGCTAGTGCCTCGGTTGACGCGCCGCGCTACGATGGCCAACTGGTTACTCAGCTACCTACGCACTAAGAGTGCTTAGTGGAACAATTGTAGACAGCAGACTTGTCTCTATAGATACTGGGGATTTGTGTTCTCCCTAATCTGGGGCAATGTCTATGTTTTCTGCGCTGCTCTCGTCTTTGGTTTTAGCGGGCCAATTTGGTGTGACTGTTTCACCTACCATTACTGCCCCGGTGAATCAGCATCATTGGGGCTATCCTGGCTATCCTGGCTATCCAAATAACGGCAACATCATTATTATTCAGCCACCGCAGCAGTTTCAGCCGCCTGTACTTGTGGAATTTGATGCGCTGGGTAAGGACTGGGGAACTGTGTGGATTAATGGTCAAAAAATCTACCGTCCCCAACTTTATAATCGTCGTCAGGTCTTGAATTTGGCTCCTGGCAGTTATCGCGTTGTCCTGACAGGGATTACCAAATACGATGTTTGGTCTGCGGGTTATCTGAATGTGGGCCGTACGGGTACGCTGCGGGTGGTGTTTTCCAAGACGGATGGCGTTTATGTGCAAGGCGACCCTACTGCCTGGTTGGGCGATCGCGATGTCCGCAACGGGATTGAAGTTTGGCAGCGCTAATTCTTTCTAGTAAGTCCTGTGGTAAGTATCTTAAGCCGTATTTAATCTCTATAAGCAAGCATGGCTACGGACCCCTACGCCTGGTTGGAGCAATCTCTAAAGACAATTCATCGAGCGGATTGGTACCGTTCGGTGCAAACGATTGAGAGCCAAGCAGGGCCTGTAGTTTGTTTGGCAGGACGAGAAGTGCTCAACTTTGCCAGCAACGATTACTTGGGGCTAGCCAGTGACGATCGCCTGATTCAAGCTGCGATCGCGGCGACCCAAGAGTTGGGTACGGGGAGTACCGGATCAAGGCTCATTACTGGGCACCGGGAGCTACATCGGCAGTTGGAGTTGGCGATCGCGGCTCTCAAGCAAACTGAAGATGCTTTGGTGTTTAGTTCTGGCTATTTAGCGAACTTGGGCGCGATCGCAGCTTTAGTGGGCAAGCGCGATTTGATTTTGTCGGATCAATATAACCACTCCAGCCTCAAGAATGGAGCTATTCTCAGCGGAGCCACGGTGACAGACTATGCTCACTGTGATGTGGCTGATTTGAGAGCCAAGCTTACTCAGCAGCGAGATCGCCACCGTCGCTGTTTGATTTTGACGGATAGCGTCTTTAGCATGGATGGTGATCTCTGTCCCCTGCCAGAACTGATCGCGATCGCTACCGAGTTTGAGGCGATGTTGTTGGTAGATGAAGCCCATGCGACGGGCGTAATGGGAGCAACAGGAGCAGGGTGTGTGGAGCAGTTTGGCTGTACTGGGCAACCTTTGATTCAAGTTGGCACTCTGAGCAAAGCTTTGGGTAGCCTGGGCGGCTATGTGGCTGGCTCTGCTACTTTGATTGATTTCTTGCGGAACCGCTCTCCCAGTTGGATTTACACCACAGGACTTTCTCCGGCGGATACTGCCGCTGCCTTAGCCGCGATCGCGATCGTCCAACAAGAACCAGAACGACGGGCTCAGCTTTGGCAGAATGTCACTGATCTAGATCAATTAATTCGGGAGAGTTTAGGGAAGGCGATCGCAGCTTCACTTCTCAAGCCTCTACCGTCTGCCTCCCCGATTCTTTGTTTTCAAGCGCCAGATGCTGCCACGGTGCTTCGCGCAGGCCACCAACTCAAACAAGCGGGAATTTTTGCTTCGGCCATTCGCCCCCCGACTGTCCCGACTAGCCGGATTCGGGTCACAGTGATGGCTACTCACACCTCAGCTCATTTGCAGCAGTTGGCTACCGCTCTGAGCCAGGTTGCATTACAAACTTGATACTCTACAGGCTCCAGAAGACATATCTAGAAGTAAATCTATCTTTAGGGGATTGACTTATCTGCTTAGGTTGCAGATAAAGACAAGCGCTTTGGCGGTTTTTTCACCTTTACAGAATTTTTAACCTAGAAACTCTATCTGTAAATTATTTATGCGTAAAGATGGCCAAAAAAATAGTGCTTACCTGTTCTCAACTTCCGTCTCACTTGCCCTTGGGTTATCAGTTCTACGAAGCACCAGACTTTGTTGAATGTGAGCTATTGGAAGGAGAAACCTCACAAGAAGCTTTGGCCAGGGCCAAGACGGCAGGTCTAACAGTCATTGGATGGAACGTCAAAACGCTGAACGGCAAACTATAAGGACTTGGGGCTCCGCTAAAAAGGCCGCAAAAACACGAATAAGCTTCACAGAAGTCAATATTTCATCACAAAACAACTAAATAGTTAAATGAGATTAAAGGAATCAATTTCAAGACTTCGAATTCTCTTGGCAGCGAGAAGGTCTGGAGGCTTGGAGTAGCTTTACTGCAAAGGAACTGACTCTAAACCGTCAGCAGCAGCGATTGGAAGTTAGACCGCACGCGATGTCTAACTATTGCTATCAACTGACGGTAGTTGAGTTACCTTAACAGTTGCCGAGGACTACCAACAACTTAAAGAGAGCGATCGCCTATATCACGGTTATCAGACCCAAGGTTCTGATAAATTTCGTTTTTCAATTAAGCGTGGCTGGTTTAGTAGTAAATTGGCATCAATCAGTAGATGTCAGTTGTCGCTTGGTCTCAAGCACTTCGATCTATCGAGAGAATGATTTTTAGCCGCGATCGCCGCTAGAGGTTTAAGTTTTTTTAATCAAGCGGGCAACCTGAACTCAGAGAGGGTTTGTTCGCGTCTAAACACCCAAGTTAGTTGACATGCGCCATCTTTCCTTATTGCTGTTGGGGCCTTCACTGTTGAGCTTGCTGATCCATCATCCGGCGGTGGCGCAGACTGATGCTATTCCGACCGAGGTGATTCGCGCCCAAGGGTTTTGGCCCCGAGCCCAGCAACTTGTGCAGGAACAGATTCTGCTAGTCAACCGCATCGAACGCGCCGTTGCTGAACCGGACCCCAACCAAGTGCGAGCCGCCAGAGGACAGTTGACCTTGCATACCGTTGCGGTGGAGCGGTTTCTCAAAAACCAGTATCCTCTACCGACATTGCTCTGTGCGCCTGCCAGGGTACGAGTTGGCGATCGCGAAGAACCTTTTACCGTGGGTTCTGGTCTCAGCCAGTCCCAGGGAATGGTTTACTGTAACTTGCATCAATCGACTCAGCGATTGGCGTCTCTTGGTAATCTGCTCGATCGCCGCCTCTACATGCTGGCTTCGGTCGCAGAGGTAAAGCCGTTGCGCCTGGTGGGAGAACGCCAAGCTCCAAGTTTGCCAGGAACTCCGACTCAAAGCCCTAACTTAGGCAAACCAGCTACTTACCGCTATGGGACTGCTCCTACCTTGCCCGCTGAGGAGCCACCCTTAATCGGCCAATCTGCCAAAACTGCGATCGCTGATTATGTGCCGCCTATGCCCCCCGCGATCGCCCCTCCTCCAGAAGCCGCTCCGGTTTTGGAGTCGATCAAGCAACTATTGGCTCGTACCCAAACTGCTTTCCCTAGTGCCGTGAGCTTCTCTACCCCGACTCGACAAGTCGAAGCGCTAGACCAATACGCCTACGGCCTCTATCCCAAAGAACGTCAGCTGTATGCTGAGTTTCTCGCTCAACCGAACACTGGAATTGCTCGTGTCTTGTTGTCGGAAGCTTATCGCCCCCAACCCAGCGCTTTACAAAATCGTTTGCAACCCCCAGTAGCTGAGCGCTTTCCGTTTGCTCCCTTGGTACAGTCTGGGGCGCAATTTACCCCCCGATTTCTGATGGAGATCGAGAATGGTCGCTTTCAACTCGCGCAGTCTGGACTGAATTACGGTTTCATGGCTCCGATCGGAGATGTCGCCCTAGAGTCCTTGCAACCTACCCTGCCACCTAGCCAAGTAGATCTGACTCCAGACCTGCGGCAATTTTTCCTCACCTATACCCCACCTACCCAACTCGACACGATCCAAGCCGATCGCCGTCGCTTTTTCAGCGGAAAAGTTAGCAACTTGGCGTTGAGCGAACCGTTGATGAGCCAAGCTCCGATTAGCCTGAATCAAACTTACTTGGTGCGATCGCTGCAATTCCAAATGCCAGAAATTGTGATGAGCGGAGAACCTGTGTCTCGTCGCGATCGCCGCTATCTAGATCTATTACTAGAAACGCCTAGTAGCGATTACCTCTTAGCGTTTCGGCCCATGATCCGTCACTCCGATGGCACCTACACGGTTTTGTGGCGAGTCTTGCAGCAGTTTCCAGACCCGCAAATTCAGGATCTAGACCAGCACGTCAATCTGGATTGAGGTAGCTAATTTATAGTTGGGACCAATCTGCGCTAGCGTAGGGATTGATGTTCACTGTTTAGTTCGCTGTGCTACCCAATCGATGCCCCGCTGTATTGGCTGGCTTGGCTGCCTCACTGCTCGTTGTGTTGACGGCTTGCGCCAATAGCCCCACAGGTAATGCTTTCAAGGACTCTCTAGCTGCCGACTCTAGGTTGCAGGAAGGTGCTGGCAACGTGGGGCTGTCGGGGAGGGATGGGCAAGCTACAACCGATGCCAATCGACCCGCTGACTTTCCGGCGGAAATTCCAATTTATCCGGAGTCCGAATTGCAGGACATTGTCCCCGTTGCTAGTCCTAGCCCTGCCAATCCTGCCGCGACCAATCCTGGGACAAATTCCACCACTGACGAAACGCAGCCAAAGGCATCTGGACAAGCCCAGTGGACGAGCGGCGATCCGAGTAATGCGGTACAAAGCTTTTATCTCCAACAGTTTCAAACCAATGGATGGCAACTGGTAAGCCAAGCGACTCAAGATTTACCTGCTACTTTGGTAGCGCGTCGTAATGGTTTGCAGGCGACCGTGACGATTGGGGCTACGGCTGCTGTCCCGCCACCGATATCCAGCGATCGCCCAGGAAACTCAACCCCTACACCCAGCGCTACTCCCCTTCGTAGCAGCTCGGCTACCAGCACCGTTTTCACAATTGACTACGCTGACGAAGCAGGCAGTGTTTCACCTCAAGCCGTGAATGCTAATGCTGGGCCGCAACCCGGTGATCCTGATTTTGTCGGGCCTATTCCTACTGGAGCCGCCACGACTGCCACGGCTAGCCCAGCTCCTGTGACGACCAATGCTCAAGGTTTCACTGACCTCAATAAAGCTCCTCAAGAACTGCGCTCCTATATTAAGGACTTAGCGCAATTGGGAGTTTTACCCCTCCGCTCCAGCGATGCCAAAAGCACGACTGCCAAGAACTCCAACCTTTTGGAGCCAAACAAAATCATCACCCGCCGCGAGTACGTCCGTTGGTTAGTCACGGCGAATAACCGAATTTATAGCGATCGCGCTGGACAGCAGCTTCGCTTGGGTTCTAACAACGCCAAACCTGTATTTCAGGATGTACCCAAAAGCGACCCAGACTTTCAAATGATTCAGGGACTAGCGGAAGCAGGGATTATTCCTAGCCCGCTGTCAGGTGATGCTACTGCAGTCAGTTTCCGACCCGATGCACCCTTAACCCGAGAAGTGATGTTGCTGTGGAAGTTGCCCCTCGATACTCGGCAAGCTCTGCCCACAGCCTCCCTGGATGCCGTGAAAGAAACCTGGGGCTTCCAAGATGCAGCAAAAATTGACCCGAAAGCACTGCGAGCCGTTTTAGCCGATTTTCAAAATGGCGATCTTGCTAATATTCGTCGAGCTTTAGGATACACCACGCTCTTTCAACCTAAGAAATCAGTGACACGGGCGGAAGCTGCTGCAACCCTTTGGTACTTCGGCTTCCAGGGGGAGGGATTATCGGCTTTAGAGTTGCTGCAAAATCAGTCGAGAGTGACGGCATCTCCTAGCCCTGTGGGTCCCTAAGGAACGGTTGGTTATTTGAACAGCATGACCAGAGAGCGGCCACCTGAATAAAATTCTCGTAAGATAAATCTCCGTAAAACTCCTTCGGTTGATCCCCAGAATTGCCTAGAATGAGGCCAGAGCCCTATTAGGAGAGGCATTTGCTCAAATATGCCCAAAACTGTTGCGGATGTCATGAGTCGCAATCCCATTACCGTTAAGCCTGAAACCCCCCTTCAGGAAGTGGTTCAGATTTTGGCAACCCGACGAATCAGCGGTCTTCCAGTCGTCGATCAGTCTGACAAATTGATTGGGGTTGTCTCGGAAACCGACTTGATGTGGCAGGAAACTGGAGCCACGCCCCCAGCCTACATCATGATCCTAGATAGCGTAATTTATCTAGAAAACCCAGCCCGTTATGAGCGGGATTTGCATAAAGCATTGGGGCAAACCGTTGGAGAAGTGATGAGCCGCGATCCGGTGACAACTAGCCCTGATCAGCTATTGCAAGACGCAGCCCGTTTAATGCATGAGCGGAGTATCCATCGCTTACCCGTTTTAGATCCCAATGGCCATGTAGTTGGTGTCTTGACACGGGGTGACATTGTCCGAGCGATGGCTGCTCAGGCGGATTAACAAAACCGATTGAAAAACATTGGCTGCTCAGACATTTAGTGTTGAGATTGCCATTTCCATACCAAAAGTGAGATTAATCGACATGACTGTTACTCCTGAATCTGTGCAAGCCTTACTGCACTCAGAGGACTTCGGCGATCGCCTACGAGGAGTGAATCAACTCCGCCAATTAGAGCCTGCTACCGCCTTTCCGCTTATTCAAACCGCAGTAGCGGATAGTAGTGCCAGAGTGCGTTACGCCGCTGTCAGCCAGCTTTCTTCTTTAGGAAATCACGACTTAGCTCAAACAGCCACAATTTTGCGCGATCGCCTACACAATGACCCCGAACCTGACGTGCAGGCTGCTGCTGCCGACTCTTTAGGAGCTTTGAAATTACAGGATGCTCTGGGAGACTTGCAGGAACTTTATCAAAAGACCCCGGAATGGTTAGTACAGTTCAGTATTATCGCGGCCCTCGGAGAACTCGGTGATCCCCGTGCTTTCGGTCTTTTGGAGACAGCCCTGACTTCTGGTAACGACTTGGTAGAAATGGCTGCAATCGGCTCCTTAGGAGAACTGGGTGATCCTCGGGCAATTCCTTTGTTAGTGTCCTATGCGTCTCATCCTGATTGGCAAGTGCGTCATCGCTTGGTACAAGCCTTAGGTCGGCTAGGTGGTACGGAAGCCAATTCAGCATTAGCAACTTTGGCTCAGGATGAGGTGCCTCAGGTAGCTCAGGATGCTCAAGAAGCCTTGCAATCCGCCTGAAGTCATAAATTTTCTGCAAAGCTGGCATGTCTTTTCCCTAAAGGCTAGCTCTTAGGGAATAATTCTTGGACTTGACGAGTCAATAATGATGGGAGGTTGTCGATCGCAGCCCCAGATAGGATTTTAGAAAAACAGTATTTAGCTAGACCCACCCCTTAGATACAGGGTGGGTTTTATTATGACTCTAAAAATTACTAGAGAACTTACGTATTTACACTTAGAAAATTTTGGCGTAAGGACTGACCCAAACGACCAAATAATAACAGCACTGATTAAAGCCTCAGCAACTCAACACCTTTTAGATTAAAGAATACGTGAAGATTGGCGTCCCACGGTGGTACTTCCCACTAGCCGTGTATAGAGTAGATACGGCAGGGTTAAGCACAAGACAGTTCCATTTAGGTAGGTAGCAGTTTTAACACTTGGTTTTCAATAGCTGATTAAGTTGAAACTTTGGTGTAATTCCTAGTCTGAATTACGCGATCGCTACAGCAACCTAGCTGGACAGATATGAGTTCTACACCAGTTGTATTGCTCAGCTCTCAGTTCAGCTCTAGGCCGTTCCGCTCCCTGGATCTACCGCCCCAACAGATGCACATATGTATGCCTACGTATGGGGTTCCCTAAGCCTGACTTCATGAGTCCAGCTTGCCCATCTACGCTCTCACGAGTTCCAAAGACAGTAGTTGTCTTTTTATTTAAAGCAGCCCTCGCCAACGTCACGCATTACTTACGGAGACTTGACATGAATTTTCGCAAATCTTTAGTAGCAGCTGCTGTAACTGCCTCTACGGTAACTATTGCTGCCTCATCTGCACCTGCTCAGGCATTCTCATTTACTACTCAATTCACTGGTACCCCACCCACTAAGGACATCATCCTCACGTCAGTTAAGTTCAATGGCCAAAAAGTTACTGATTTTAGCTTGGTAAGCAGAGCTCAAATTCTACAGAACGATCCATACACACGAGGTAACTCTGGCGCAGCGAGTTCAGACATTGGTGACAAGGCTAGTGGCACTAAGCAAGAAAGCGCTACCAACGATAGTATTGTTGCAAGTTTAGGTAACCTCAACCTCAACAATATTATTGATACAGAAGACAAAGGTTCTTTCAAAATCAACCTCTTTTTTGAAAAAGCAGTTGATACTCTGTTCCTGTGGGAGCGTGGTATGAACAGCAAGCTCGGACTTCAAGCTATTAATTCTGCCGGTACTTTGATTGGCAATTTCCTCGAGGTTGATTCTTCTACCTTCGTTAATGCTAGTTATAGCATTGACACAAAAGAAATTGGTGAGGCTCAAAACGTTGGTTCCTTAGGCCTCAACCTGAGTGATCTAGGTGTCGGCACATCAGCGATCGCAGGAGTCCAACTGGTTTCTAAATCTAGCTACAACGGACCTGACTTCAAAATTGTTGGCGCTACAGTTCCTGAACCGTCCACAATGGCAGGTTTGGGCTTAGCAGCGGGTGCCTTCCTCACTACTCGTCGCCGCAAAGCAGGTCGAGCTTCATAATACGACCCATCCAACCCGCACTATAAGTTTCCTTAGGAGCTAGGAGTTGCCATACTCCTAGCTCCTAGCTTTTGTGTGCTTACAGCACATCGGCTTTATTCGATTCTGCACTAGCATGGCTTTGAATCCTGCCGCTGGCTATATTTTCAAGTGAAACTTTGGTACAATAACAACAGTAGGTTAACAATTCTAAAAAAATTAAGGGCCTGAGACACGTTGTCTTTCAGGCAGCGTAGACTAAGCTATAAAAAATTAGCTCGTTTCAGTCCTGACCTAATTAGTAACTACTGCAATAGCTTTCAGTAATTACCATAGTGTTAGGTTGGGAGCTTCCTTCTAGTGCTTAAAGGCATGACACTAACTAACTCAGGCTTGAGCAACAGAAGGTTACTAGGTTATTCTCAGGGTGATTGCTTAACAAACCTAAGGTTTGTTTATCCACCTGAAAACTACGGGGTTTTTTAAGTGATTGCGGTTTCACTTCGGCCTGTAGGGCGTAATTGGGGCACTGTTAGCTTTGCTTCTACCCTCTATCTCTACCCAGTTCTGGATTTATTGCTTGCAGAAGTTCCAGCCCAGTGGCAGTCAGAGATTCGTTTAGGATTGCAAGAAGCATTGGTGAATGCAGCAAAGCATGGCAACAAGCTAGACCCCAGTAAAACGGTCTTAGTTCGTTTCTCAGTGGTAGAAAACCAGTATTGGTGGGTCATTTCGGACCAAGGCTCAGGATTTGCACCGCCTGTTTCTTGTAGCTCTGGCTGTTCGGAACACTTACCTCAAAACGAAAAAGAATGCGGTCGGGGCCTATATATTCTTTACCAAGTGTTTGACCGGGTGCAGTGGAATGCGGCTGGGACCGAGCTGAGGCTATGCAAAGAGGTTAACAATCGCTTCAGGTTGCCTCTAGTTCGCTAGTAAATTTAGGCTTTTATATTTAACCTCCCAGTTTGGGGCACTCTATTTGAGGCAGGCTTGTTTTGGGTAGCATATGCGGTAACGTGGGCTACTATTTTTGAATGCTCAGGCACTCGTTTTCCTGAAACTCAGTCACTTGTGTCAGGATTCTCGTTGAAAAATATGGTTAAACCTATGAAACGATCGCAAAACTGTTTACTTCGTGCGAAAAATCTAGATTTGTTTTTGTTGGCTGGATGCTCCTGCCTCTTGACCTTGATCTACCATCCAGTAGCTGAAGCATTTTCTGAATCTGGGGTCATTGTGAAAGGCCCAACTGCGGCGGTTACAGCGATTGTAGAAACTGAACCCCGTCGCTTAAACGCAATTCAATTAACGCTGCCAGAGCGGAAGCTTGATCCCAGTCAAGATGCAGAAGTAGAGCAGAGCTAAAATACTCTGGTTAATCTGTTTTTAGTTGCTTCAGCGTTCAGCGGCTTCAATCTCGGGAGCAGAGCTGGCTGAGGCGTTGGCTTGGCGATGGCCATGCGTCGGGCACGGAGGCGCTGATACAGAACGGTCTAGCCATCCAGTGGCTTGGTGGAAACGGGCTAAAGCTTCTTCCGGTTGATCTTTGAGCAAAAAAACTAAAGCGGCGGCAGCTTGTTCGCTAGCACGCACTTTCCGGTTAGACTTTAGCCGATGCCAGTCCATGTCTGTTAAAGTCAGGCGAGCAGCTAGCGCTTGGGCCAGTTCGAGGGTACTAAATTCTTGCAGACGTGCGGTCTGAGGGGCCGTGAGACCTTGAGCGATCGCGGCTGGTTTGGAGGTTGCATCCGGCATAAACAGTCCTAAAGGCGTGTGATCTGGGTTGGCATCTAACCCTACTTTACTATTGTTGTCATGAAGCTACCGCCAGAATCGTCATCGCCTTCTCCACAAGAACCGGATGCAGAGCTGACCCAGGCTGATGAATCTTCCACCACTTTCGAGCAAGAGTTTGAGCAAGAAGTACAAGCACTAGAGCGATCGCTGCAATCTCTCAAAGAGCGTTACACTCAAATTCAGGACGACCAATCCCGTCAAAACGATCTGCAACAGCGCTTAGACCAGGTGCAGCGTGACTTGCGACGGACGCGATCGCAGGAAATACGCCAAGAACTCCAAGCAGAACTCAAGCAAATTCGGCAGCAGTTGGATGCTTTGGAAGTGGCGCTAGAAAGTCGGTTACTTTCCTGGAACAGCCTTAAGGATGTGTTCTGGCAAGCAGTGCGTTTTGGTGGTTTGGGCGTTGTTGTAGGCTGGATTTTGAAGTCCTGTACGAATTAGCCCCCGATTTTAGTGTTTAACGATGATAGCGACACGACGGATTGCAGAAGTATTGCGCAGCGGTGAGCCCAATGAAGCGATCGCTGTTCAAGGTTGGGTTCGGACCAAGCGAGAGTTGAAGGGTTTTGCCTTTGTAGAAGTCAACGATGGCTCCTCTCTAGCCAGCTTACAAGCGGTGCTGAACCAAGACTTGCCCAACTATGCGGAAGTGCTGAAGCAGGCCAACACGGGTGCCTCGATAGAGATTTCTGGAGTTTTAGTTCCTTCTCAAGGCAAGGGACAGCGAATTGAGCTGCAAGCCCAATCGGCAACAGTCTATGGAGAAGCCGATCCAGAAAGCTTTCCCCTCCAGAAAAAGCGGCATTCGTTTGAGTTTCTCCGCACTATTGGCCACCTGCGTCCTCGTACTAACACCTTAGGGGCTGTGTTCCGAGTGCGGAATGCTTGTGCCGCTGCAATTCACGAATTCTTCCAAGAACGCGGCTTTTTGTGGGTGCATACCCCTGTAATCACAGCTAGTGACTGTGAAGGGGCAGGGGAAATGTTTGCGGTCACGAACCTGAATCTGAAGCAGGTGCCGCTCACGGATGCTAAAGAAATTGATTATAGCCAAGACTTTTTCGGGAGACCTGCTTACCTAACGGTGAGTGGACAGCTTGAAGCCGAAATTATGGCAATGGCGTTTAGTAATGTCTATACGTTTGGGCCGACGTTCCGGGCTGAGAACTCTAACACCTCCCGCCACTTGGCTGAGTTCTGGATGGTAGAGCCAGAAATGGCTTTCTGTGACCTAGAAGGCGATATGGATTTGGCAGAGGCGTTCCTAAAGCACATCTTTAAGATGGTGCTGGAGCGCTGCCCAGAAGATATGGAGTTTTTCAATCAGCGGATTGATGATACGGTGCTGGCGACGGCGGATAACATCATCAATAACCAGTTTGAGCGGCTGACTTACACGGATGCGATCGCTCTTTTGGAAAAATGCGATCGTAAATTTGACTACCCGGTGGAATGGGGTCTAGATTTGCAGTCGGAGCATGAGCGCTACTTGGCGGAAGAGGTGTTTAAGAAGCCTGTAATCTTAACGGATTATCCGACGCAGATTAAGGCGTTCTATATGCGCCTGAATGAGGATGAGAAAACGGTGCGGGCAATGGATATTCTCGCGCCCAAAATCGGGGAGATTATTGGCGGTTCGCAGCGGGAAGAACGTTTAGATGTCTTGGAGCGCCGGATTCAAGCGCAGGGGTTAGACCCGGAAATTTATTGGTGGTATCTGGATTTGCGTCGTTATGGAACGGTGCCGCACGCAGGCTTTGGTTTAGGGTTTGAGCGGTTGGTGCAGTTTATGACGGGGATGACGAATATTCGCGATGTGATTCCGTTCCCGCGTACGCCGTTGAGTGCTGATTTCTAAGCTTGGGGATGGTTTGAGGAAATCCGAGCCTTGAGGGCACCTGCCCTCAAACTCCCGCTGAAGGACGGCTGCGTCCCCCAGACCCCCTCCAGAAGTAGCTTTTGGTCTCTTAATTTCTCTTGCTGAAAGGAAAGAAGACCCGGAACGCTTTGAGTTATGGCGACAAGGACAAACGGGTTTCCCGCTGGTGGAAACTACAACCTGTCGAACAACAGCGCTTCAATGTCAGAATTGGCGTGGATTATCTGCGTCCGGTGGTAGATCTATTCAAGTCGGCTGAAGCAAATGAAAAAATCTACAACGCTGCTACTCCTAGGCATCAACGCCCAACTTCTAAGCGTAGTGGTAAAACGGCACGACTGCGGTAATTGGCGCTACTACTGGCAGTAGAGGGTTGTAAAAAAATGGGCAAGGCCATGACGAGCAAGCCGATTAAGAAGAGATAGGCTGCGAAGTCAAAGATGGCAAATCCTTGAGAACCATGCATTCTAGTCCGAAACAGCCCTTTAGTCTGAAACTTTGTATGCATCGGTAGTTTGCCCTGTGAGGAGGTGGCGGGAGGAGATGCTTGCAGTATGCCCATTGGCAACGTACTCCTCTCGCTTCATCCACCTAGCTGAACTATAAATCAGGACAAAGGCGATCGCTTCTTAGATCGGGGCTAAGATTCGCACAAGTGTTGGCTGTTGGCCTAGGAGGGGTGGATGAAAAGCGAAAAGGAGAAGATGTTGGGCGGCGAGCTTTATGACCCACTCGACCCTCAACTTTGTGATGAACGCCGTCGTGCCCGCCTGTTAATCAAGATGCTGAATGATTCCCGCGATGACCAGCCAGAGGAGCGTCGCCGCATCATCCAAGAGTTATTCAAAACCACAAGTGAAGAGGTTTGGATTGAACCACCATTCTTCTGCGACTATGGCAGCAACATCACGCTTGGCAGCAAAGTTTTCTTTAATTTCAACTGCGTCGTTTTAGACGTTGCCGAAGTTTTAATTGGTAGCAACGTGATGTTTGGGCCTGCGGTGCAAATCTACACAGCAACTCATCCTCTCAGCGCAAGCGATCGCCGTACAGGGTTAGAACTGGCTAAGCCCATAGAGATTGGGTCAGATGTCTGGATTGGCGGTGGTGCCTTGATCCTTCCGGGTGTTCAGATTGGTGCGGGTTCAGTCATTGGGGCAGGGAGTGTAGTGACAAAGAGTATTCCAGAGGGAGTACTAGCAGCAGGCAATCCTTGCCGCGTCATTCGCGAGGTGAGGGACTAGATTCGGGTAGAGAGCGATCGCCTCTAAAAATGGCGAAATTAAAGCATTGTGGAGTGATCCGGTGAGGGTAATTTTTTACCCTATACTGGCTAGACATTCTCAGGCAAATTGGGAGCATGAGCAGTCCCCCCTCTGAGCAGCCAACTTCTGATGCGACGGGTAAATTGCCGCACGATAACCAGGAAGCCACGCAAGCCCTACCTGAGTTAACTCCAGCAGTGGTGCAGCGGGTGCAAGAGGGACTGGCAGCAGCTCGCGATCGCGCAGTTCGAGCCAGTATCCAATTAGCGCTGAATGAGACAGAGGCGATCGCGAAGGGTCAGTTTGAGCGACCTGTCTCGGGTGAGGTGCGGCGGCAGGTGTTGCGATCGCTGATTCACAGCTTGTTTCAAGTGCGGGTGGAGTATGCAGAACGAATTCCGCAAGGGCCAGCTTTGCTTGCGGCTAACCATCTCAATCACATTGACCCGTTCTTGCTGCTCTCGGAAGTTCCGGGTGAGCCGTACTATCACATCTTGGCGGATGCTCGAACGCTGTATAACAAGGGGTGGAAGCGGCAGGTATTGCAGCAAGCGCGAGGAGTGATTCCGGTTGAGCGGCGGTGGCGAGAGGAAATTGCGGTGATTGCAGCGGCTCAGAGCGATCGCCCAGATTTGGCTGATTTGGCGTTGGCGTTGGAGCGGGATGTTCCGGCAGGAAATGCGATCGCGGCGTTGCGGCAAATCGATCGGGCGGTACAAGCCATTTTTGCTCATGGGGATGGCCTCATCTTATTTCCGGAGGGGGGATTGGGCACGCTAGAAGGACAGTTGCGTCTACCCTTAAAACGGGGAACCGTGATCTATGCGTTGCGGGCAGGAGTACCCATTGTGCCAGTCGCTTTAATTGGCACCCAAGACCTCTATTTTCGTAAAACTTTGACCGTCAGGTTTGGCGAACCACTACAGTTTCCGCCCTCCCATCGTCCCAAACCTCACGAAGCCCAAGCCGCCATAGATGCCTTACAAGTGGCATTACTGCAACTCTTGCCCCAAGATTACCAGGAGCCTCAAGGGGTGAAGCTGTTCCGCCGATTTCTGAATCATCTATTTTGGTAAAGTATCGCGATCGCTGGAAATGAAGTATGGATCGAACTGAGTTAGCCTTTACCCCTGTTGTTGAGCAAGCGCAACTGATTCGCGCCAAAACAGTGTCACCGCTGGACTTGGTGGAGCTATATCTAGAGCGGATTCAGCAGTTGGATGCTCAGCTTGGTAGTTATTTCACTGTCATGGCAGAGCAGGCGATCGCAGATGCCAAAGCCAAAACCGAGACTTTAGCTCAGAACCACAGTGTTGATGATCTGCCACCTTTTTTCGGGGTGCCGATTTCGATTAAAGATTTGAATGCAGTGATGGGGGTGCGTTGTACCTTTGGCACTCCGGTAATGAAGGACAATATCGCCAATTATGAAGACGGTGTGGTGACACGGATCAAGCAAGCAGGCTTTGTGATCTTGGGCAAAACGGCGACTTCTGAGTTGGGTTCCTTCCCCTACACCGAACCATCAGGATTCCCCCCAGCTCGTAATCCTTGGAATTTGGATTACACACCGGGCGGCTCTAGTGGCGGTGCGGCGGCGGCAGTAGCAGCAGGGCTATGTGCGATCGCTCAAGGCTCCGATGGCGGCGGCTCGATTCGGGGGCCAGCGGCTTGTTGTGGTTTGGTTGGCATCAAACCTTCTAGAGGTCGTATTACTCAGGCACCTGTGGGCGATCGCCTCAGTGGGATTGCCACTAATGGCCCTTTGGCTCGCACCGTCGCGGATGCAGCGGCTCTCTTGGATGTGATGTCCGGTTATACCACAGGTGATCCTTATTGGCTCTCGGACCCCAATCCTTCCTTCTTCAAGGTAGCAGAGCAAGCCAAAGCTACGGCTGAGCAACCTGTACCACCGCTCCGAATTGCGTTTTCGACTGCTGTGCAACCGATTGGAGAAGCTGACCCTGTTTGTCAGCAAGCGGTTTTAGATACAGTGAAGTTGTTGGAAAGCATGGGGCATCAAGTCGAACCGGATTGTCCTGATTTCACGGATTTAGTCGAACCGTTTACCGTGGTTTGGCGATCGGGTGTGGCGGCATCTGGAATTCCGGGAGAGTATCTGCAACCGATGAATCGCTGGATGCTAGAGCAGTCTGGCTCTTGTGGAGAATATCTGCAAGCGGTGGGGATGATGCAGACGATCGCCCGTCGCATTGTTGCCTTCTTCAATACCTACGATGCGTTGGTGCTGCCTGTCTTTCTGCACTCAACGATTCGGGTGGGAGAATGGGCTGACTTAGACCCCGCTACCACTTTCCAGAAAATTACCAACTGGGTGGCTCCTTGTCCGCCGTTTAATGCCAGTGGTCAACCTGCGATCGCCATTCCGGCAGGATTTGACCCGCGAGGGTTGCCTGTGGGTGTGCAAATTGTCGGTCGTCCTGCGGCTGAGTCTACTTTGATTGCTTTGGCGTCTCAGATTGAAGCCTTACAGCCTTGGAGCGATCGCCGTCCTCCCTTCGCGCTTTGACTTAATGTGAACATGAAATTGCGCTTGTCTTGGCCACCTGTGCGGCTGCGCCGTACTTGGACTCCCTCTCTCGTTCTGGGGATAGCATTGTTGCTAACGACGGTTGCGACTGCTTACGTGGCGTCTGTAACGCGAGCGAAGGACCAATTACGCTTTGAGAATGCGGTTCAACGCACTGAAGATGCAATTGAAAATCGCCTAGATACTTACATCGCCCTTCTCCGCTCTAGTAGTGGTTTGTTCGCAGCAAATGAGCGCCTTAACCAAGCTCAATTTCGTGCTTATGTGCAACGCTTAGAACTTCAACAGCGCTATTCAGGTATTCAAGGCATTGGTTTTTCGGCGCGGGTGAGCGCAGCTGACAAGGATGCTTTTATAGCTGAGCTACGCCAACAAGGAATGGCGAACTTTGTCCTGCGACCCGATTCCCAACGAGCTGAGTACCACGCCGTTATTCACTTAGAGCCTCTGGATCGGCGGAATCAAGCTGCAATCGGGTTTGACATGTTTACAGAGCCTGTGCGACGGGCAGCGATGGAGCAGGCTCGTGATACTGGACTTCCTGCCGCTTCTGGCCGAGTCACGCTTGTACAAGAAATAGATCAAAACAAGCAAGCAGGCTTTTTGATTTATTTACCTGTGTACCGCAATGGCATTATGCCTAGCGCGATCGCAGAACGACGAGCAGCACTGCAAGGCTTTGTGTATAGCCCGTTTCGAGCCGATGATTTGATGGCGGGTATTTTTGGCAAGGAAAGATATCCTGTCATTGATTTTCAACTCTATGACGGCCTGACTTCCAGCCCTGAAACCCTACTCCATCGCTCTGATTACAAGCAAACCCAGCGTAATTCGTCTGAGCATCCCCAATTCACCACGGCCAGAAGGATCGAAATTGCAGGTCGTCCTTGGTACATCGTATTTAACTCGCGGCCCGAATTGGAACTCGCATCTGGGCAGGACTTAGTGTCTTATGTTGCCGTTGGTGGGTATTTACTCAGCTTGATTCTGTTTTGGGTCACGCGATCGCAGGTGCAAGCTCGGTCTGTGGCGGAGCGATCGATGGCTGAGTTGCATCAGTCAGATCAAGCCTTACGAGACAGTGAAGAGCGCTTCCGAACCCTGATCGAGCAATCGTCTTTGAGCATTCAAATTCTTGCTCCGGATGGCCGCACGCTTCAAGTAAACCAAGCTTGGGAGAAGCTCTGGGGTATCACGCTAGAGCAACTAGGTGCCTATAACATTTTGGCGGATCAGCAATTGGTTGAAAAAGGCATCATGCCTTATCTTCAGCAAGGGTTCGCCGGAACTGCCACTCCTATCCCGGCTGTCTTGTACGACCTAGAAGCAACCCTACCGGGTGCAACTAGACGCAAGGAAACTCAGCGTTGGGTTAGAGCTTTTATCTACCCTGTTAAGGACAAGCAAGGTCACCCTCGCGAGGTGGTACTGATGCACGAGGACATTACTGAGCAAAAACAAATAGAAACTGCTCTTAGAATTAGCGAAAGCCGCTTCAGGCGATTATTTGAGGCGGATATCATTGGTTTGTTCTTTGCGAAACGTGATGGTGCCGTTTCAGAAGCCAACCGTGCCTTTCTGCAAATGCTGGGCTACACAGAGGAAGACTTGCTAGCAGGCAAGCTCCGCTGGGATGCTTTGACCCCTGGTGAATATCGCTATTTAGATGAGCGAGCTATTCAAGAAGATCATCTGAGTGGCGTTTGTTCTCCTTACGAAAAGGAATTTATTCGCAAAGATGGTAGCCGTATTCCTGTCTTAGTAGGAGGTGCCCGTCTCGAAAACGATCCGAATGTCGGTCTTACTTTTGCTTTAGATTTAACCGAGCGCAAGCGGGCAGAAGATGCCATCCGGTTTCTCGCCCAAGCGAGTGCTGTTCTGGCCTCCTCTCTCGATTACGAAGTTACTTTAACCAGTGTTGCTCAACTGGTGGTGCCCACCTTGGCGGATTGGTGTGGGGTAGATATCATTCAACCGGATGGTTCGGTGCAGCAATTGGTTGTGGCTCATGTAGACCCAGACAAAGTCAAGCTAGGCCATAAACTTCGTCAGGAATATCCGCTAGATATAAATGCTCCGACTGGTCTAGCGAAGGTTTTACGCACAGGCCATTCCGAGCTCTATCCAGAGCTTACCGATGCAATGCTGATGCAGGGAGCCCGCGATCCTCGGCATCTAGAGATGATGCGAGAAATTGGCTTTCAGTCTCTCATGATTGTGCCTTTGGTAGCGCGTGAGCAGACTCTAGGAGCCATCATCTTTGTTGCCGCTGAGTCGGGTCGGCATTACAGCCAGGCAGATCTGGCGCTAGCAGAAGACTTGGCTCGTCGTGCGGCGATCGCGGTGGATAATGCTCGCCTCTATGCGATCGCCCAACAAGAACGCACCCAAGCCGAAAACGCCAACCGCACCAAAGATGAATTCTTAGCCACTTTGTCTCATGAGCTGAGAACTCCACTCAATGCCATGCTGGGTTGGACGCAATTGCTGCGATCGCGCCAGTTTGATGAAGCGATGGTGGCACGGGCTTTAGAAACGGTGGAACGCAATACCCGTTCGTTGGCAGCTTTGATCGAAGATATTTTGGATGTGTCTCGGATCATTACTGGTAAGCTGCGCCTGCAGATGCGTCCGGTGGAGCTGGCGACGGTGATTGCGGCTGCGATTGAAACGGTTCGCCCTGGGGCTGATGCCAAAGCCATTCACCTGCGATCCGAGCTTGATCCGCTGACTGGCCCCATTTCAGGCGATCGCGATCGTTTGCAGCAAATTGTCTGGAATCTGCTTGCCAATGCCATTAAGTTCACCCCGCAAGGGGGACGAGTAGAAATTCGGCTCCAGCGCGTCAACTCCCAAGCTGAAATCATAGTGAGCGATACAGGGCAGGGGATTGGCCCTGAATTTTTGCCGCATATTTGGGAGCGCTTCCGGCAAGCAGACAGTTCCACGACTCGTGCTTATGGAGGCTTGGGCCTAGGACTGGCGATCGTGCGACATTTGGTAGAGCTGCATGGCGGTACGGTGCAAGCCGAAAGCCCTGGTTTAGGGCAAGGAACCACTTTTAAGGTCAAGTTACCGCTGATAACAAGCTCTCTAGAGGCCACGACTGCAAACCCCATCCCGCTGCACCCTAGCGATCGCCTTGCTTTTCAGCCACGACTGGATCTGCAAGGGGTAAGAGTGTTGGTGGTGGATGACGAACCCGATACCCGCGATTTCTTAGCGATCGCCTTAGAGCAAAGTGGAGCTACAGTGATCACGGCGGCATCTGCCACAGAAGCTTTGGCGACGATTCAGCAGCAGCAACTTGATGTTTTGGTCAGTGACATTGGGATGCCTGAAACGGATGGCTATACCCTCATGGATCAGGTGCGATCGCTACCCCCCAACCAAGGAGGACACATTCCTGCGGCAGCGTTGACCGCTTATGCCAGAGAAGAAGATCGAACGCGGGCTCTCTTATGCGGCTTTCAACTACATGTGCCTAAACCCGTCAGCCCATCGGAGTTGATTGCTGTGGTTGCCAACCTAGCAGGACGCAAAAGCAGCCTCTAGCCCAGTGACAAGCAACATCTCTGTAACCAATTTTGACCAGTTCTGAGCTGGATGATTAGAACTGGCTATAAGTTGTGAACACGTCTGGATCAAGCGGTGGAGCGGTGGTTTCATGCACTGAACTGTTCATCTGTTCGCGTTGCAATTGCATCACCAACCATTGAATTTCATACTGCAACATCATCTCAAATCGTTGCCCGATGACAGCTTGGTAAGAATCGCTAGGGGTAGGCCCTGCTTGTTGACTCTCTAAGCGCAACCGACAGGTCATTAAGCGGTGCTCAATTAACTTCAGGCGCTCGGCTGGCTCCAAGTGGCTAAAGAAGAAAAACTTGATGCAAAACCGCGATCGCGCATTCACCCAGCTTTCATGGGGATGAGCCATCATTTCTTGCTTCCAGCGATCGCGCCCCTGCTCGGTGATTTGGAAGATCTTCCGGCTTGGCCCTGTTTGGCTGGCTTCCTCAATCTGAGTGGCAATTTCGCCTCGGTCTTCCAAGCGCTTCAGCAAAGGATAAATTGCGCCATAGTTGACACTGATACAACCACTCATAAACTGTTCTAGCTGCTGTTTCAGGCGGTATCCATGCAACGGTTGCTGTTGCAGCAGTCCGAGAGCGGCTAGTTCAAGCATGGGTTAATTCAGTAAAAAATTACTAGACTTGATTTATAACAAATTGATATACCTATTGAGTGTACCAAGATTTGTAAAGTAAAGTTAAAATCCTAGCTAAAGACGTTCGAGCGGTTCATTAGTTTATGCCACAGCCTGCTGATGTAAAGCCTCCAACCTCAGAACGATTTTCCCGACTGCTGGCTAGTCGAGCGTTCCTCCTCCTGCTGCTGATACCTGTGTCGGGTTGCGGAATTTTCTCCAAAGCAGATGCAGAAGCACCTCGCCAGCAGAATGGTGGAGCGGCGCGAGGCGGCCCAACTCCAGTGGATGTGGCGATCGCGGCAACTGGCTCTTTGCAAGAAAGTGTGGAATTTACCGGGACGACACAACCGCTCCGGGAAGTCTCTCTGCGCTCCCAAGTCGAGGGTCAACTGCTCGATCTCCTGGTAGATACGGGCGATACCGTGGATACAGGCCAAACCTTAGCCCAGCTGGATGCTTCTCTATTGACAACAGCTGTGGCAGAAGCCCAAGCCGAGTTAGCCGCTCGCCAGTCGGAAGTGGCTCAGGCAGAAGCAGAAGTGAATGATACCCGGACACAAGTAGAAGAAGCGCGGCTCCAACTGCAACAAGCTCAATCAGATGCGTCGCGTTTGCAGCAGTTGTTGGGAGAGGGGGCGATCGCTGCTCAACAAGCCGAACAAGCTCAAACCGAGGCTCGGACTGCCGCCCAAGCCCTCCGATCAGCTCAAGAACAAGTCCGTACCAGGCAGCAGGCTGTGGTGGCTGCTCAGGGGCGCGTAGCTGCTCAACGAGCGGTGGTGGCTCAAGCGAATGAACGTCAATCTTATGCCAGTCTTAGCTCTCCGGTGACAGGTGTAGTTTTGCGCCGGGGGCTCGATCCAGGGACTTTGGTGCAACCAGGGGCAGAAATTTTGCGCTTAGGCGATTTGAGTAGTGCCAAGGTCATGGTCGACGTTGCGGATAAGCAGCTTGGCTCCATTCGCCAGGGACAAGAGGTGCGGGTGAGCCTAGATGCGTTCCCCAACCAAGTGTTTGGCGGTGAAGTGACGCGAATTACGCCCGTCGCCAATGCGCTTTATGTCCCGGTAGAAATCACGATTCCTAACGAGAATGGTCGTGTGGGTAGTGGGATGTTTGCACGGGTGAGTTTTGTGCAACCGCGATCGCAACGAGTCGTGGTGCCAGAGTCGGCCATTCAATCCGAGCGAGGCCAACAATCTCAACAATCTCAGCAATCGTCACAAGCTCGACAGCAGCGTAACTCCAATGCCACTTTATTTGTGGTGGATAGCAATACGCAGGAACCGAAGGCGGTGGCTCGTTCTGTTACCTTAGGCCAGCAAGCCAACGGCAAAGTCGAAATTCTGTCTGGGCTGCGGGCGGGTGAACAGTTTGTGGCTCGCAGTGGCCGACCGCTCAAGGATGGTGCTCCGGTGCGTCTCAGCATTCTCTCCGAAACTCAACCTGGCCAAACTAGTCAGCCTAGTCAACCTGCTCAAACCACTCAACCTAACCAAACGCAAGGGAGACAGCGGTAATGCAAGCTCCGCAATCCAAGGGCTTTAGCGTCAGCGCGATCGCCATTCGACAGCATATTGGCACGTTAATGCTGACCCTGGCCGTGATTGTCGTCGGAATTTTCTTTCTGACGACGCTGCAAGTCGATCTGTTACCCTCCATCACTTATCCCCGAATTGGGGTACGGGTCGATGCCCCGGGAGTCTCCCCAGAAGTGGCAGTAGATGAAGTCACCAAGCCGCTGGAGGAAGCACTCTCCGCCACCGAGGGAGTGGTGCAAGTTTATTCCCAAACTCGCGAAGGTCAGGTGAGTTTAGATCTGTTCTTTCAACCGGGCGGCAATATTGACCAAGCCTTGAATGATGCTACTGCTGCTTTTAACCGGGCTAGGGGTCGTTTGCCAGAAACGATTGAAGAACCACGTCTCTTCAAAGCTGACCCTTCGCAATTACCTGTGTATGAGTTTGCGCTGACTTCGCCTTCCCGTGAAAGTGTGGATTTGCGCGTGTTTGCGGATGAAGAGTTAGCTCGTGAGTTAGGCGTTGTCCCTGGAGTCGCTTCCGTCGATGTCTCCGGTGGTGTAGCCGAAGAAGTGAGAGTTAACATCGACCTCAACCGTCTCCAAGCTTCTGGCGTAGGACTGACCGATGTGCTGGATGCTCTGCGCGATCGCAACGTGGATGTGGCTGGAGGCCGCATTCTTGGCTCTAGTGTAGAACCACTAACCCGTACCGTAGGCCGATTCCGCGACGCTAATGAAATTGCCAATCTGTCGTTTGAGACCAGAGGAACCAGCTCAGCCACTAGCCAAGACACCAGTAATGGAGCTACAGCATCTGGGAGCAGCAGCACTACAGCCTCCTCCACCCCTGCTCTCACAAGTCGGGTTTACCTGCGAGACTTTGCCGAAGTCATTGACGGAAATGAAGAACAGCGGGTGTTTGTGGCTCTGAATGGTCAACCTGCCGTTAAAGTCAGTGTGCAAAAGCAACCCGATGCTAATAGCATCACAGTTGTAGATGGAGTCAAAAAAAGGTTGGATGAACTCAAGCAATCTGGCTTAATTCCAGAAGATCTAGAGATCCGTCCAACCTTGGATGAGTCGCGCTTTATTCGTAACTCCATTTCTAATGTCACCAGTTCCGGGTTGATTGGGGCAGGTTTGGCCGCGATCGCCGTCTTGTTATTTCTAGGGTCTCTCCGCCAAACCTTGATCATTGTGCTGGCTATTCCTTTAGCAACTCTAGCCGCCATTATTCTGATGCGGTTGTTTGGCTTGTCGCTCAACGTCTTTAGTTTGGGTGGTCTTGCCCTGGGCGTGGGCATCGTGGTCGACAACTCGATTGTGATGCTAGAAACCATTGCCGAGGGCGCAGGCATGACACCAGGTAAAGCAGCTAGCGCCCCGATAAGCACAGAACAACTGCTTGACCAATCCGAGCAAAGTAGCCGTGAGGTTGAGTCCGCTCTCATTGCCTCCACTAGCACCAACCTGGTAGCCGTCTTGCCCTTTCTCCTGATTGGTGGGTTTGTTTCGCTACTGTTTAACGAACTGATTTTGACGATTAGTTTTGCCGTAGCTGCTTCCATTTTGGTGGCTGTAACGGTTGTGCCTGCCTTGACTTCCCGTTTGCTTGCAGTGCGCTGGTCGAGCGGCGTGAATCGGTTTTGGCTGCTGCGGCAGTTCAATCAGCGGTTTGAGGCTGCCACTTATGGATATGGTCGGTTCTTAACTCGCGTTTTGCAGCATCGCTTTTGGGTCGTAGCCGCGACAGTTGTGATTCTCGGTGGCAGTAGTTGGCTGATGGCAGGTCAAATTCCCCAAGAAATTCTGCCTCGCATCAACACCGGACAAGCCAACTTATTTGCTCAGTTTCCACCAGGTACCCCCTTAGAAACGAGCCAGAAGGTGATGGAGCGGGTGGATCAAATTTTGGCTCAACAACCGGAAACCGATTATGCGTTTACAACAGTCGGTGGTTCTCTCTTTGGCAACAGCACCAATGCTAATCCCTTGCGGGCTACTAGCACTGTGACCCTCAAGTCGGGAAGCGATGTAGAAGCTTACGTTGAGCGAGTGACCAAAGAGTTCGACAAGTTGAACTTAGCAGGCATCCGGTTGCGCCTCAGCCCTGGTCAAGTGCGAGGCATTGTCTTGACCAATTCGCCAGTCCGGGGGGCAGAAATTGATGTCATGCTGCAAGGTGTGAACACGCAGCAACTTAGCCAAGCAGGACGACAAATCTTGCAAACCCTAGACGATCGCGTCACGCTAGCCAGTTTTCGACCCGATGCGGATGAACGCCAGCCAGAAGTACAGATTCGGCCAGATTGGGAACGCCTTGCGACTGTGGGTTTAACCACTCAAGACATCGGTGACACTATTCAAACTGCAATCGAAGGCTCAGTGCCCACCCAACTTCAGCGAGGCAATCGCTTAGTGGATGTGCGAGTGGAGCTTGATCAAGATTCTATTCGTCAACCTTCTGAGTTGGCCCAACTCCCCTTGTTTGTCGAGGACAACCGCCGGATTCAGCTCGGTGATGTGGCTCGAATTGAAGAAGGCCAAGCACCAGGTGAAATTCAGCGGATTAACCAGAGACAAGTGTTCATCATTGCTGGCAGTTTGAACGAGGGAGCCAGCTTAGGCGAGGCTCTAGAGCAAGTTGATAGTGTTCTCTCTGAGATCGAGCTGCCTGAGGGAGTGACCGTGTTGCCTAGCTCTGCTGCTGAGTCGAGCCGACAGTTGCAAGATTCACTCAAGGTTTTGGGTGGCCTAGCTGCGTTTCTCGTCTTCGTCGTGATGGCAGTGCAATATAACTCCCTGATTGACCCGTTGGTAATTATGCTGACCGTGCCCTTGGCGTTAGCAGGTGGCATCCTGGGTCTATTTGTTACTAAGACTGCAATCGGGGCGACAGTCCTTGTGGGTGCTGTGCTGTTGGTGGGGATTGTGGTCAACAACGCCATCATCATGGTGGAACTCGCCAATCAAATTTTGGAGCGAGAAGGCTGCGATCGCAAAACCGCGATTCTCAAAGCCGCGCCTCAACGGTTACGCCCAGTCCTGATGACCACCATCACCACCGTTTTAGGTTTATTTCCCTTGGCATTAGGCATTGGCGAAGGATCAGAGTTTTTACAACCGCTCGGCATCGTCGTTTTTTCTGGCCTATCCCTCGCCACTGTACTAACGCTGTTTATCATCCCCTGCTTCTACACCTTGCTCCACGATTGGCACGGTGGCTTAGGGCGCAAACGACGAGTGGTTCCTCAACCTGTTCCTGTAGAAGTGCCTGCTCCCACGGTCTCTGGTCGGCGCTAAAAGCTAACTCTCGGTAGAAGCGGCAACGGCAGGCGATCGCTATCCTGGGACTAGCGTTTCCCAAAGTTTCTATGCCCTCTGCCCCGCAATCGCGCGATCGCCGCAAAGAAATCCTTCGGGGCATCTTTGCGGTTTGTCTGATCATGGTTGGTATCAGCCACTTCCTAGTACCAGAGCAATACGCCCGCATCGTCCCCCCACCCTTTCCTCCCTTTGCCTCCGTCTACATTAGTGGCGTCTTCGAGATCCTCGGTGGGATTGGCTTATTGATTCCCTTCGTCAGCGTGGCAGCAGCTTGGGGCCTAATTTCTTTGTTTATCGCTGTGTTTCCGGCCAACATCTACATGGCCCTGCACAACATCAAGCTCGATGGGATTCCGCAAAACCAAGCTCTCTACTGGGCCAGACTTCCCCTCCAGGCCGTACTCATTGCTTGGGCTTACTGGTACACCCGCAACCCAGAAGCCCAACCCGGAGCCGAAAAATCGTAGCTCAAACTAGCTTCCTCACCCAGCAAAGATGATGGACTTAACCCCAGCTTCTCCCCTATTAAGGAAGGTAGGCTGATCGACTAGAAAAAGAAAGTTAATCATTTTTTGGAGGGGGCCTGGGGGACGCAACCGTCCCTCAGCGGGGGTTTGGGGGCGAGTGCCCCCAATGCTCGATTCTTACCCAAAGATTCAGCGCTGATCGTAACGCTTCCAATAATGGTGATAGCGAATTACCTGATCCGTACTCGTCTCAAACGGATAAGCCCCACCCAAAATCCGAATTTTAGAACACCCGAACAAGCCTTGTAACCGCGTCGAGATCGGCAGCAAACTATTCATCACCTGCGATCGCACATTGCTACTCGTGCAAGTAATAATTAGCTCCACCCCTCGCTCTAGCGGTACCAGTTGCCAATCACAAAAACTAAAGAGCGAGTTGAGCGTACGGCTGAACGAACTAGAAAAACGTTGATACCGAGCCACTGCCTGACTCAACTGCTGAGCGATCGCAGTATCGGTACTCCCAGAGTGAGGCTGATCATCTGGTTGTGTATTCATTCTTACCGTATGTGAAGTCGCGAACTTGGATTTAGTATTCTTAAGCGATTTTCGGATTCCCACAAGTCGGTTTTTACGGGTTATTGCGGTCATTGGGAATTTTTGCCAAGTTGCGATCGCTAGTGCTTTTATAGACATTCGTATTACTGACAACTAACTTTAGCAATTAAACAACTTCACTCTTATTCCCAACATTTCCTCAATCCAATAGGAGTAAAGCAAGCTCATGCGGTTGGATGACCACACCGTAGGAGGTGACAGCAGTGCTGCCAAAGCTAATTTGAGATCAATCAAGCCCTTACTCAAGCAGCAGGAATTGCATCATGGCTTACTCTCTAACTCAAATCAAAGAAGTTTTGGATGGATTGGGATATAACCTAGGCCCCAACGGCATCAACGGCAACTACGATGCCACCTTAGATATCTACACTCAGGCAGCATTACGTGAATTTCAGGCTCAATATGGCCTGTCCAGCACAGGTAGATTAGATGCCGCAACGGAAATTAAAGCTGAACAAATCGTGAAAAATCTTCAGTACAGCTTGAATTTAACCGTCAATGCCAAGCTGCCTGTGAGTGCGTTCTATGGCCCTCTGACTCTGCGAGCCATGAAGACCTTCCAACAAACCTATAGCTTGCCAGCAACTGGAATTGCTAATTTAACCGTTCGCAAAAAGCTGGACGAAGAAGCTAAAAAGCGTCTGCCTCGTGGCGCAGATTTTAACCCTCCTCAAGAGGAAGTACTACAACCAGTAGTTTAAGTAGCTGCTTAAGCTAAATCATTGTGACAAACTTCTTGCTCTCATCCCCCTACTCAGGGGGTTTTTTGCGTTTTTAGCTTTTCTACTAGGTCATTGTCTGAGCAGAAACAGGCTGCACCATCTGATTCACAGCACTCAACAAGTCATTGGCAACCACATCTGGCTTAGGATAAACGCTCAAGTAATCTCCCTCTTGCTGAGTGATAAAAGCCGTTTTGTAACCAGCTCGGGCAGCCCCTGCAATATCCCAAGCGTGAGCTGCAATCATCCAAGCCTCCCCTACAATTGCTTGGCGAGGCAAATCATAAACTTTCGGATGCGGTTTGGTTTTTTGGATGGCATCACAAGAGAAAACGTTAGCAAAATATTCTGAGCTACCTGCTTGCTCCAAGAGTTTGCGGGTAGAATCCTCACTGCCATTGGTTAAAGCAATGAGTTGCCAACCCGCCTGAGCTAGTTTCTGAAAAGCTTCTAGGGCATCTGGTTGTAGTTCTAGTTGAGAGAAAGCGGCGATCGCCTGAGCTTGTTGATCTGCATTTGCCTCAACCCCCAGTAGCTTCAGCGTTCTAGGCAGTTCTGCTTCTAGCACTTGTTTGAGTGGGCAGTACCCTCCTGCATGCGAAAGAGCAAAGGCGTCCCTCAGAGTTTGAGCAAACCACAGTTCTAGCGCTTGAGGCGGTGCCCCCATTTCTATTAATTGCTGACGGGGTTGCTCCAAGCTGAAGCAGGTGCCAATGATGTCGAAGATAGCAGTGCCTATAGGTGCCATACGATAAAAAGACTCTGGAAGTTGGCTGTATTCTCATCGGGATTTTCTGCTTCAGCCTCAATACAAGGTTAGAAAAATCGTACTTCTAGCCGTTCAATTATTTTTTTAATAACGAGTTTCGTTTAAAGATGGGTCGCGCTATTTGCAACGGTCTTGAGACATAAGTCTGATAAGATTAAGAGTTTGCAGAGAATCACGCGCATGCGGTCAGGAGACACCGATATGGCTCGAATGTATTACGACGCTGATGCCAATTTAGACTTATTAGCTGGAAAAACCATTGCAATCATTGGCTATGGCTCTCAAGGTCATGCCCACGCTCTCAATCTCAAAGATAGTGGCATGAACGTCATCGTCGGGCTGTATCCAGGGAGCAAATCTGCTACAAAGGCCCAAGAATCAGGTTTGGCGGTTAAAAACGTCGCTGATGCTGCGGCTGCGGCTGACTTCATCATGATCTTGTTGCCTGATGAAGTACAAAAGACCGTTTACAAAGAAGAGATTGAACCCAACCTGAAAGCAGGCAAAGTTCTCGCTTTTGCGCACGGCTTTAATATTCATTACGGTCAGATCGTGCCTCCCAGTGATGTAGACGTGGTGATGGCTGCGCCCAAAGGCCCTGGTCACTTAGTGCGTCGGACTTATGAGCAAGGCCAAGGCGTGCCTGCTCTGTTTGCGGTCTATCAAGATGCGTCTGGTCAAGCTCGCGACCTCGCAATGGCTTATGCCAAAGGCATTGGGGGCACTCGTGGTGGCATCCTGGAAACCACTTTCCGCGAAGAAACCGAAACTGACTTGTTTGGAGAGCAGGTGGTTCTGTGCGGTGGTTTGAGTGCGCTGATCAAGGCTGGTTTCGAGACCTTGGTAAATGCTGGCTATCAACCAGAGTTGGCTTACTTTGAGTGCTTGCACGAAGTGAAGCTGATTGTGGATCTGATTGTGGAAGGTGGCTTGGCGAAGATGCGTGACAGCATCTCCAACACGGCTGAGTATGGTGATTTGACTCGTGGGCCTCGCATTGTCACGGATAGCACTCGTGCTGAGATGAAGAAGGTGCTGAGCGAGATTCAATCGGGTCAGTTTGCTCGTGAGTTTGTGCTAGAAAACCAATCGGGTAAGGCTGGGTTTACAGCCATGCGTCGTCAGGAAGCGGAGCATCCGATTGAGGATGTGGGTAAGGATCTGCGGGCGATGTTTAGCTGGTTGAAGGAAGCTTAATTGCAGAAAGAGTTTGGGGGCGTTTGCCCCCAAGCCCCCATTGAGGGACGCAACCGTCCCTCAAACTCCCTCCAAAAGGGTTTGGTTTGCTTTGTTTTAGCTTTTTTCTTTTTTTTATAGATCGGCCTTAGAGGTTAGGGAGTGTCTTGTTCTTGTTCTAAGGCCTTTTCGGTGCGTTGGTAGGGTTTGGTTTTAGGTCGCCAGGAAGGAAATATACCTGCGATCGCGGAGTTCAGAGCAGTACGGGTGCTGAGGCTGGCTCCACTCAGAGGTTGGGGCAGAAAGCTGTCGCCTAGCGCTACGAATAAAATGGCGACTAGCAAAATGAAGGGGATTGGCAGTTTGCGAAACATAGCGGAACTTACCTAAAGGGAACTGGCATCCTCAGTTTCAGTTTTCCCTTAAACTTCAAGTCATCCGTCTAATTGAAGGTAGCGCAATATTTATTTAAATTAGTTGAGCTTGCTGAGCACTAGTGAATTAGGCGGCTGCAACTTGGCCGAGTTCTTCGGGTTGTAAGTGGGAGTGCAGGACTTGACCGTCGCGGAACCAGACGATGCGTTTGGTGAGGCGGGCGACGTCGGGTTCGTGGGTGACGATGACGATGGTAATGCCACTGGTGTTGAGTTCGGTAAAGATGTCCATCACTTCTTTGGTGGTGCGGGTGTCGAGTGCGCCTGTTGGTTCATCGGCTAGGAGCAAAACGGGGCGATTGACGATCGCGCGGGCAATGGCGACTCGCTGTTGTTGTCCACCAGAAAGTTGGTTGGGTTTGTTGTTCATGCGGTTCCCTAGGCCCACTCGTTTCAGGGCTTCTGCGGCGCGATCGCGGCGTTCGTCGTTGGGAACATTCGCGTAAACCATTGGCAGCATTACATTCTCTAAAGCGCTGAGCTGCTGTAGTAAATGGAATTGCTGGAAAACAAACCCAATCTTGCGATTGCGGATATGGGCCAGTTCTGAATCGTTAAGGCGGGAGACATCAACACCATCTAGGTAGTAACTGCCTGAGGTGGGGCGATCTAAGCAGCCAATCATGTTCATCATGGTGGATTTCCCGGAACCGGAAGCGCCCATGATGGAGCAATATTCTCCTTTTTCAATCACTAAGTCTACATCTGCCAAGGCTCGGACTTCGGTTTCGCCGGAGCCGTAGGTTTTCGCAATGTTTTCTAAGCGGATAATGACTGAGGTGGGCATGGCGATCGCTCTTACAACTCCTTAAGCATTTTTCTTATGCACTTCTTTCTATGCACTTCTCAATGCGACGATGGGGTCTAGCTTAGCGGCTTGACGCGCAGGCACAACTCCAAAGAACAAGCCGATACCACCCGAAACGCCCACTGCAACTAGAATCGCGACTGGGGAAACGCCCGCTTTCAAGGGAGTAACTGCACCGACCAGCCAAATGCCGCTGGTACCGATGAAGGTGCCGATCGCGCCTCCTAGAGCAGCTAGGATCACTGATTCAATCATGAACTGAATCAAGATATCTTGCTGGGTTGCGCCGATGGCTTTCCGCAGACCAATTTCATGGGTGCGTTCTCGCACCGATACGAGCATGATATTCATGATGCCCACGCCACCCACAAAGAGAGAAATACCTGCGATCGCCGCCAGCATAATGGTTAAGGCCCCGGTGACATTGCCCACTACCTTGAGTGCGTCTTTCTGCGTTTGCACCGTAAAGTCGTCATCCCCGGTGATTTTATGTCGCAATCTCAGCAGATTGGTGATCTGGAACTGGGCGGCTTCCACACTTTTCTCGTTTTTGGCCGAGGCAACAATGAAGGTTAAGTCAATGCCGTAGGGAGAGGTACGCCCCACAATGCGGCTGGACATGGTGGTCAGCGGAATATAAAGTGTGTCGTCTTGGTTGTTGCCCAGAAAGGCTCCTTTCGCTTCCATGACCCCAACGACTTGAAAGCTGACATTTTTAATCCGAATCTGTTTGCCCACGGGCTCTTCGCTGCCAAACAGTTTTTCGGCGATTTCTGCGCCAAGCGCAACGACTTGATTGTTACGTTCTAAATCTAGCTCGCTAATAAATCGTCCTTGCGCCACATTAAAGTCACGAGCGGTAAGAAACTCTGGTGTCGTGCCAATAATGATGGAGTTGGTGTTCTTATTCAGATAAGTGACTAACTGCTGGCTGTTAATTTGCGGAGCAACGGCATTGACAGAAGGCACTTGAGTCGCGATCGCTCTGGCATCAGCAAGAACTAGCGTTTTGGGAACTTCAAAGGTGGAGCGCTGGGCTTCTCTCGACCCAGGCACAATGAACAGCACGTTCGGCCCTAAGGATTCAAACTGCTCGGCAGCGTACTTCTGGGCTCCTTGCCCGATGCCTACCATTGCAATCACAGAAGCGTTGCCGATAATGATACCGAGCATAGTCAGGCTACTCCGCAGTTTGTTGGCAGTAAGGGTAGTAACGGCCATCTTGACGCTTTCTAGCGAATCCATGCTGTGACCTCACAAAGGGCTTAGTAGAACTTGAGCTGACTACAACTTCACCCTAGCGTACAGTTGAGAATTTTTGTCTAGGCACAGCCTAGAACCGAAGCCCTTGGAGGCACCTGCCCTTAAATCCCCATTGAGGCCCCCACTGAGGGACGGTTGCATCCCCCAGACCTGCGCCAAAAAGTTGCAACTTAGGGTTGGCTGACGACTCAGCTGCTTTGCAAACTTCATAATGGATAAATGAAGAGACGAAACTTTATCTGGGCGGGTGCAGCAATTGTTGGCTCAGCCTGGAGCTTATCTTTTTTACGCGGGAACTCAAGCGCTATGACAACGACCAACGAGAATTTTGAAGTTACTAAAACCGAAGCAGAGTGGCGGCAGATTTTGACGCCAGAACAGTTTCAGGTGCTACGTCAGCATGGAACCGAGCGGGCTGGCACTAGCCCATTAGATAAGCAGTATGGCCAAGGCACTTATGTCTGTGCGGGCTGTGAGTTGCCACTATTCCCCTCTGAAACCAAATTTGATAGCCGCACGGGTTGGCCTAGCTTCTACGCTCCGATTGAGGATGCGATCGCGACTACCACTGATAAGTCTTGGTTTATGACCCGGGTGGAGGTGCATTGTCATCGTTGTGGAGGTCATCTGGGTCATGTGTTTGATGATGGTCCTCGGCCTACGGGTCAGCGCTACTGCATGAACGGAGTTTCGCTCAAGTTTCTCCCTGCTTAAGCAACTTGAGACCTAACCCCCGGCCCCTTCCCTAGCAGGGAAGGGGAGACAGCTCCAAAGCCTCTCTCGAATTTGGCGAGGGTTTGGAGAGAGGTTTGCCTTAGCGGTTTTGGGGGTCGAGTCCCATGAGTAACCGATAGCGGTTGGTCTCAGGGATATAGCGCCGACCGCGAATTTCATCTGGGATTTGGTTACGGATTACTTGTCTCATATCAGTCACGACTCGCGGCACAGTGACGAAATAGCCATGCTCGGCGGGATCGGTGATGCGCGAAATAATATCGGTGCAGTCGATCGGGTAGACGTTTCGAGGCAGCGATCGCGGTTGCATAGGGCCATCGGTGCCAAGTCGGGGAGGGTTCCCTTTTAGGGTGTCGCTAGCCCACAAAGCTAAGTCGTTGCGGTTGAAGTAGACGCTAGTGCGACGAGTGATGCGGGGCAAGGAAAATAGTTTGTAGTCAAGATCGAAGGCATCATCATCTTCGTCGGCTGCCATCAGCAACACTTGATCAAAGATTCTCGGTAGCTGAACCACTTGGTTTTTAACTTCTTGCATGGCAGCTCGCAACACATAAGCGCCCATGCTATGAGCAATCAGGTGTAATCGTTGGTTGCAAGGGGGCTGGGAGTTCTGATTAATTTTGTTAATAAAGTCAGCAAGTTTTAAGAAGGCACGGGCAAAGGCGACACCAGAAGCAGCTGCATCCAGGCGATCATTTTTGTAGGCAACGGCATCACGCGATCGCGGATTGGTCAACAGCAAGGAACCATCGGAGGGCCAGGAAAAGACACACATATTCAGCTTGAGGGGCTGTGCTGGATTGAGTGGGTCGTTGGCGGTCAGGACTTGGTGTAACCGAGCTGCATAGCTTAAGGCTCCATGAAAGGAGGTGTTGAAACCATGAATGAAGATGATGGTATCTTCGCCTATCTGAGCCATGTCTTGCTGAACTTGCTCAAATATAGTTTGGCTACCCAACACAGGCGGCTCGGCAAATAAATCCTCAGGAGCCACTCGAATCTGAAACTGATCAAATTCGGGGCCTGAGACTTCGGCTCGACCAAAGCGCAAATTTGCTAGACCGTCATCGCTAAAGTTACGACCAAAGTCATCAGGGTTTACGTCTCGATTAGGACGGCGGTTAGTAGCAAAATAAATTCTGGTCATATGCCTACTTCGAATTACTATTTTTGCAGCAGCTGATCTGTTCGCGATTATTGGGTTGAATTGAGAGTCATTGAGCAGCGTGCCTGCCAAAAATCAGACCATGATTCAGATTGCCATTGAAGAGATTACCCGTAGTTCTTAATACTTCAGTTATCTAAAGAAGATGGTTTCATAAAATCAGATTTTGTGGGGCGATCGCGATTTGAAAACAGCTTTAAAGAGTTGACGAGTGTTAGCAATCTATTGATAGAGCGTGTTATGAATCCTGTCTTGTTTCACTTGGCTTTTCCAGTGACTGACATTGCCCAGACCAAAGTCTTTTATGCAGATGGGCTGGGTTGTACGGTGGGACGCGAGAATGCAACCTCCGTGATCCTCAATTTATATGGGCATCAATTGGTGGCTCACACAACTTCAGAACTGCTCACACCGCAACGGGGCATTTATCCTAGGCATTTTGGGTTGGTGTTTACCTCAGAGTCCGACTGGGAAGAACTGCTAGAGCGATCGCAACAACGACAATTGCGTTTTTACCAAGAACCAAAGCGCCGTTTCCCCGGTCTGCCTCTAGAACACCGCACCTTCTTTCTCGAAGATCCCTTTCACAATCTGCTGGAATTTAAGTTCTACTGCCATCCAGCGGCAATTTTTGGCGATCGCGACTTTGCTCAAGTGGGCGATCGCTAGAGATAGAAACCTGGAGGGGAGTTTGGAGGCAGGAAGCCACAGCTTGCAAACTCTGGGGATGAGACACCATCCAAGCATGGCTCGGCACCCAAACTGGCACACTTTGTCCTATAGGCATGAGTGAACTATTGGCGGGCACAATCATCAAGTCTAGAGGGGTCCAAATGGAGGTGAAATCAAGCCGACTTAACACCTCAGTATCCTGATTTAAGTCTTGCAAAAAAGCACTTCCAGGTCGCATTTGTCTACAACCAGGCCGCTCGGAGCCATAGGCGATCCAAGTCCCCTGGTGGGGTGAAGCAATGGTGACAAAACGTTTAACTTGGGCAATTCCGCCTAGGCGCTGTACATAGTAACGGCTAACAATGCCACCCATACTAAAGCCAACTAAATCAAAGGGTTGTTCTGGAGCAAAGGTGCTAGCTACATAATTAGAAACTTGGGCCGCTAGATATTCCAAGCCTAAGTGACCGTTGTTAGGGGTTAAGCTAAGACTGTGGACTGAGTAACCTAATCGCGTTAAGTAACGAGACATGGAGTGGAAGACGGCTTCGGTGTCGTTAATGCCGTGAATTAGCAACACTGGATGGCGAAAACCCATGCAACTCCCTTACGTTTTCTGTTTGCATCTCTAGCTTAGACAGAGGCGATCGCGATTTTGAGCTTTGTTTAGGACAGCTGATTGACTGGCTAAAAGCAAACGCTAAAACCAGAGGGTCAATTCTGCAAAACAGGTCTGCATAATAAGTCTGCAAAACAAGATAAAAGTCTACAAAGCAGTGTGGTTCAAGGTAGCGTCTTCGGAGTGAGTATTTGTACCTCCTATGCTGTCAATAAACTTTTGTAAATTAATGTTGAGTAATCTTGTGTTTGTGAGTAGGAAAATTTCATAATTTTCTTAATTGAACTAGTTAGATCAAGTAGCTGGAAGTCTCGGCTAGCTTTAATCTTTCAGGCTTTCACTTAACTCATTAAGACCAACGCTAGGAGCGGGTATCATGTTCGGTTTTATTAAGAAACTAATTAATGGAATTTTGGCCTTTGTAACTGGCTTGTTTAGCAAGAAGTCAGCCGCCGACGCGCCCAGTGCTGTGCCACAGCCTAAGCGGAATTCAGGCTATTTCATGGAATTAGATGACTCTCCAGCCAACGGGCAAACTGCCAAGATTGAAGCTGCAAAAGCTGAGCCCGCGAAAGCCCAACCTGCCAAGATTGAGGCTGCCAAGGTAGAAGCTCCCAAAGCGCCAGAGCCCGCTGCTCAACCTGGAAAAGCTGAAGCCAGAAAGGCTGCTAGGGCTGAGGCTACGAAAAATGAGGCAACACCTGCTCCTGCTCAGCCCGCTCCTGCCCCTGTAACCAACAACCAGAACGGTCAAAAGTCTTCTGAACCCGCGATCGCGTTCTCTAGCTTTGGCGATCGCCGTCGTCCTGGTCCTAATATGAGTTCCTTCTTGGATATGGCTCGTCAAGTTAAAGTTCCTACCTAATGAGTAGGTTTGGAGGCTCTCCTCCTCTAACTGCCTGTTTTAACTTGTCTTTTCTAATTCGACTGTAAAAATACCAGAGCGCTATAGAGCTGAAAGGCAGGGTCCCAATGGGTCTCTGCTTTTCTTTCTATGTCGATTTGCGCTTTGATGCGGCTTAAGGGGGGAATATGATCTACTGTGGTTTCGGCAAAGCCCGTAAAATCTGACCAAACTTCTAAGTTGGGCAATTTTTGATTGAGGAAATCGATCAGGTGGTTCCAGTTGATCCGAGTGGTGGTTTGGGGAGTCACTTGCTCGGCGATCGCGGCGTCTTCTTGAAACAGGTAGTTGCTATCACAGAACCGTAAGATGGATTGGCGTCCGGGAATATGCAAGTCCCAAATATGGGCGTAATCTTGCGTTTGCTCTTTCCATTGCAACTTGCCCCAAGCTCCTTGATCAATCACATCTCCAAAAATAGGCAGGAGTCCTTCAACCCGCCGCGTCACTTCTGACCACTCGAAGGTCAAGGAACCCACCTGATCGAATTCGTTTTGACAAACGACGGTGATCTGGGGTGCAACTGATTGAAAGTGTAGGACGCGAAAGATCCGTAGTTTTTCAACTGCCGCTAAAGACACCCAGAAGGCGGGAATCTGAGCGCTCCCTAGCTCTTGGCCGTAGACTTGTAGTTCTCCAATTGGGCCAGTGCGGTACAGTTGCCAACTGCGGCTGGGGAGTTGCATCCGGGCCGTATAAGCATCTAGCTTCATGATGCGGGCAAAGTTTTGAGCTGCGACGTTTCTGGCTTCCCCGGTTACTGGAGCGAGCATCAAAAAGCCGAGTTCGGTGTTGGCAGGGTCAGTCGTTGCCTCGGCGATCGCTTGTTGCCGTTGGGCTTTCACAATCGCTTCCACCCGTTGCATGCCTTGTCGAGCTTGTGTTGCCACTTTAGGATGCAGTGAGTTGCGCAGGAGCTGGCGATAAACGGATTCAGCCGCGTCTAGTTTGCCAGAGACTTCATGTAGCCGTCCGATATATAACTGCACCCAAGGATTTTCTGGCATCCGTTGTCGCAGAGCCTTAAGTAATTGGGCGGCAGTGCGATAGTCCTTGCTGTCAAAGGCAGCCGCTACTTGTTCCAGCTCAGTCATAATTTCTTTAGTTCACCCTGGCAAATTGGTGGAGATGGGACTCGGATTGGCTTCAGTCACAGCAGCCATTAAAGAGAGTGCGACTAAGGGAGCGGTGACAGCCCTGAGAATGCGCTGCCCCAAAGACACAGGTTGATATCCTAGCGCGATCGCTTGCTCAACTTCCCTCTCTGTCCAGCCGCCTTCCGGTCCAGTCACAATTACCATTGAGGATAGCGCAGACAACCGTGGTTGCTGGTCGGTAAACCCAAAATCTCTCTGTAAGCAGTTCAATAGATGGGGCGCATCGTACCGAGTGACGCAAAAGTAGCCAATGGCTGGAGGTGTGTCTGGGGTGGTTGCTCGTAACTCTTGTAGTTGTGTCAGCAAGGAAACGGGTTCTAGGAGCGTAGGCACAACTTGTCGCTCAGACTGCTCCGCTGCTTCTTGGGCAATACGCCGCCAGCGTTCTAGTTTTTGGGGGCTAGGGTGGAGTAAGGTGCGATCGCTAATCACAGGAGCAATACAGCTAATGCCGAGTTCGGTGGCTTGCCGCACCACTTCATCAAATCCACTGCCTTTCGGTAAAGCTATGACTAGTGTGATTGCAGTAGATAACTCAGTATCAACGCTCAAAGTTTGAACAATCTGCGCTTGCAGAGCTTGGTCTTGGCTCTCTAATAGTTCAGCTAACCACCACTGGCCTTGACCATTCATCGCAATAAAGCGATCGCCACAACGGAGCCGCAAAACTCGGCTCAAATAATGCTGTTGCTCTGCGCTTAAGCTAATTTGCTCTCCATGTAGTTGAGTGGGCGCGATCGCCAATCGTTGCAACTCAGGCAAGTGATACTCCTAGGCCGACTTTTCTATCCTGTCTATCCTGACATTGAGTGTTCTGATTCATCTAGGGTTGGGTCTACCTTTTTCACAGGTCAAAGGCTTCTAGAGCCGCTCGATCTCAACAAACAAATACTTAAGCCTTTTTTTATCAAAGCTTTTGATTACAGTGAATCTACAGCAGGTTTTTACCTAATCAGATGAGCTAATGCGAACTCTAAAAGAAGCGATGTGGTTGATTTCTAAATGACTTCCGTACGATTACGGGTGTACCCAAAGGGTTGATCGAACAAAGTTTGAGATAGGATAGCAGCCCTTAAATTCCTACAGTTTAAACCCTGCGATTCAATTTTTTCGATAAAGAAAACTACTAAAAACCTTTTTTCTTTTGGGTGATCTTAGGCGTTGAGTCTTGCCCATTATCTATAGCAATCCTAAATGGATTGGAAACAGGGGGTGGGGGCGAAGTCCCCACACAAGGGTTTTACCCTTGCACCCCATTGAAGAATCAAAAAGGATTGCTATAGCAGACTAACTAATGCTTCAAAAACTAGATTTTTGAAATCAGAACAATAAATTTTATGTGGGAATTCTTTAGCAGTTTTTTATTTTCTGATCAATTTATTCCGCATGGGCACTGTTACCTGTGGCGACCGGGCTTAGTCTGGCTCCATGTAGTCTCAGATTTAGCGATCGCCCTAGCTTATTATTCAATTCCGATTTCGTTGGTCTACTTTATCCGGAAGCGGCGCGATGTTCCCTTCCCGTGGATATTTTTACTGTTTGGAGCCTTCATCATCGCTTGTGGAACGACACACATTTTGGAAGTTTGGACGCTTTGGCATCCAACTTACTGGGTATCTGGCACCGTTAAGGCGTTCACAGCCACCATATCTCTCTTCACCGCTCTAGAGTTGGGGCCATTAATCCCAAAAGTTCTGGCTTTACCGAGTCCTGCTCAGCTAGAAGCAACTAACCGAGAATTAGAGCAGCAGATTCTAGAACGTCAGCAAGCCGAGGCAGTTCTAGCTAGGCAGGCAGCGATGCTCCAGAAGCAAGCTCAATTACTGGATCTAGCACATGACACCATCTTGGTGAGAGCGTGGAATGGTGCTATCACCTTCTGGAACCAGGGCGCAGAAGAAATGTATGGGTGGTCAAAAGCAGAAGCTTTATCTTGTGGTTCACACACTTTGTTAAAAACAGAGTTTCCTCAACCGCTAGCGGAGATTGAAGCTCAGTTGCTACGGGAGAATCGTTGGGAAGGGGAACTGTGCCATACCAAAAAAGATGGCAGTCAGTTAGTTGTGGCGAGTCGTTGGGCTTTGCAAAGAGATGAAAATGGCAATCCTGTTGCTGTTCTAGAAATCAATAACGATATTACCGATCGCAAGCAAGCTGAGTTAGCGCTTCAAGCCGCTCATAACGAGCTAGAAATTCGGGTAACCGAAAGAACCACAGCCCTAGCTCAGGCCAACAAAGAACTGCGACTAGAAATCGTAGAACGACAACGGATAGAGGCAACCTTGCGAGATAGTGAGCAGCGGTTTCGGGCAACTTTTGAACAAGCTGCGGTCGGGATTGCCCATGTTGGCTTGGAGGGACAATGGCTGCGTGTGAATCAAAAGCTTTGCGATACTGTCGGCTACACCCGCTCGGAGCTACTTGACCTCACCTTTCAAGACATCACTGTTCCTGATGATTTGGCTGCTGACTTAGCTTGTGTTCACCAAGTTTTAGCGGGCACCCTACAGACTTTTTCGATGGAGAAACGGTACGTCCGCAAAGATGGATCTACGATTTGGGTCAATTTAACTGTTTCGCTAGTGCGGGAAGCGACTAAGCCCAAATATTTTATTTCTGTGATTGAAGATATTTCCGAGCGCCGACAGGCTGAAGCACAACTGCAAAATTCTCTGAAAGAACTGTCGGATATTAAGTTTGCTCTCGATCAATCAGCAATCGTTGTGACTACTGATCGGCAGGGCATTATTACTTATATCAACGACAAGTTTTGTGAGCTTTCCCAATATACCAGAGAGGAATTACTGGGAAAGAACCATCGCCTGATTAACTCCGGTTATCATGACCCAACTTTCTTTCAGGATCTCTGGTCAGTGATTTCTAAGGGCAAGGTTTGGAAGGGAGAGATTAAGAACCGCGCTAAAGATGGTAGCGACTACTGGGTTGACACCACAATTGTGCCTTTTCTGAACGAGCAAGGCCAACCGTTTCAATATCTTGCTATTCGCTTTGACACCACCAATCGCAAGCAAATTGAAGAGCGCATGAGAACTTCACTTCAGGAAAAAGAAGTTCTACTTAAAGAAGTTCATCATCGAGTTAAAAACAATCTGCAAATTATTTCTAGCCTGTTGAACCTACAATGCCAAAACCTAGAAGATGACGAAGTGCTAGCTGTATTTAGAGAGAGCCAAAACCGAATTGAATCAATGGCGTTAATTCATGAAAAGCTCTATCAATCTGAAGATATGGCTCGGATTAATGCCCCAGATTACATCTGTGACCTGGTGTCAAATTTGTTTTATACCTATGAAATTAATGCGGATGCGATCGCCTTAAAAATTGATGTAGATGAGGTTTGGTTGGGCCTAGATACCGCTATTCCCTGCGGTCTCATCATTAACGAGCTGGTGTCAAATGCCCTCAAGCACGCATTTCCGGATGGACGAACAGGAGAAGTTTGTATTCATTTTGGTGTCCGAGATGCGCATCACTTCATGCTTGCTGTTAGCGATACCGGGGTTGGTTTGTCCAAAGACTTAGATTACCAAAATACCGATTCTTTGGGTTTGCAATTAGTGAATGCCCTGACTCATCAAATTGAGGGAGCAATCCAGATCAATGAGGGTGATGGTGTCGAATTTGAAATTGTATTTCCTAACTAAAAGTTATCTGGGACAATGACAACTGTAAACATAATGGTGGTTGAGGATGAAAGCATTGTCGCCAAGGACTTGCAAAACAGACTGAAGAAGTTTGGGTATGCAGTGCCTGTGGTTGCTGCCTCTGGTGAAGAAGCCATTTTAAGGGCATCTGAGAATCACTTAGATTTGGTCTTAATGGATATTCGCCTCAAAGGTGCGATCGACGGAATTGAAGCAGCCAGACAAATTCACCACCGCTTTCAGCTGCCAATTATTTATTTAACCGCTTATGCGGATGACGACACCTTAGCTCGTGCTAAGCAAACTCAACCGTTTGGCTATATATTAAAACCCTTTAAAGAACGAGAACTGAATACAACGATCGAAATTACTTTAGCGAGGCATCGGCTAGAGAAGCAGTTGCAAGAACGAGAGCAGTGGCTGTCAACTGTTTTGAGAAGTATCGCGGATGCCGTGATTACGATTGATACGACAGGGTTGATTACGTTCATGAACCCTGTAGCGGAGAGTCTAACGGGATGGAAGCAAGCACAAGCTCTTGGAAAGCCTGCGATCGCTGTTTTCCAGACCGAGGACGAGGCCACCCAGAGAGTCTTCCAGCAACCCATCAGCAGCCTCTTGGAGGACAGTATTGGCCCAAAAACTGCTGTAGAAACTAGCCTTAAGTGCAGCGAAGACCAAAGTATTCCCATTGAGTACAGTTTGACGCCGTTGCAAAATGACCAAAACCTGATGATGGGTGCTGTTTTAGTCTTCCGCGATCTCACCGAGCAGATCAAAGCCAAGGAAGCGATTCGCCAGCAGGCTGAACAAGCTCGACTCCTAGCAGAACTGCAAAAACTGAATCACCTCAAAGATGACTTTTTGAGCACAGTGTCCCATGAGCTACGGACACCGATGTCGAACATGAAAATGGCGCTGCAAATGCTGACGATCGCCACTAATGCTGAACGCCAACAGCGTTATCTGGAAATTCTAAAGGCAGAATGTGCCCGTGAAATTGACCTCATCAACGACCTACTAGATCTACAGCGCTTAGAAGCATCGGCTTATCCTACCTTTCTGGTGGAGGCGATCAACCTGCAAGATTGGTTCTCTAGCCTAATTGAGCCTTTCCGCTCCCGCCTGCAAGAACATCAGCAGGTGCTCAACATTGATCTGCCAGAAAACTCCCCGCCCTTAATTACCGATCGCTCTAGCTTGGAGCGCATGTTAGGCGAACTGCTGAATAACGCTTGCAAATATACTCCAGCAGGCGGTGAGATTATTCTGAAGGTAGAGCAAGTGACCAGTCCCTCACCGATCTCCCCGGTAGTCCCCTTTACCCGCCTGATTATCCAAAACCAAGCAGAAATTCCGCCGACAGAAATCCTGCGAATTTTCGACAAATTTTATCGAGTCCCCCATGCTGACCCCTGGAAGCAAGGAGGGACTGGTTTAGGACTAGCCTTGGTCAAGCGCCTAGTAGAACAACTGCAAGGTACCATTCAGGTCGAGAGCAGTCACGGTTGGACGGTCTTTACGATTCATCTGCCACCGTTGAACGTCGTGACGCTGCAAAGAGCAGGCTGAAGCTAAGGCTATCAGTTGGTTTAGGAGACCCTGACTTGGGAGGTGTCTACTGCTTTGGTGCCATCCACCTTCGCCGCCATCCCTGTGATGTATTGCAGGATTTCCGAGCTAGGCACAGAGCCTCTAAAGATGATGGTGCTACCGTTTTGGTCAATTTCTAAGCTTTCAATTTCACTGATTTGGGGATCACGGTCAAAGGCGATCGCTACTCGCTTCGTCAAACCTACTGGGTCATATTCACCCTCAAGCCCCATATTCTCCGGAGCCGGAGGCGGTTGATGCATGCCCGCTTTCTCTCGGAGTTCCAAGTCATACTCACCTGTGAGTCCAGGGGTCATCCCCCCTTCGTCTGGGTGCTTCTGAGTCTCCGACTGGAATTTTTTACTACACTCCTGCCCAAAGTGCCGTTCTAGCCAAGTCATAATTCCACCCCTTAGGATAGATAGTTTCTTGTATCCTCCATTACAGACTACTTGACCCCGCTGTGGCATCTCCCATGAGGAAGGATGAAGGATGAAAAGGGGAGAAGCCAGAAGCCGAGTGCCAAAACTTGATATAGCCAAAAACCCGAAACCCCCACAGTCAGACTCGTTTGGAGGGAGCCTGAGGGACGCAACCGTCTCTCAGCGGGGGTTTGGGGGCGAGTGCCCCCAAGGATCGGATTTCTGAGCTGTAACTATAGCTTCTAGTTAAACTATGGCTTTTGGTTAGCTTCTACATAAGCTGCGATCGCCTCAGTAGCCAGTTGAGATACCTTCTTACCTTGCTGGGCAGCCATCGCTTGCAGACTAGCATAAAGGTCTTCTCGTACTGTGATGCGGCGACGGACTTTACCAAGCCCATCGGTCTCGCTCACACTAGCGATCGCTTCATCATTGGCAGTGTTAACCGTGGCGGCGTAGCTGCTAACCAGCTCAGGCGGGTCAGATTGGTAAGCGACAGAAAACTGCCGAATGGCCTCTAGGCCAACGCGATCGCAGAAATCTCCAAAACTCTCTCCGGCTGTGCGAGATTGCTTGAAGTAGACAAAAATTGGTTCTAGGCCAATTTCTAAATCGTTAATGTGGAGCTTCTCCACATAAGGCTGAGATAAGCGAGTTTGGTTAGGAGAAGCACCCAGCCAAACTTGATAATGCTCTGGAGCACTGCCTACGAAGCCCAATTCTGCTAAGTATGGACGGGCGCAACCGTTGGGGCAACCTGTCATTCGAATAATAAAGTGCTCTTGTTCCAGACCCACTTTATCTAGCAGAGCGCGAATCCGTTCCAGAATCTCTGGCATAATTCGCTCCGACTCAGTCACCGCCAAGCCACAAGTAGGCAAAGCGGGACAGGCCATCGAATAGCGCACGAGAGAATCAATTTTGTCAGGATCAGCCTGAATGCCACAGCGATCGAATATGGCTTGAATGGCAGCGCGATCGCCTGGATTGATGTCGTACAGAATGGCATCTTGGCTACCTGTCAACAGCATGGGCAGATTGAACTGCTTGACAATTTCCCGCAACGCCGTTTTGAGCTGGAAGGCACCCTCGTCCTTCACCCGACCATTCTCGATCGGAATGCCAACAAACAGCTTGCCATCTCCTTGTTCTTGCCAGCCCAGAAAATCTAAGTACTTAAACTCAGGCAACGGCTTGAAGGGTTGCAGCGGTTTGCCAAAGTACTGCTCGACCTCAGTGCGAAACTTGTCCACACCCCACTCTTCCATCAAGTACTTCAGGCGGGAGTGACGGCGATCGCTGCGGTTGCCATTGTCTCGCTGAGTGGCCACGATCGCTTTCACTGCGTCGTAGATATCCGCTTTATCCACATAGCCTAAAGGATCAGCAATCCGAGGGAAAGTGTCTTCCTTACCGTGAGTCCGACCTAAACCACCCCCCGCTAAAATATTGAACCCTTCTAGCTCATTTTGCTCGTTGGTAATGACGACCAAGCTTAAATCTTGGGAGTACAGGTCAATCGAGTTGTCACCGGGGATCGTCACCGCAATCTTAAATTTGCGGGGCATGTAGTAAGTGCCGTAAATCGGCTCCTCACCTTCATGAAAAATAGTGCCATTGCCGTTGCTTTGGCGTGCGGCTTTGACCTCTGGACGCTCTTCCGCACTAACAAACTTTTCGCCATCCAACCAAATTTCGTAATAAGCGCCTGTTTGGGGAGTTAGTAAGTCGGCAATGCTATTGGCGTATTCATGGGCGTAGAGATACTCAGGCCGATTCTTGTACGGCGCAGGCGGTGCCATCACATTACGGTTCAGATCCCCACAAGCTCCTAAAGTGGAACCCATGCTTTTGATGATTTCCGCGATCGCCACTCGCAAATTCTTCTTCAGAATGCCGTGAATTTGAAACCCTTGCCGAGTCGTGGCTCGGAGCGTGCCATTGCCATAGGTTTCTGACAATTGATCTAAAGTCAGGTACAGCTGCGGTGGAATAAAGCCACCCGGACTCCGAGTTCGCAGCATGAACTGGTAGTCTTTCTCCTGCCCCTTGACCCGGTTGTCCCGATTGTCCTGCTGATAGGAACCATGAAACTTGAGAATTTGAATCGCGTCTTCTGTAAAGCTGTTGGTATCCAGTAGCAATTCACTTGCAACAGGCTCACGTAAAAATTGGCTACGTTCCTTAAGACCTTCTACCTTAGAAGGTTTGCGAACCACGGGAGTTGGAGTCGGAGTTTTAACCATCGGAGTTGCGGTACGAGTTGAAAATAGTCAGAAGCTTAGAGTACAACCGAGTGTTGTAGTCTAAAGTCAGGGTTGAACCGTAAAACTTTTGCTGTAAAGCTTTTGAGGGGCTCAGAGCCTCAGTAGTTCGAAGCTTATCGATTCCCGGTAACCCGCCCGGAATTACGGTGAATCTATATATTTTATCACTGCATTTGTCGGGTCAAGGTGCTTGTCAGGGATTTTGCATGAAATTCCAACCCCACTGCGGGACTAGGCAGCGTTAAGTCAAGCACATGCTATTTAATGCTAGCTGATTTGGCTGGTTAAATCGTGACGGCTGAGTTGAGTTGATAATATCGCTTAAAAATTGCTCTGTAAACTCGGAGAAAGCTAAGGGAGAACACCGATCATTTCAAGCAAACTCAGCCTTAGATCAAGAATTAATCAAGAGTTGATCCTGATTTTTTAAGCGAATCTCAAAAAGTATTTCCTCAGCCACAACTGGAAATCATACTTGGATTAATAGTTGAGTTGGTTATTGGGAATTAGGTGATTAAATTCCTAAAAACTTGATTGAATCGGTCGGCATTGGATCAGTTGACTGCATTTTATCCATTAATGGAAAAAGCAACTAAAAAAGCTCCTAGCTGTAGGGCCAGGAGCTGAGTGAAACCAAGTTGAATTACTATTCAGTCTTGCTTAGTTGCTGTAGAGTTGATGAAAGATTTCATGCAGACTCATGGTTGAAAACTAGCAGATGAATGCCTACAACTCAGCACAGTAGTTGGAGTGATTTTGGCATCAAGTTTCTCAGGTGAACTTAGAAGCGTAGGCCAGCACCAGCGCTGAAGGTTAGAGAATCAGCAGGGCCATTTTGATAAGCATTGAGGCCCCACTTGGTGTTGCCATAAACCACAACATCTTTGGTGACTTTAGATTCAACCCCGGCGGTCAATACAACTGCATCATCGTTACCCATTGGGGTGGGTTGGCCGTTTGCTTCCACAAAGGAGTAGCCAACACCGCCGTAAACTTGGGTGTTTTTAGTGATTCCTTGGTCATAAGTGATCATAGGAATGATGGCGCTAGTGTCGTCGCTGTAAACAACTGAACCGCGCAGAGAAACGGGAGCTTTGCGGAGGCCGAAGCGACCATCAATTGTGCCACCAAAGGTTGCAGCATCGTTATTTTGACCACCGTTGGTGACACCCGCAGCCACACCTGCACCTACATAGCTATCGCTAAATCCTTTTCTAGGTTGAGCAGAAGCGGAGCCAGCGGAGAGGAGAGGAGCGATCGCAATTACAGACAAAGCAGAAAAAGCAGCAATGGATTTCAGAGAGAGGTTCATCTTGGTTCCCTCAAAGGGTAAGTTTGATTTAATGTTTGCGTTCCTGAATTTATAGTCGAAGGACTTGCTTGAAAGGTTCCAGAAAAATCTAATTTGATTGAAAGTTTTTTGGAATTAGCAGCTTGCCCACTTCAACTACCTAAAAGGAATGATCACTCCAAAAATTGTTCCCTTAAAAAGCTAAAAACCATTACCTATTAACTCTAGATAATGGTTTGCTTCGTTTGAATGGGTGCTTTTGATCTAGTTCATGGAATTAATTACGGTGTGCTTCAATAGCCGCTTTTTAAACTGTCACAGAAAGCTGGGGCTATTTAATCAATTGAATGAGGTTTGGGGTTGTTTAACTAAGAAACACTGCCCAAAACACATAATATCCCAGCTAAAAAACTGAATTCCGGAAATTTTCGGAACGTAGATTAATTGGAGTGAATAAAACTAGAAAAGTTTGGTGTAATTACCGAACTAAATTAGTTATTCATCATGCTGCGGCTCAGCTTGAGGCTTAGAAACTACCACTAAGTTGGGCAAACCTTCCAACTTTTCTTCTAGAGGCGCTTCAGTGTTAGCAGGCGCAAAGATAGTTAGTCCTTGGGATACACACTCTACTTCGATGGGAGTTGTGCCAATTAGTTCCCCATCTAAAACTACCTTCTGGGGTGGCTCAGTTGACACTTTGAGGCGTTTCGCTCGCAGATAGCCAATGTCGTCTCGCTCTGTAGCGTTGCCTGTCAAAGCTGACTGGAGCAGGTGATAAGAAGCGGCGATCGCCCCTGCTACGTTACGTGGAGCCACTACGGTTAAATCGAGCAGACCATCATCAAAAATGACCCCTGCTGGTCCTTGCGCCAAGATCGAGGTTGCTGGGGCAGCATTGGCGATCGTAATGGCTGAGGCTGAGACTTGAATGATGTGTTCATCAGTTTCAATTTCTGCCTCAAACGAGGGCAGATGCCCCAGTTGTTTGACTCCTGCCAAGATATAGGCCAGCATGCCCAAGCGATTTTTAGCAGCTCGGTCTGCTTGTTCAACCGTCTCAGCTTCAAAGCCGATCCCTGCTAGCAAGAGCATGGGTTTGCCGTTACAGTAAGCCGCATCCACCTTTTTGGTTTTTCCTGCCAAGATAGTGGCGCAAGCAGCTTCGATACTGTCAGGAATGCCGAGGGCATTGGCAAAAGCGTTGGCGGTGCCGCGTGAAATCACACCTAGAGGAATATCAGTGCCTACTAGAGCTGCTGCGGTTGCCGACAAAGTACCATCACCTCCAGAGGCAATCACGGCTTCAACTCCTCGTTGCACCGCGTTGTAGGCCAGTTGATCCGCATCAACGATTTTGGTTGTTGAGAGGATCTCTAAGTTCATCTCTGGCTCCAATAAAGCCCGGATCTGGGCTAAGTCTTGCTCTGGATCACTTTGACCAGCAATGGGATTGAAAATGAGACAAGCAGAGCGAATCATAGCGGTGAAGATGATGGTCGAGAAGGAAAGGTTGCAAATGCCTCTACTCCAAGTCTTAAAGCTAGACAGCTAAACGGCATCCTTCTTTCGATGCGTTGTTACGATAACAGTATTAGTACGATATTTATTGCGATCGCTAACCAGCTAAACCTCTGATACCAAGCTTATGCCCGACCCTCTGATGTATAGACAAGACCATTTTGTGGTTCTAGAAGCCAATCAACCAGAACAGTTTCTGACGGCGGCTGAGTTGCTCAGCAAACTAGAGACCGTTTTGGAGCAACGGCAAGACGATCTGCCTCAAGATTTGCAGAAACTTAGTTCTATCTCCGCCCAGGCCCAATATCTGCTAGATACTTCCTGCGAGCTAGATATGGAGCCTGGTAATTTTTTGCAGTGGTACGCTGTTAGGTTAGAAAAAGAAAAATAGAGTTGTAGGGTTTAGCTGGTCGCAGGAGTTGCAGCGACAGAAGCCGTAATCAGCGCCACTTCAATTTGTCGCTCTGCGGGCTGGGTGAGTTGTACGCGAATGCCAGGACCAAAAAAACTCTCTATTTTGGCTTGCTTCTGTTGCCAAGTTTCTAGAGAAATCAGCGGCGAATTGAACTCCAAAATTAAGGCATAAGCATCATTGATTTTGCTCTCACGCACCCCAATTAGCTCTGGGCGTTCCTCATTGGTAGGGCTAAGACCTAAGTGGCTCAGAGAACTGTCTAAGTGAGCCGATTGACCGTACCGATAGCGGGTTACATCTTTACGGATCTGATTTTGGGTTGTAGTTGCTTGCTGATCTCGTAGCTCCACGATCTCTGGCGGCGTGGGTTGGGTAAACGGAACGGGTGTGAGTTCTGAAGCTTTCAGCGCCAACCCTCCTAGAAGCAGCGGAATGCCATAAAAGAACCCTACAAGATTTAAGGTAGCGTTGCTAGAGAAGTAAGCTACAAAACCGATCACGGTTAGAGCCCCACCTACTGCCAATCCCAGCGTTCCTAGAGAAGTTTGACGTAACATATTTGTTATTGAGACGAATTAATCTGTGTGCAAAGTTAACCCTTATATCATTACCTTTACAGGAAGTTTGGTGGACTTAAGCCTGAATATTTTTTCTCTAGACTCGATCGCTGCTTTGCCAAACGTGCGGCTGGAGGATTGTGGTTAGCAAGGTGAGCGTTGTTGAATAGCAGGATATGCTGGGGATGTTGAGGCGCGATCGCCTACTTCATCTGGGGGTCTTCTGGGGTGGCTTATCCCTCTAGATAAAATGAGTGCCACTTTCGCCCAAGGTTAGTACTCTTGCACCCCGCAAATAAAAACTGACAGACTAGTAGGTCCGAGCCATGATCAAAGACGAAAAGCAGCCACCCGCGACCAAAAGCAAGTTATTAGAACAAATTGATTCGCTCAAACGGGAAGACGAAACCCTCTACAATATCTTGGCCGTGGATGTTTGGGCTCTGGCTAAAACGATGGATGAGTTCCAACCAGGGTTTTGGGCAGCTTTCATGAAAAACCGTGAGAAGGCACTCAAGCGCTTTATTACTGAAGTGATGCGGGCTAAGACTGCTGACAGCAAGCGTCCACCGTTTCTGCGCTAGTCTGTCTGGAGGGTGAGGTATCTCTACTCTCCTAATGTTATCAATTCAAGATATATAAGATCTGAGGCTTGCAGTGCCTAACTTGGGCCGATTATAAACACAGATTTGAGCCTTAAACTTAGGCTGAATATGGTTTATCTTACTCAATAGAAGTAAATATAAAGATACAAAAGATGAACGCTGAAACGATTAAAGAACGCATCACCCTGATCCGAAGCAAGCGCGAGACCTTATTGAGATTGCTAGAGCAGCCTGATTTAGGCACTCTGAGAATTGATGTCAATCAGGCTTTAGAAGAAATGGATGACTTGATTGACGAATTTCAGCGGACCTTTCCAGAAGCAGGAAATCTCTAGACACTGACTAGAGGCTGAATTCTAGATCTAAATTTCTAAATTGCTGAGATACCTTTTGCCTGGAACTAGTTACCTTCCAGGCAAGCAGGGTAGGTGGTCAGTGCTGAGAAAAGCTAGGTATAGTTAAGCACTGGCATTCTTGGCGGCTTGCCCTAGCTCTTTGACTAAAGCCACAAGCTCGTTGGTAGCCACGTCTTTCTTACAAAAAGCATCAATATTTGCCGTCTGAATCATGACCTCTGTTTGAGGATCGTCCACAGAGGAGTAAGCAATAATCCGGATATTAGGGGCGAAACTTTTAATCTGGGTGGATGCGCTTAAACCATCCAAAACTGGCATCTGTAAATCAATAATGATCACATCAGGATGCTGACGCTTAACTAGCTCGACTGCTTCCTGACCATTACTTGCTAGACCCACTAGTTCAATATTGGATTGATTCTGTAGGGCAAGCTTGAGGCTGAGTCGAGTCAACTCATGATCATCGACAACAAGAACACGGAGGGCAGAGCGCATACAAGATAACATGACCACTCAGTCAAGTAAGAGACATCTGGTTTGACAATTTTAGTCTAGTAGTATGGGCTACTGAAATCCCTCTACCATTGGGGCGAATCGGCAGAATGAATAGTCATACTCCTACACAATCCCTCCGTAATTCCAAGAACTACGGCTGCTTAAGTAAAGTTTGATACATCAACGTTTCGCCTTTGATTGTCGATTTTTGGCTAAAATTGGGCGATCGCACAGCCCTTTTCACCCGAAAAATTCTAACCCTTAGGCACTAAAACTTGGTTAAACACCGCAATGCCCCACAACGCTTTGGAGCAGTGATGTTTAACTAAGCTGTTCTCATTATTTCAGATTGAGTCCCTCAAGCGAGCGATCGCCGCTTAAATTGTTGAGCTGGCTGCCATTTCCATGAGGATTTTCTGCGAACTCAGCTCTGGGCATTCGGCAGCGGGACGACGTTGAATATAGCGACCATTCGGCTGTAGTTCCCAGGCGTGGCGATTGTCGGAGAGCATGATCCCCAAAATTTCTTGTAAATCTTTTTTCAGGTCTGCGTCTTCGATGGGGACAATGGCTTCTACTCGGCGGTCTAAGTTGCGTGGCATCCAATCTGCGCTGCCAATAAACACTTCATCGTCGCCTCGGTTGTGGAAGTAAAAGATGCGGGAGTGCTCCAGAAAACGGCCCACAATACTGACCACCCGAATATTGTCACTGATGCCTTTAATACCAGGGCGCAGACAACAGATACCTCGAATAATTAAGTCAATCTGGACGCCTGCTTGAGAGGCTTCATATAAAGCGACGATAATTCGCTTATCTACCAAAGCATTCATCTTGGCGACAATGCGGCTGGGAAGGCCATTTTTGCAGTTTTCTATCTCCCGGTAGATCAAGCTCAACATGCGATCGCGCAAGTTTACTGGAGCGACTATCAACTTGCGATAGGAGTGCTGGCGGGAATAACCCGTTAAGTAGTTGAACAGATCGGTTAAATCTGCTCCTAACTCATCGCGACAGCTCAATAAGCCAATATCGGTGTAAATCCGTGCTGTTTTGGGATTGTAGTTTCCGGTGCCAATGTGGACGTAGCGGCGAATGCGGTTCTCTTCGCGTCGCACCACTAGAGCAATTTTGGTATGAGTTTTCAGCCCTACCAGGCCATAGACCACATGTACACCCACTTTTTCCAGCTTACGGGCCCAGTTGATGTTGTTTTCTTCATCAAAGCGAGCTTTCAGTTCCACTAAGACGGCTACCTGTTTGCCATTCTCGGCAGCAGCAATGAGGGCATTGAGGATAGGCGAATCTCCAGAGGTGCGGTAGAGCGTCATTTTGATTGCTAGCACATCTGGGTCGTGGGCGGCCTGCATGATGAAGCGTTGTACGGTCCCAGAAAATGACTGATAGGGGTGATGCACCATCAAGTCTTGTTTACGAATCACAGAGAAAAAGTCTTCTGCGTCCTCACCTTCTGCATTACTGCGATCGCTTCCGGGTGGGCTGAGCCGCCGCAACCGGGCGGGGACAATGGGAGCCCAAGGCGCATCTTTGAGATCTGGCCGTGGCAAGGCTAAAAAGGACATCAGATCGCTCAGCCCTAGCATGCCTTCCACTTCATAGAGATCACTTTCCTCTAGCGACATCTCTTGAATCAACATTTCCCGTACTGCGGGTGGGGTAGACGATTGAATCTCTAAACGCACCACCGAACCGCCAAACCGCCGCTTCCGTAATTCCTGCTCGATCGCGAGCATCAAATCATCGGCTTCATCTTCTTCCAGTTCGAGGTCTGCATTACGGGTGATCCGGAAGGGATAGTATTCTTGAATGTTCATGCCTGGAAACAAAGACTCCAGGTTATGGGCGACTACTTGTTCTAGCGGCACCCCCGTCCAAACTCCTCCTTGGCCCTTATGCTGTAGCTGTAAGTTTTCCGGTAACTGCAAGAAGCGGGGCAGCACTTTAGGAACCTTGACGCGGGCGAAAAATTCTTCCTCTGTCTCTGGATCTTGAATCACCACTGCCAAGTTGAGGCTGAGATTGGAAATGTAGGGGAAGGGATGGCTAGGATCGACGGCCAGAGGCGTGAGAACCGGAAAGATCTGCTCTTCAAAGTAGCGCTGCAAATAAATCCGCTGCTCTTGGTTTAAGTCCATGTAGTCGAGCAGATAAATGCCTTGGTTGGCGAGTTGAGGGCGTAGGGCTTGCTCAAAGTGTCGATGCTGCTTGATTACCATTGGGCGGAGGCGATCGCAGATGGCATCAAGTTGCTCTTGGGGCTTACGGCCATCTGAGGTGAGCTGGCTGACCTTTGCTTCTACTTGCTGCTTTAGCGCTGACACCCGCACCATAAAATACTCATCCAAGTTCGAGCTAAAAATAGCCATAAACTTGCAGCGCTCTATCAGAGGAGTGCGGGGGTCAAAGGCTTCATGCAAGACCCGGTTATTAAATTCCAGCCAGCTCATCTCGCGACTGAAATAGTACTGGGAGTCAATTAGGCTTGGCTCAGCAATGATCTTTTTAGTTTTCGGCATGGTTCTGAGGCAATCTCGGCAGCGTTAACTGGACAGCAAGAGTAGCAGCGTCACAAGCCAGCTCGCTTAAAACACTTCGTCTTCCATCCCTTTCCACCATTCTCCTAAATTCATCAGCGATTGGTGGATGTCAGCCAGCTCATTGGCATATTCATCTGCGGGCATGGTGTCTCGCCGCTCTTGCAGTTTTTGTAATCGGAGTTGCAAAAGGAGCCAAGGTTTAGCCATGCCATCGGTGGCCTCAATGTATTGAGCGATTTCGTTGCTATTCATTGTTAAATTTAAGATTAATTTTCTTAAGCTCTTTTATTGTAAGGATTGCCGCTGCCCAAACACGGCCAAATAGAAAACAGCCACGAACTAAAGCGTGACTGTTTGGGTGTGGTTGCAGTTGGTTCAGCTCAACTCATGGCTGAGAAACCTTCAACTGCTGTGATTGAGAGCCAGTGGTCTAAGCCGCTGCTGCCAAGTTTTGAGAAACGAAGTCCCAGTTCACCACGTTTTCTAGAAAGGCTTGAATGAAGTCAGGACGACGGTTTTGGTAGTCGAGGTAGTAGGCGTGCTCCCAAACATCTAAGGTTAGGAGGGGAGTTTGGCCGTGAGCGATCGGGTTTTCGGCATTGGGGGTCTTGGTGACCTTGAGGGTGCCGTTGTCGAGGGCTAACCAAGCCCAACCGCTACCAAACTGAGTGGTCGCTGCATTCTTGAACTCTTCGACAAACTTATCGAAGCTACCGAAGTCAGCATTGATTTTGTCTGATAGAGCGCCGCTGGGAGAACCACCCCCACTGGGCTTCAAGCTATGCCAGAAGAAGGTGTGGTTCCAGACTTGAGCGGCATTGTTGAATACACCCACTTTGTCTGGGTTTTTGAAGGTGGCTTTGATCACTTCTTCAAGCGATTTGTCAGCCAGCTCCGTGTCTTGAGTGAACTTGTTCAGGTTAGTCACGTAACCTGCGTGGTGCTTGTCGTGGTGGAACTCTAGGGTGCGTGCCGAGATATAAGGCTCTAGCGCGTTGTAGTCGTAAGGTAAGGGGGGAAGTTCAAAAGCCATGTGTTCTAATCCTCTCCGAATGGCTGGTGGAGCGATCGCGGGTAGCAAACCCAATTCAATCAGCGATCGCTTCTGTCCAATGCTTGATGAGAGCACTGGTAGAGACAGCAATTTACGATAGGATTTTATATCAAAAGTCCGATGAGAGCTAGACCAAACCCGGAATCGTAATGATTTAGCCTATTTCCAGGCTTTATTCAGGGCTTTACAATTTCAAATCAACGGCAATGCGATGGGCACAGGCAAAGCCAGAGAAAGCGACCGCATTGAGACCTTGTCCGGGAAAGGTGCTGTCGCCCACACAGTAAAGACCTGGCACCGCTGTGCGATTGAAGGGCATACCCAACAGGCCCAACAATTTACGCCTAGGAATGGGGCCATAGGTGCCATCTTGCCGCCCCAAGAAGCGACGGTGAGTTCGAGGGGTGCCTACTTCTTGGTAGTCCAGCATTTGACCTAATTGTGGAAAAATCTTCTCCAGTCGTTGTATGAGAGTTGCTGCGGCTGCTTCTTTCTTTTCTTCATAGGCGCTGGGGGATAATCCCTGCCATTCCTCTAGCCAACTGGGAGTGAAGGTATGGATAATGTGATGACCTGGAGGCGCTAAGTCAGGGTCGAGCAAAGTCGGGATCGAGACAAAAATGGTACTTTGGGAATCCTCCATCCGCTCCCAGTCTTCCAGCAGAATGTGATGGCATTCCGTGCCAGTTGGCAAGGCTTCTGCTTTTACCCCTAAATGCAAGCTAAGAAAACTAGGAGATTTTTGATAGCGTTGTTGCCACTTCTTCTCAGCAACGGGCATTTTATCAGTAGGGAGTAAATGCTCGAAAGTATCCCAGCGGGTGGCATTAGAAACGATTCGTTTAGCTCGGTAAACCTGACCAGAAGCGAGTTCTACACCGACCGCGCGGTCATTCTCCATCAAGATCTGCTTGACTCTAGCTTTGTACTGAATTCGACTTCCCGCTTTCTCTAAGCCTTCTACCAATTTTTGGGCAATTTGGCCCACGCCACCTTTGGGGTAATTGATGCCGCCATAGTGGCGATCGCTAAACACCATTCCTGCATTGATCATCGGAGTTTTATCGGCTGGAACCACCGACCAGCAGTAACACTCCATATCGATAAATCTCAGCAGCGCCGGATCGTTAATGTAGCGGCGGGCAATATCTCCGACGTTTTGGGGTAGATACTTGACCAAGCCTAAACAAGCGAAAGGATGCTGGAAAAACACCCGGGTCAGATAGCGAGGCTCTTCCAACGACAACAAGTCCATCGCATTGAGACAGTTGAATACTTTCCAGCATTCATCATAAAACTGCCGAATGCCCTCGCGCTCATGGGGAAACTGAGCAATTAGTTCTTGCAAAAACTTCTCATAATCCCGATGAACTTTTAGATCCAATCCATCGGGCAGGTGATAGTGAATTTGCACCGGATCGGGAATCGTTTCTAGGCTCATGTCTACTGCTTGCAAGGCTCGCGTGAGCAGATTTGTGGTGCCTTGCTGACCAAACCCAAAGATCATTGAGGCTCCGACATCAAACCGATACCCAGCCCGCTCAAAATATCCAGCACTACCCCCTGGAATCAGGTACCGCTCTAGAACTAATACTTGGGCTCCTTTGGCCGCCAGTTGGGTCGCCGTAACTAGACCCCCAATGCCAGAGCCAATTACGATCGCGTCGAATTCTGTACTGTCAAAGTCTGTTGGCCCGGAGGTTGACTCAGAGAGAGAGGAACCCGGAGCAATTTGACCCAAAGAAGCTGGAGAAGCGTTGGAAGCAGGCATGAACTCAGCGGGATTGCAGAACAAAACTGGAAACAGGTGGCTAACACCCAAACAACGAATTAGCGATCGCAACTTAGACCCCAACTCGTCATTGCTAGCTCACCCATCCCTCTGTTCAGTGTATCGGATCAATGTATGAGTCTATAAGTCTAGAACGAAGTCTAGAACGGCCCTAACAACGATGATAATGGCGATCGCCAAAGTTGAAGAAAAACTAGTAAAGCTGCTCCACAACTCCAAACTCGGCTCAAGATCGAGATTAAGGGAGCCAAATAAGAGAGCAAAAAAAGAGGGGACCAGTTTGCTGCCGCTAACCGATCCCACCTGCCGATCCTTAGAGAGGAGAACACTGAAAATTAATATAGTCTTGTTGAAAATAGTTGTCAATACTTAATGCAAAAGAGTTGCAACAAGTTCCTTGAATTTCTTATGACGATCGCATCAGGATCTGATGAAGTGCAGCTACCTGCTCGCATCTATCCCGAAGGGAAAGGAGTATCATAGTGGACGCTTGTGACTTGGTAACCTCTATTTCTTTAACTGCTGGCTATGGCTTTGCAACTGCGAGTTTACGTTCCACCTCACCCTTTAATTAAGCATTGGCTAGCCGTAGCCCGTGATGTGTCTACCCCGCCTGCTCTCTTCCGCAGCGCTATGACAGAGCTAGGGCGCTGGCTAACCTACGAAGCGATTCGGGACTGGTTGCCTACGGTTGAAACCACGGTCGAAACTCCTCTAAGTCCTTGTGCCGCCACCTTTGTAAATCCAGAAGTACCCATTGTGGTGGTGCCAGTTTTGCGGGCAGGTCTAGCACTATTAGATGGAGCACAAGCATTGTTGCCCTTAGCCTCGATTTATCACTTGGGGTTTGTGCGAGATGAAGCCACGCTAGAAGCTAATTGCTATCTCAACAAGTTGCCAGAAGTATTTCCGCCCGAAACTCATGTCTTAATCAGTGAACCCATGCTGGCGACAGGGGGCACAATTATGGCAACAATGGCCGAGCTGACTCGCAGAGGCGTTGATCCAGCTTTTACCCGGATTATTTCTGTAGTGACGGCTCCCACAGCGCTACAAAAGCTCAGCACAACCTATCCCAGCTTGACGATCTATGCAGCTGCGATTGATGAAGGGGTTAATAGCCACGGCTTTATTGTGCCCGGACTGGGAGATGCAGGCGATCGCACCTTTGGCACCTAGCGTTCCTAGCCAACCTCTCTAGCCAGCAAAGTTAACGTGGTGGAATACTAGTTAAGCTAAGCTGAACACTAAAGCAGGACAGTATCAAGATGAGCAATCGAGATGGTTTCACAGGCGGATTTGTCGCAGGAGCCCTCTTTGGCGGCATTGTGGGTGGTATTCTAGGCACCCTGCTGACTTCCAACCGCTTGCAAGAGTCGCTCCCTGCTGACGAAGCTTTGAGTAGTAAAGGTAGGAAACGCAATCTTAAGCCTCCGACAGAGCAGAGTATTGAGATGGCTCGTCGCGGCTTAGAGGACAAAATTGCCCAACTCAACGAAGCGATCGACGACGTGCGTGAGCAACTCAGCACCGTGAACGGTAGACCGGAAGAAACTGAATTGGTGGGTTGGGAAGAGCAGGCCCAGCGCGATCGCTAACGCTGCATCAAGACCCTAACTTTGCACACTGGGACTAACTGGGACCATCAGGGGTAATACTTCCCAGGGGGTAACTTCTGTTTGACCAATTTTGTCGGCGCTGATATTCGTTAAAGTAAATTCAAGCCTAGAATGCTTGTATATCTAGAAGGAAGCCAGATTATTTATGAATCCCTCAATAGCGCTGCTAACCAATACCTTGGCTACTTTTCTGCAAATTTATACAGTTCTTTTGATTATTCGGATTCTTTTAAGCTGGTTTCCCACCATTAGCTGGTCTGATCCTCCCTTCTCAATCGTCAGCCAGCTCACCGATCCTTATCTCAACCTATTCCGCTCCTTCATCCCTCCCTTAGGTGGGCTCGACTTCTCACCTATTCTGGCGATCTTCCTGCTGCAATTTTTGACAGGTATTTTTAGCAGCTTGCAGCAAAGTTCTGTCTATGGCCTCTAAGCCCTAATCGAGCCCCAATTGAGCCCTAATTGAGACTTACCTTTTGGGTAGCTAGTTTAGCTAGCGACGCACTTTGCCAGTAAAACCTGCTGCTTTGAATTGCTCTAGCTTCAGAGGAGCAGGTTGACTGGCGGGAACCGTAATCCTGAGCTGAAAATCACTCACACCCTGAGGCACCTCATCAATTGAGCCTAGCCGGGTGCGATTTTGCATGACTAAGTTGTTATTGGCATCGTAAATGCGGCCAAAAATATCTGCATTGATCACTAGCTTGCCCGAATCATTTTGAGCTTTACCCGTGACGAGAAAGCAATTGGCAGGGATTGCGGCACCCCCACTGCTGACCGTGCCTTCAGCTAGTTCAGCGGGACACTCGTGATAAGAAATGTCAAACAACTTAATTTGGGTGAGGGCGATCGCAGCAGGACTCACCAGCCAACTGCCTAGCGTAAATAGGCAAGCAATCACAAGGACAGCAAAGGCCCGAAAGCGCATAAACTTCACTGTAATGACTCAATAACAACTGGTTGAGCTGTTTGTAAGCAGCCTGAACTCAGCTTAGCGTGAATTGGCTCTAACCTTTTCCGGTTCACTAGCTCGCTTCCCTGGGCCCTTCTGTAATAATAGAAATTTAATCTTCGCTGTAAAAAGTTAATATTTTTATTAATGATTGATGCGAAATCCAACTCCTAAAAGCTCATCAAACACCCAATTTTGGCAACTTGATAGCAAAGCTGGTTGATTCAGCTGGGAGCGATGTAGGAGTAGACAAGGTTGGTTTCGATGTTGGTTCATCCCCTGTAGCTACCATCTGCCATGACCAAAGCTGAGATTGAAGCGGTCTTACAAGCAGCATTTAGACGATGTGATGCTGTCAACTATCCGCTCAATGCGCAACAAAAGCAAATTCTGCTGAGCATGGTAGTGGAATTAGAGCGTTTGCAGCGTCCGAGCAATGATGCAGATGGCAATAACGAAACAGAGAATCCGCTGGATGAACTGACCGCTGAGCAACGACGCACTCTGCTCGAATTTGTCAAACAGCAAGAGCAACAAAACCATCCCTGGAAAATTAAGCTACTCAACGATTGGTTACACAATCGTGACTCCGCCTCGATGCAATTTATCCGAGAGCTGTACGGCCCGCAATGGCTCAACCGCGTGCAACCCAAACACGTCACCGCCTACGCCGAGCTAGATAATCGCGAAACCTTAAAGGTCAAAGTGGGCGATCGCATTGAAGTTTGCAATAGCCTCTGGGAATGGGTCCAAGCAGAAGGCCCCTGCGCCCCCGAATGGTTTTCTTGCACCGTCATTGGGGTCGCCGAAAAAGCCGACAACGGCCAAGCCTACACCAGTTGCCTCATCCGCTTCGACAGCGGCATGGAATACGAAATCCAAGGCATCTACCGCTGGAACCGCTACAACTGGCGCTGGCCCAGCCCATAGAGTTCCCTAAGAATTCCGAACCAGGCCCTCTAGCTCCCCAATGCTGGGGGGAATACTACACGCACTCACCTTTTGGAGGGAGTCTGAGGGACGCAACCGTCTCTCAGCGGGGGTTTGGGGGCAAGCGCCCCCAAGGGTTCGGTTTCAACAAACCAACCACGAGACAACAACCCCTCGCCAGCGAAACCAAACTACAAGCCCAAATAATCCCGCAATGCTTGTCGCATCACCTCCACCGGAGCCGTTTGCCCCACCCAAATCTCTAGCGCCGCTGCCCCCTGCTGCACCAACATTTCCAACCCATCGATCGCGATCGCCCCTTGCTGTTGAGCCTGCCGCAAAAACCGCGTGGGACTCGGCGTATAGATCAAGTCATAAGCGATCGCTCCCTGAGTCATCTGAGTTGCGATCGCGTCTTCTAAGGGTGACGCCTCATCATGGGGGTGCATCCCAATCGGCGTACTATTCACAACCAAACCTGCATCAGGCAACAAACTGGGCAACTCCTGCCAAGAATGAATCGAAAGCTCAACTGGAATTGGAGAATTAACCCAACTTTGTTGAAAGTGGGCTAGCTTTTGGCGATTGCGCCCCACCACCTTCACCGCCGCACAACCCAACTGAGCACAGCCCGCCACGACTGCCCGCGCCGCGCCTCCATTGCCTAAGATCACCGCTGTGGTTTGGCTCCAATCGCGGTTGTAGGTTTTGAGGGGAGCGAGAAAGCCGACCACATCCGTGTTGGTGCCGCTCCAACCCTGCTCCGTGCGCCAAACCGTATTCACAGCTCCAATCGCCTGAGCCACGTCCGACACCTGATTTAACAACGGAATAATGGCTTGCTTGTGGGGAATCGTGATGCTAAATCCGCGCAGATCAATGGCAGCAAATCCAGCGATCGCGGTGGCTAAATCGGATGGCGCTACGGGCAGAGGCACATAAACGTAATCCAGCCCTAATGCGGCGATCGCGGCATTGTGCATCACGGGTGAGAGAGAATGCTTGATTGGGTCACCGATTACACCCAAAAGTTTAGTTGTACCTGTAATCAACTTCATGCACTACTAGTTATTTAGATTCTTGTTTTCAGAATAGAACTAGCTGTGAGCGATCGCGCCTGTTGCATCCAGATCGCTACTGCCTCTACGGGAGGACACAAATCTGGTCGCTGCATCATGGCAACTTGCAACCGCATAATTTGGGGGTGTAGCCGATGTAAAGAAGTCTGAGCTAGTTGAGCGCAAGAGGCAATCCCTGCATGCAGCAACAGCCCGCAATATTGACAGCCTACACTCGGAATTTTCGCCAAGTCAGCTAAGGCCACCCATTTGTTGACGTGTTGAATATGGATTTGCAGTTGGGCCGCTAGGTGCTGTTTCTGAGCTGGTGTATAGGTGCTGTTTCTGAGCTGGTGTAGCAGCTTGCTGCAATAGCTGTTGGGTCGTGTGAATGTCGTAGCCTCGCAATCGAGTTTGGTCTTCTTGGCTTAGACCTGGCAATTGTTCAATGGGCCAGCTACAGGGTCGTAGCGGTTGAGGACGAGACCCAGAACGATGGCGATCGCGCGTACCCATAGTCGTGTCACTGACAAAGAATCCTATTCTGGCGCATGTTGTCTAGATCTGCTTGGAATGGCGCTTAGAACAGCCATTGCCCTCCCCGGAAGCGCGATCGCGGGAACAGAATTCGCATCAAACTGTGAGCAACTAAATAAATTGCGAGCCAAATTGAGCTGTAGTGCCACAAAAAGCCCGACATGGATAGGTTTCGATCAATGCCAAACAAACCAACCGTTTTTAGCAGCAACACAATAAATACTGCTTCCCACAGCCCTGCTAACAGTTGCAAAGCCCCTGGCCAATCACGATCCCAACGAAATTTCTGTAAGTAGGTATAAAGGACATCCCATCCTAGGCCAAACAGCGCTACATAGAACAGCACCCAGAAAAATTGTGCGGTTGCACCAGGGCCGATATAGCCAAGAGCAAACGGTAGCGTCACCAAGACACCGACTGTAGCGAAGAGGAATAAACGAGTTTGCCAGCGCCCGAATAGGGTGGGTGTCATGCTTCTAGCCTAGACTTCACGATTTCAGCCACTAGATTGATGAAAAACTAGTAGGTAAAGGATATTACAGAACTGTCGAATCTAATCTGCTATGGCTGAGCCGATCAAGTTTCATGCAGCAACTTCTAGCTGAAGTCACCGCTACCTTTCTAGCCCTACTCCCCATTGCCAACCCCATTGGGGCTGTTCCTTTGTTCTATAGCTTAACGGCTTTAGATTCCAAAGCTTATCGTCAAAAGCAGGCTCGGAAAACCTCACTGAATGTGATTTGTGTCTTAATTATCTTTTTTCTAGCTGGGAGGCTGATTTTAGAATTTTTTGATCTTTCCTTAGGAGTCCTACGAATTGCTGGAGGCTTGCTAATTGCGCAGACGGCTTGGGAGATGGTAACTGTGCGACCTAGACTCACTCCCCCGGAACGAGAAGAAGTGGCGGAAAAAGAAGATATTTCGTTCACGCCAATGGCTGTACCCATGTTGAGCGGTCCGGGCGCGATTGGGGTGGTGATGGGGTTGTCAGCGAGATCCAGCCAGTTGCTGGACCACTTAGGCGCTCTAATCGGGATTTTGCTACTGGGGGGCATGATCTACTTCTGCCTTTCTGTGGGCGATCGCGTCATGGCCCGTCTAGGCAAAAGTGGCGTGGGCGCTTTTAACCGTGTTTTGGGATTTTTTATTTTGGCGATCGCGGTGCAGTTTATTGCCGAAGGTACAATCGCCCTGCTCAAAGATTCGGTTCCGGAGCTATTTAATTAGGTGGCGGCTAAGAGGGAGGTCGCCCAATCACCCACTTGAACCACTGAGTCAGCGATCGGACTGGATGTAAGCGTTGCAGACTGGGAGCGCGCATTTTCACTAAATCTGTCACCGCGCAGAGAGCCGCGTATTGCAACCCCAAGAAACTATCGACCGCCGCATAGGGACCACCCAGAATCATTGCTCCTGCTGCATACAGGCGACCTCGACCATTCCGCATTTCGACCAACTCAAAATCATTAGCCACGCTCAAGCGACCCAATGGATTCAGCGGCAAACTGTACTGCGTCACCAAATCATCTAAAAGTGGGTTCGTTTTGACTTTGGCTTCCAACCCCGTAGCATCAATGACAAAATCTGCTTCCAGCCGCATTTGCCCCTTCAAGTTTTGTTCTTGAATGTAAGTCACAGGGCGATCGCGCTCATCTGCTTCTACCCGTTCCACTTCTCCAAAGGTGATTTGATACCAACCTTGGCTCAGTCCCTCTTCGACAATGCGCCGCCAATCTCCCCGGTCGGCTGTGGTGGTGCCGCCCCAAGCAGCTAAGAGACCTTGGCGCTCTTGGGGAGTAGCTTGCTCTAGCATGACTCGTAGTTCCCCGCTCCAACAAGCTTTCGGCCAATTAAACGGTTGAAACTCGTAATGGTTCTCGACGTGGCGTTGAGCGGTGCCAAACTTATTGCCTTCAGGCTTGGGCGATCGCATCAAATGCAGAATTGCAATGTTGGGATTTTTTTGCCGAGCTTCGTAGAGCCGTTGCAAAATGCGCGATGCGACAATCCCGCGACCCCGAATCAAGACGGTGCCGCCTTGCTGTTCCAAATGCTCATAAACGTGATCGTGATCTTCGTAAGCATTCACGACCGAGGTAAAGTCTTTTGTTTGCTCGCGATAGGCTTGCAAGTCGGGCAAAAACTGAATCGCAGGATATCCGGTGGCAAGTTGCACATAGCGGGCGACTAAAAAGGCATGGTCCCGCTGCTGCGAGGTCGAACGAGAATAGGCGATCGCGTACCGTCCATCATTAGTTTTGCGAATCCCTCGTACCCGTCCATAGCAAAACATCTCCTCCCACCCGATCCGTTTAGCTTCGCGATCGAGGGCTGCAAACAGATTCGCTGCTCGCGGTGTATAGGTTTCAGCAAAAGTTGGCTCTGCAAACACCTGCCACAGATATTTCAGCGCTGCTGTCAGATGGCCTCTGCTCAAGTCGTGCCAGGCTTCCCGCAAGGCATAACTCGGCCAGCCCCAAATATTATCTGGGCAAGAATCAGAGTTGGAGCGCAATCGTTCGTGTAAAGGAATTTGGGAATTGCGGCACAGACGTTGATAACGAGCGTAGGGTTGGGGTTCCATGCCTAAAGTGATCACTTGAGCCGAGTGAACTCCACAGATCCGAAGCAAATCGACCCAACAAAAGCTTCCTAATCCAGCCCCAATCGCGGCATAGTCGCTTTCTCGCACAGGTAAACCTGTCGCAAATAAATCCTGTACTGAGACTTGCTGGTTCTGAAACAGAGGGGGTGGAAAAGATTCATCCGCTAGATGGGCCTCTCCTGCACTTGGTAACTCTGTGACAGCAAAGCGAGGATCGGGTAACTGAGTTGCGGCTAGGGACGGTGGAGTTAAAGGAGTTAAAGGAGACGAAGCAGGTGCCGGAGGAGTGACGGCGAAGGAGATGGCGATCGCGTAGGGGCCAATCTGGATCGTGTCGCCGTTCGCCAAGAAACTGCGGTGATGCAATACACCATTTACTAGCGTGCCATTAATACTGTTTTGATCCGTGACCACCAACCCATCAGGTTCTAAGGTGATCAAGGCGTGGAACCGAGAAATTTCGTCACTGGCTAGGGCAACGCGGCAGACGCGCTGTTCTCCAAGCTGAGCAGGCAACTGGGCAAATTCTCGTCCTAAGGCGATCGGCACCGTCAACACTGGCGATCGCTGCTCCCCCGTTAGAGGTTCTGACCAGCTCAGTTGAATTCGTAGTGGTGCTGCCCCAGTCATACCGCTCTTGCTAACCTATGGGTGACGTTGGTGAGATTACCTTGGCGACAGTATGACACTGGCTGCCGCTGCTAAGGAAGTCCCACACCAAGGGCAACCTGACTGGAGGTACTCGTAGCGTGAGGTCTGATGACACTTAGGACACTGAAGGCCATAGGTTGAGAGAGCGGGCGGAGCAGTGGGAACCAAGGGGCTAGAGAGGGTAGGAATTAGGGTAGGAAGCTGAGGAGATAAAAGAACTGTAGTTTTGATGGGGGCGATCGCGGTCACGTATAGCTCTAATTGACCTAACCCAATCTTGCTACCCACTTGCAGCGCCACTTCCCCTTGCTCTAAGCGGGAGCCATCTACAAAGGGTGGGTTCTGGGCACGGAGATTTCGGAGATAAAACTGGTTTTGCTCTGGCTGAAAGATGATCTCGACGTGCAACCCTGAGACAGTGGGATGCGACAGTACCCAATCACAGCGCTCTGGATCGCGACCAATGCGAATCGCTCCGGGTTGTTTACTGGCCTGCCAGGGATGCAACGTTTTAGTTTCTGCTTGCTCCCCTTCCGTCCAAGCTAATGTGATTTCATACATCGTTCCAGCCTTAGATGACTTATTGCTACCAATTACCTCAGAGTTGGCTCCCGAAATTCCCTGAAGTTTGGCAAGAACTTGCCCAAAACAGTGAGCTATTTTTGATACGAGCGGTTAGCGATCGCCCCTTTTTTGCATTCACTTTTAGCACTAGCTTTTAGCATTCATTGCTTACCTATAGCAATCTTTTTTGATTCTTGAATGGGGTGCAGGGGTAAAACCCTTGAATGGGGGCGAAGCCCCCACCCCCCTGTTCCCAATCCATTTAGGATTGCTTTTTTGATTCTTGAATGGGGTGCAGGGGTAAAACCCTTGAATGGGGGCTCGCCCCCACCCCCCTGTTCCCAATCCATTTAGGATTGCTATAGATTATCAAGGTACAAGGTAGGTCAAAGAGCATTCCAGACTAATGAACTTAATCTTTTTGAAGACAAATTAGCCTTCTTACTTCCTACGCTAATTTTGTGTTTTTAATGAGCAAATATGCTTATCAAAGGGCAAAGTCAACCTTCAATTTTTAATTTTTTAGCAATAAAAGTACAAAATTCTTTTATTTGTGACGCTACGCACAGCGAAACTAATTGAACTTTTATTAAATATCAAAGAGATCAACTCAAGACTCGGTTCGCAGCCTTTCACGGAGCATAACTTATGGCTACAAGTGGCGCTCCTGAGCGAGACAATATTAACCAGGATGAGGTGACTAAATTCTGGGGGTGCGAGATGACACACCTAGCCCCCCAAGAAAAAGAGCTAGTGGTGATGCTCTGGCAGAAGCTAAAGCAGCGTCGCCAGAACACCCTCAAGTCACCGACTACATCGCACAACTTAGATCTCCGGCTTTTTGGGTAAAGCGTAGATTCTCGCTGTAGTCTACTGGGCAATCAATTACCGCTGGCACATCCTGAGCTAAGGCAGTTTTTAAGGTCGGAATCAGATCGGTTGCAGATTCAACTCGGTAGCCTTTTAAGCCCATACTTTCAGCTAGCTTCACAAAGTCAGGATTGGTGAATTTCACAAAGGCAGAATGGCCGTAATAGTTTTGTTGCTTCCATTCGATCAAGCCATAGCCACCATCATTAAAAATAATCGTGACAAAAGCGGTGCCGACTCGCAGTGCGGTTTCTAGCTCTTGGCAGTTCATCATGAAGCCGCCATCTCCAGTCACCGCTACTACCTTCCGGTCTGGATGCACGAGCTTAGCCGCGATCGCGCCTGGAATGGCAATGCCCATTGCGGCAAAACCGTTAGAGATAATGCAGGTGTTGGGGCGATCGCAGTGGTAGTGACGCGCCATCCACATCTTGTGTGCGCCCACATCGGAGATCACAACGTCCTCTGGCCCCATGATTTGCCGCAAATCGTAGACTATTTTCTGCGGCTTGATCGGAAAACCATCATCCTTGGCGTACTGCTCATAGTCTGCCTGGATCTCTGCTCGTAAGCTGATGGCATAAGGCTCTGGCTGGCCTTGGCGGTTAGAGCGCTTCAAGATTTCTTGGAGGGAGTCAGAAATATCCCCGACCACATCGGCGATCGGCATGTAACTGCTATCAACTTCTGCGGTGGTTTGCCCAATATGCACAATCGGAATCGTGCCGTTGGGGTTCCACTTCTTGGGTGAATATTCAATCAAGTCGTAGCCGATCGCAATCACTAAGTCAGCGCGATCGAAACCACAACTAATATAGTCGCGTAGTTGTAACCCCACTGACCACAAAGCTAAAGGATGCGTGTAAGGAATCACCCCTTTGCCCATGAAGGTATTAGCCACAGGAATATTCAGTTCGGTGGCAAACTTGGTTAACGCTTCACTAGCGTCGGCTCGAATCGTGCCATTCCCAACCAGAATAATGGGATTCTTGGCGGCAGAAATCGCGGCGGCAGCTTGCTCAATGCTGTGGAATGAAGCGTAGACTTTCTCCATCGAGCACTTCGACAGGGCTTGGCCTGGGGCCGTCATAGCAGCAATATTTTCTGGTAGATCGATGTGAACGGCACCCGGTTTCTCACTTTCAGCAATCTTGAACGCTTTGCGGACAATTTCTGGAGTATTGCTAGGGCGAACAATTTGGGCGTTCCACTTGGTCACGGGCGCAAACATAGCTACCAAGTCGAGATATTGGTGTGACTCGATGTGCATGCGATCGGTGCCAACTTGCCCAGTAATGGCTACTAGCGGAGCGCGATCCAGATTAGCATCGGCCACGCCAGTCATTAGGTTGGTGGCTCCAGGACCGAGGGTGGAAAGGCAAACGCCCGCTTGCCCCGTTAAGCGACCATACACGTCTGCCATAAAAGCAGCGCCCTGCTCATGCCGCGTGGTGATGAACTGAATCGAAGAGTGGCTTAAGGCTTCCAACATGTGAAGGTTTTCTTCACCAGGTAGGCCAAACACGTAGCGAACGCCTTCGTTTTCGAGGCATTTAACCAACAGTTCGGCGGTGTTGATTGGACCTGTTATTTCACCCATGTCATTTCACCCAAACGGTTTTGATATTGACGAATTCGTGAATGCCCTGAATGCCCAACTCTCGCCCATATCCCGATCGCTTGATGCCGCCAAAAGGGAGACGTGGATCGGATTTGACTAGTCCGTTAATAAATACAGCACCCGCGTCTAGTTCTTCGATCAGGCGGCTTGCTTCGTCTGCTACTTGGGTCCAAGCACTGGCTCCCAAGCCAAAAGAAGTGCTATTAGCGAGGCGAATGGCCTCATCGATATCTTTCACCCGAAATAGCAGTGCCACCGGACCAAAAAACTCCTCTTGGTCAGCAGGAGTACCGGGGGGAAAGTCGGTAAGGATTGTCGGAGCGTAAAAGTTGCCAGGGCGCTCTTTTATAGAATGCCCACCGACTGGGGCTCTTGCACCTTGTTCTAGACAAGCTTGCACCTGATGGTCTAAGTCTTGCAGAATGTCGGGGGTAGCCAAGGGGCCAATATCGGTGTCGAGTTCCATTGGATCGCCCACTTTCAGCGCTTGATACTTCTCGACTAAGCGGCGCTCAAACTCATCGGCGATCGCCTCAGCAATAATAAAGCGCTTGCCAGCGATACAAGATTGGCCGTTGTTCAGGAGGCGCGCAGTGACAGCGGTGGTTACGGCAGCCTCTAAATCAGCACTTTCTAAGACAATAAAGGGGTCACTACCACCTAGCTCCAGCACAGTTTTCTTGATTTGTTTTCCGCAAGCAGAGGCGAGGCTAGCACCAGCATGCTCGCTACCTGTCAGTGCAGCGGCTTTGACGCGGTCGTCCGCCACAATAGCGGCAACGCGATCGGAACCAATCAGTAAAGTTTGGAAAACCCCAGGCGGAAAACCCGCTTTGTCAAAAATGTCTTGGATGGCTAAGGCGCACTGCGGTACGTTTGAGGCATGTTTGAGCAAGCCAACATTGCCTACCATTAGCGCTGGAGCCGCAAAGCGAAAGACCTGCCAAAAGGGGAAATTCCACGGCATCACCGCGAGCACGGCCCCAATAGGTTGGTAGCGCACAAAGCTTTGGCTGGCATCCGTTTGAGCGGGCACATCTGCCAAAAATTCTGCGGCATTTTCCGCGTAGTAGCGACAGACCCAGGCACATTTCTCTACCTCAGCGATCGCTGACTTGAGAGTTTTGCCCATTTCCAGGGTCATGATTTTGCCAAAATGCTCTTTATTCGTCTCCAAAATCTGAGCGGCGGCTTGCATCCACTCCGCCCGTTGAGCGATCGCAGTTTTTCGATATTCGTGAAAGGCTTGGTCTGCTTGCTGAAGTTTGGCTTCTAATTCTGCGTCTGTCAGGGGTTCAAATGTCTTAAGTGTCTCTCCTGTGGCTGGGTTAATCGTTGCGAGTCCCATATCCAACCTCCCGTTGAACACAAATGAGGTAGCTCATCTAGCCCTGCATGGACTGGCTCAAATCCCCCAAGCGCCCCAAGTGCTTAATCCTGCTCAATTCAAGGATGCTCAATTCATAGCAATCGCTATTGAGCCAGCAGTTCTAGTCGATTTCCAGCTTTCGCAGCGTGTGGAGAAAAGGTACATCTGCTATGAAGAAATGGCAGTCGTTAGATGCTTAGATTGGATGCTTAGAAAGTAATAAACCAGTCAATAAGCTTACTAGATACGTTGTGTAGCTACCAGCTGCTAGCACGAGTCTAACAACAAATTTCTTGAATGGCGGATATTGAACCCCTAATTCCTACCCGAAGTAAGAGAAAACCTCCAGCCCGGAGGCCAGAGGTGCTTTAGAAAGATGCAGATCTTGCAAATTGAAAGAAGTGTCACACGGCATTGCAAGATCCGAGCAGAGACATAGGTTTCGCAAACGCTTATCTTACGTTATTAACCTCAACTGAGGTAGAAGTTTGGCTAGTGGAGTTAGTGGTAGAGGTTGTAGAGGTTGACGGCGCGGTGGAACTTGGAGGTAGTTGCGGCAGTCCGGTGCAGGCATTTGCTACTTGTCCCGCTAGCTGGCTTTTCCTAGCTTGGTTAAGTTGATGTACATATTCGGCACGAGCTTGACCGCGTAGTTTTCCACCTTTGTTAGAACGTAGGTTGGAAGCCTTAGCCCCAGTACTTAGAGGGCTTTGTTGACAAATTGGCTGAAGATTTGGATCGGTTGAGCTAGGCTGCTCGGAAATTTTCTCTGTTTTTTGCGGCTTCTGTTGCTTTTGAGGTTTGCCTTTAGCCATTGCAGGCATCGTCACGGCAGCGAGGCAGACGATGATCATGCCCGAATACAGTAATTTCTTCATAGTTGGCTGGTAAGTCCCTGGGGAAGCTTAGGAATGAGTAAGGCTCTAGCGATCGCGGATTACGACGGGAACTGACTCTGGAATTGAGCAAAAGGAAATCATGTCTTGTCTACAAAAAGGGACGAAGTATAAATTTATACTGCTCCCAAAGAGCGAAAAACCACAGAAATTACTCTTGGTGAGAAGACTTAATCTCTTAATCTGTAGACAAATAAGGTAAAGGCTGAGAGTCCAAGACTTCAGTATTCCCAACTTTGAGGTAAAAAATAATCGCCGCTTCGTCTAGGGGGATGACAAAGGGCGATCGCTTGAAAGTATTGAATTTAACGTTGCAGGTAAATCTTCAATTGAGACTGCCTAAAGCCTGGGTGATGATTTCTGAGGCTGCTGGAGGGTTTGTTTAGGCTGCATCTACTTCATCGCTGGCAGACGAATCTGAAGTCGTCCAGTCAACACCCCAGGAGTAGGCGAGTAATTCCGCCCAGCCTTCAGTATCGCTATCAAGGGCTCCTAAGCTAAGGAATGGATCAAAAGCACCCGCGATATCTAGGGGGGAGTTTTGGCTAGGAAGTTCGTCTTCCTCTAGCACTACAGTGGGCTTGAAGTCTGCAAACATGGTTTTCTCTTGAATTCGTCATTCCATGTCGGCCCATGAAGTGCCGTAACACGAACCTGAGCCAATAGATATTTCTAAGGATGCGCCAAAACTCCGGATGAATCCTGTCTCGAAAGACTAACGTGACCCCCTTCTTAGGTGCAGTTCAAGGTTAAAAGCCTTGTAATTCTTAGGGGAGATGGAAGGAAGATGAGCGCGTTTCTATACAGCCTCTACCGTTTTTCTGCCATCTCCATCCTGTGCTACTCAGTTGGTTTGCAACTGGGCTTCTAGGGTTTTAGCAATGCGATCGCGGGTTTCCTCTAAGTGAGCTTTGTTGTAGGTGTCTAGCTTGCGGCCTTGTTTGCGTAAGGTGTTGCTCAACGAGTCATGTAATTGGCGTAGCTCGTACCATGCGAGGGTTCGCGCATCTTCTGGAGCTTCTCGCTTTCGCAGCACCATCGCTGTTAAGACATTGAGATGCTCGCGTTGTAGGGCGCGATTTAGGCTGGAAAATTTCATCGGCTGGTCATTGGATTTCACCACCCCTTGCCAGATGCTGGTTTGGAGGGTGTCGAAGAGTTCTGGCAAGGTCAAAGCTTTACCAGGCTCAGTTTTGAGTTCTGTATCTTGCAGGCGGCTGAGGCGATCGGCGGAGAGTAGATCTCGCAGCACAATCTTTTGCAAGAACAAGACGCGATCGTGGATGGGGTAGTCGAGATTAAACACGGGTACATTGGTGCCCCAATGGTTCCAGCGAGAGGGAGCTAACTTGTTCAGGAGTTGGGGAGAAAACTGGAACGACTCCTCATTGAACACATACTTTTGCACTACCGCTAGGGCTTGCCGCTGTTGTTCTACAGGGATCGGTTCTAGGGGCAAGCGTCCAGCTGCATCTCCACCGTGATAACGGCTAAGAGATTGCCCACCGATAAAGTTGTTGGCATTGAGGGCATAGCCTAAGTAGTAGAAGAAGATGGTGTCAAAGATATCTCGAACTTCGCTATAGCTCTCGCCTGCCACTGGATAGCGCTTCTCTAGGCGCTTCCACATTTCACGAGCGTTGTCCATTTGCCACTGTGAGTAGAGCAGGACATCGCCACTAAGGTCGAAGGCATTCACCTCTGGATCAAGACCTGCCATGACATCTTCGTCGGTAGCGTAGGCTAATGCTGCTTGGGGGGCGCGTTGGGCGATCGCCTGTAGCTCTCGAACTTCGGCTTGCGACACCGTCGCGACAATTGGTTTATATCCGTATTCGATCGCCCACTCATCGTAAGGACCGATTACTTCAGTAAAATAGTCTCCTTGCTTGCTACCTCGGGGGGCTAAGTTGGCGGCGTTGTAGTCCATCACCGAGGCCACTAAACCCTGAGATTGAGTGAGTTTAGTATTGTTTAAATCTTGGGGCTGAACCATTGTGCTGCCGTGAAAATTATGCCGTAGCCCTAATGTATGGCCAACTTCATGGGCAATCAGCTCTCGCATGAACTGATGAATATATTTCTGCATCTCTGGGCCACGAGGCATGACATTTTGCAGCAAGGATAGGGAGAGGTGCCCTGCGGCAAATTGGTGTGCTAGCTCCATGCCATAACAAGCATCTTGTTCATGGGTCTGCTGCACGATCCGGGCTACAGCGGGAGGAATGGCGGGCTTAGCGATCGCGGAGTCTGCTTGTAGGGCTTGTAGGTAACGTGGTTGAACCCCACTGAGGGTACATAAGTTTTTGGGCGCTGCTTGACCAGAAGGCTGACTAGAGGGCTGGTTTTGCGACACTAATGCCTGAAAACCCTGCTTCAAGTAGCGAATGAAGTTAGCATCTACGATAATGTCAGCGTCAAGAATTTCTCCTGTGAGCGGATTGACGCGGGAAGGCCCCATCGCAAAAGCGCTGTCAAAGGAATTGAACCAGCGAATCGTGTTGTAGCGGATGTCAGCAGGGTCCCAAGTGGCGTTGTCAGGCATCTGTTTGACTTCGATCGCGTTGAGGAAGCCAATTTTCTCGAAGGCTCGATTCCACATCAATACCCCTTCTCGCACTGTCTCCCGGTACTCTAGGGGCACTGTGTTCTCAATCCAAAAGACAATAGGCTGTTTCGGTGGTGACAGAGCAGCATCGGGGTCTTGTTTCTGTAAGTCCCATCGGTTGATATAGCGAACAAAAGGCTCTCGACGGTTGCTGTCTGAAAAATCTTGGTAGGCCGTAATAAAATAACCGACGCGATCGTCTGCTAATCGGGGACGGTAGGGATTATTTTTCGGTAACTCTGACCAACTGTAGTGTACCCGCAAGGTTAGCCCTCGGCTGTCTGGTAAGGCATTGACATAAGAGGAACCACCCTCTTCACTCCCGCCAGAAAAGCCATAGACTGACTCGATTTCTACGTTAAACGGAAATGCTTTAGCGGGCCCAAAGTAAGACTTACTCGCATCGATACTATAGGGGGTTTCTAGCATCCAACTCACAACCGGAGAGAGGCTGGCAAAGTCGTTGAGCAACATTGGCCCTAAATCGACCAGAAGCGTTTTCCGCTTGGGATGAATGCTTTTGATTGGCAGAGACGCGAGTACGGAATCACTAAAGGAGCGGTCAATGGAGCGCTGTTGTGGATCACCTGCACGGGTGCGGAAGTAGGTGTTGGGAACCACAAAATGAATGTTTTGATTCACCCGCCGAAACTGAAACAGAAAGTCCCCAGTCGGTAAACCACTGTAGAGACCGCTTTCCCCAATCCCCGACTCTAGGGTCATGGTCGCTAAAAAGTTCTGGTTTAGCTGCCCTGGCTTGATTTCAGCGTAGATTTTGCCTGTGTCTTTGTTGCGATAAAGGGTAAATAGCCCTTCCGACTTCCGTGTTTTTTTAATGACTTTATCGAAGGGTTGCAGATCAGGCAGATCTGATTCTTCAGATACGTCCTCAGATACGTCCTCAGATGCGTTGCCAGCAGAGGCGATCGCTTGGGCTTCAAGGTTAACTGTAGCCTGATTGCCCACAGGATTGCCCATCGGAGCAAAGACCGAAGGGGACGTAGTCTGAGTGCTAGCAAGCAGATCTGGAGGTGGCGCGATCGCCTGACTCTCACGGGCCTGATTCTCATGGGTCTGAGGCTCATAAGCTTGAACCAGACCCACGCCTAAAAATAGAAATAAGCTACAGAGAAAAGCAATATAGAACGAGAACTTTTTCATTTCACCCACTGCGCCCCTACTGCCGATTACGAGTTAAATTTTGGATTTGTTTGGGCGGGCACCGCTCAAACTCAGTACAAACCGATGACGAGTTAGGTTTCTTGATTGTTTAGGCGGGCACCGCTCAAACCTAATACAAACCGATTACGAGAAGGTGAATGGTGCTGGAGGGTAGGGAGCAACTCCTGCACCATCAAGCGAGACAGTCCTATAAAGCTATCCCTAAATAGCGGGGCAAATAGCGCAAATTTAAACAATCTACCGATTGTCGGAATTGCGACTCAGTACTACGGCTCAGCCGAAAATTTCGTCAGAACTCCGTAGATCGCCCAGATTGCCATTGCCCGTAAATAATGGCTGGCTCGAAAGGTGCCATTGGCGGTAATAGCTTCGGGTGTCCGAAATTGCAAACCGTGATTGTAAATTTGCTGCACGACTGCCTCGGTTAGTTGAAATGCCTCAGCCTTCATCTCCATCTGTAGCAAAAAAGCAGCGAGTCCGAAGTTAATTCCAGTCCAAACTTCTAACGGATGAGTAGCTTTGGGATTTTCGGGAGAGCCGTCCGGTTTCACGCCATTAGCCGCTCCATATTGACCGTCAAAAAACTTTAAGAAGCAGGCCTCATAGACAGTCTTTAAGGCGGTGTGAGCGCAATCTAGGGGGACTACATCGGGTAAGCTCAGCAACCGAGCATAAAACTGACCGCAGAGCTGGTCTGCCATTACCACATCTGAGCCACTTTCACTGTCGAGGCGGTAGTATTGACCGTTCCACAGTTTGGCTTGGTAGAGGGGGCGAGCTTGAGCTAACCAAGTTTGGTAAGTAGCGATCGCGCCCATAATCTCAGTCGTATCAGCCGTCGGGCTAGTTGCATCTGGCTGACTGATCAGAATTTGACCAATGGCGATCGCGGCTTCTAAGGCAGCAATCCACAAGCCACCACAGTAGGCGCTAATGCCTTGCAATCGCCAATCATCAAAGGTTTGGTCGGGGGCACCAGAATTTTCTGGGATGTCATCGCCATCGAGATCAAAGGTTTTGAGGTAAGCCAATGCCGCGACAACGGAGGGCCAGCACTCTTCTAAAAACTGAACATCATTGGCCCCGGTGAGCAGGTAATCCCGGTACACCTGCAACACAAAATCGGAGGGCAAATCCTTCCAGAGATTGCAGTCTTGGTAGCTGGTGTAGTTGGTTTTCTCCCACACATGCTCGTTGGGAGCGCCCAAATCGTGCGGGGTGGCGTTCGCCACTTTTCTTACTGCTGTGGGGCTTTCTGCGCCGATGGTGTAGTAGTAACCAATGACACGAGTGCGATCGTCAGCAGCAGGAATGGCACGGGCAAAGGCTCGCATTACGGATTTTTCTAGTTCTGGCCACAGCATCAGCAGCCCAAAGGAGCCATACAGCCGCACGTCCAAGCTTTCGTACCAGCGGTAGTCAATACATTCCAAAATGGCAAACTGGCCGATGGGGTCGCGATCGCTAGCGGCACTCCACAGCGCTCCACCATCGGTGAGGTCGTACAACTCATTAAACAGCGCCATCTTGAACCATTGGGGCAAATCCCCTCGCTCTAGAATCGGCTGCTGCCAAGCTTGAATTTTGGCATTCCAGTCTGGGTAATGCTTTAAGGCAGTGCGAACCATTGACCAAGCATTTTGTCCACTGCGACCAAAAAAATCGGTATAGCGGCGGTAGTACTCGACTCCAGCCGCAAACTCAGTGACGGGAAAATCCCAAGCCAGTACAAAGGGAATCTGACGCGACTCACCAGGCGCAAGCGTAAAGCGGATGGCGATCGCGGCTCCCACCTGCTCTCCTGCCGCTGCTGGGGTTTCGTCGCTACAGTCTGCCAAAGATCCGTCTTGGGCAAAGGTCTGCCAAATCTCAGCCCCATCCCCAATTGGATTCCAGCGGGTGTAGTAGAACACTTCCGAAGTATAGGGAGGGGCTAGAGAAGCGATCGCCCACTGTCCCTCACCTTCCTGAGGATTGGCGTTGGCATCTCGGCCCGCTCGATCTAACACACATCCAACGCGATGGCGATCTACGACCCACTGGTTGAAATTACCTTGGCTCTCTCCTAAGCGCGGCTGGTACTCATAAACAGGGCTACCATCATCCCTAACTCGCACTTCTGGTGACTTGTTGGCATTGGTGAACCAACCCACCAAATTTTGCCAAGTCAGCATAATGCTGAGGGTAATCGGTTGGTCGGTGGGGTTGTGAGCTGTCCACTCAAAAATCGCGATCGGATAGCTGGCTTCCTGGTAATTGTGCGCCCAAATGGGTGAAAACTGCTGACAGGTCAGTTCGGCTTGAAACACACCAGAGTAGACGAACCAACTCCTAGGATAAAGAGCGTGGTAGGTACCAGAAGGATGAGAGATGAGGGATGACGGATGAATGGAATCGTCAGAGGAAGCTCGGATTTCTGTCCTCTGGGCCCGCTTGGGATACCAGTGCCACTGGCTCAGACTACCGTCGGTTGGTAGCTCAGTGCAGAGGGCATGGGCCTGAGGGGTTTCTGTCCCCACTTGCTCAAAAACACTGAACTGACAAGCTGGGATCGATTGAAAGACATGTTCTCCGCCGTCAATGTGCCAGAGGTTGAAGTCTCCCCGTGAGGAGCGACCGATACATCCAGCCCCAAAGCCGCCTAAGGGCATGCCATGCCAGGGGCCATCATCTAAATTGCTAGCGTAGCGGACAGTGTAGGGCTTGTCCCAACCTAAGCCAATCGGTCGTTGCCAAGCACACGAAGGAATTTCTGAAAGAGGATGCTGATTCGTCATCCCCCGATTTTAGATTGTGCGACTGCACTTGTGAAATTGGTGCGACTAAAATCTCAAATTAAGCCAGAGATCACTGAAGCTGATAAACAAAAGTAGTTGGAGTTTCCCAGAGCAGAGTTGCAGCTTCTTCGAAAGACCCAGTTCTAGAAACCTTTAGAGCGGGCCACAAATTATCTTCTAGGAACTGATAATAAAATTTATTATGCATCGTGTAATTCCCTGCTTGGCATTGTGCGGTAATATTAAATGCTTTTTTGGTTATATAAGTGTCAATGTAGCTGTAGGGATTGTTGACTTTTCTCCATCCCCTGAGGTTGCGATCGCAAATAGTTGAGCTGGCAGGTAGTTGATTGAGTACTTCAACCATTTCTTGAGTTGAAATAACCCTGTTTTGACCATATTTCCCAGCTAAGTAGGTATAGTCCATATTAAGGTTGATACCAATCGATAAAACTATACCTACTAGAATAGACAGCATCGTAACGTTTGTGATTAATGTGTTCGGCTTGAGAGACGTCCCTAAAAAGGAAAGGCTTAGAACGGTAAAAATAATAGGACTAAATAAAATTGGCATCTTAAAATGAATCGGATACAGCCCTGTATGATTAGAAGCTGCATAAAAGTAAACTAACCAAGTGAAAGACAAAACGGCAAAAATGATTTTGTTGCCTCTAAACTTCCAGATTCCTAAGATTAGAACTAAGAATGAAAATGTTATGGAAATGGCTGTAAATAGCCAAGAGGAGTTGATAAAGTAGACTTGTCGTCCTAACTCGGAATAGTTAAATAAAATCCTGCCGATTTTTTCCCAAGGTGTATAACCTTGTACTTCTCGGTTTGAGTTAAAAACCGTTAACAAAATTTCCTTTGTATTATCCCATCCACGGCTCGCCTCCCCTTTCCAATAAGGAATCAGACAAAGTAAGGCTGTTAAAATAGAATAGGCAGGAAGACAGCACTGCTGCCAGCGCTTCCGGTTTTTGGCAATAAATAAAATTGAACTGGCAAGAAACACAATTGGCATCACAAACATGGTGCTAGAGTGCAAGCTAACTAAAATAGCCAACACCACGCCATAGGCAACCCAACTAACTGCTTGGACTTTGAGGGGTAAATGGGTTTCCAATTGAAATTTGTAGAGCAGCACAAAACTCATTAAGAAGAACGGAATGGGGCTAGGGTTCCACTCGTAAGTGCTCAGATAAATATCAGCGAAGAGACTGCTATACCAAAAACCTGCTAAACCTGCTAAAAACAGTCGTTTGCTAGGATTGAGGTTTTCTAAGAGCTGGTAGACCAAGTAAATTAGAACTGGAATTGACAAGAAAGAAAAGAGCGCATTCGGTAAAGCTTGAAAAACTGGATTGGGACCAAAAATAGTAAATGGAAAAACTAAATAATAGTAGAGCGGTGGTATATTGTAGCCACCAATTGAGGAGGCTGGTCCTAAGCTAGGCCAAATTCCTTGCCACATCTTCATATAAACGTGGGCATCTCTCACTTGATCTGGAGAAAACCCCACATCAAAAGTGTTGTAATGAAACACACTGATAACTCGACTGAAAAAACCAAAACCAATTGCCAAGAGGATTAAGGCTTTCCCCACAAGTTCGGTGGAATTGCCTGCATGAAGAGAGATTAATTTTCTGATTCTCATGTCTAGGATATATTACTCAAAAACTAATAATTGTGGCTAAAAAAAGGCCTAACCAGTTGGCAGAAAAAGAGGGCGGTAATAGAAGAGGGTGCTGACCACCGCGATCGCCACAATGACTACCCAAATTACAAATAAGACTCTTGCAATTGGAGCGAGGGCTGGGTTCTTAATTGCTTGCTGGCTGAAGCTAAATGGTAAAAAGGTAATCGAGTTATATTCCTTGAGATAATTGCTGATTTTAGGGGGTAACTCGCTAGAGCAGCGGGTTGAAATAGAACTATTGGCTAAGCAGGCAATGTTGATCACGCGCTGAGCCAGACGGAATTGTAGACGCGAGCCAGGAGCCCCAACTAGAGTCTGAGTTTCCTCCATTTGTCTCGGCATTGCCACTGAAGCAAGTTGAATGGCGATCGCCAAAACAATCAAACCGCGCATCACCCAAGCTTTTAATCTTCGACTGTAGAGCAAGCGCTGAGCAAAAAGAGCTAGCAGAGGTAGTAGTAAGAGATGGACAGACGTGACGTGGTATCTGGCTCCCCAAGCTGCATCTCCATGCCAAAACACAAAGCGACTGTAAGCCAAGAGATGCAATCCCAGGTTCATCACCCCAACGGCTAAGTACCACTTGAGAAAGGGATGAAGCTTTCGCCAAAGCACCACGCCTAGAATTAGACAAGGTACGAGTAGGGGATCATAAAGAAAAATGCTTTTGGCTGGAGAGAAAAGCGCTCCTAAAATGCCCACGGAGGGATCGTTGATCCAGGGGTAATTTGCTGGTAGATCAGGCAACCCATTCCACATGGGGTCTGTGGTTAACTGTTGCTGCTCGACGATTTTGCCAGTTGCCCAAAAGCCGCCATACCGCCAGTCATCCAGAATGCGACTCACTAAAGCTAAAGGGATAAAGCCTGCTACCCATAGCAGCAATGCTTGGAACGTTTTGGCGATGCTACGGCTTTGGTAAATCTCACACCCAGCCAGAAAGAGTAATACGGTGAGTCCATGTAAAGTGCTGGTGGAACGGATCAGTAAGGCTCCGCCGAGCGCTAAACCACTAAGAAGTGCAAAATAACGCTGCCTTTGATGCACATAAGCAAGGGCAGTAGCGTATCCAAGTGTTACCAACAGCAATAACTGGTTATTTTGTTGAGGCACTTGGGCGTAGTGCAGCATAGTGGTCGCGAGGAACAGAGTGATACTGGTCAGTCCAGCAATTTGCTCGTCAAAGTTAAACAAACGGAGGAGCCAGAAGCCAGAGACAACCGCAGCTACATTCAGGGGAATAAAGATCAGAAAACTAACGGCTAAGGTGCGCCATTGCAAGGAATCGATCGCGGGGAATGCGCGATGTAGTTGAGTGCCAACCCAGTCTCCAGGCAACATCAACATCGATTGCCCAACCTCGTAGGCAATATATCGCTTCTCTCCTTTACCTATGACGCCGAACCGAATGTCTCCCCGGACTTTGGGTGTCATGTCAGGCGTGAGAATGACTTCTTCAGTGCCCGTCCACCAAGCATGCGCCATCTGGAGTCTCAGGTCTGTGTCTAGCCCTAAAGTGTCCGAGGTGACGGCGATCGCCCACAACCAGGTCACGAGCGCCAGAGTCAACGCTGCTTTAACAACGGTTTTGCGGGTACGGGTGGCCTGAGAATGTTGTTCCGTAGCCAATTTATTGGGTCGGCTGAGCCATTGCATTGAGATGAACTCCAGTAAATTTTCAGGGGATTCAATACCGTCAAGCAGTTCAGTGATTAGTCCTGCCTTTTCAGGCAATTGATCTCAGTGCACCCTAATTTCGCCTTACTGGTGGAGCAATTCATGGGTTCCTGGCGCTGAGTAAGATAGGTAAATCATGCGTTTCGCTTCCTGCCGTCCTCTCGCCACTGAGTCCAAAACCATGCCGCAGGTTAAGCTCAAGAAAGCCAGCAGCATAATAGATGTTGAGAGGATCGCAGTCGGAAATCGAGGAACCAATCCTGTCTCCCAAAAAGTGGTCAGAACGGGGATACTTAAAAGAATGGATGTAAGAGCCAAAAGTAAAAAGATTAGGCCGAAAAATAGTAGAGGCCGTACTTCCTTAAACAGCAGCAAAGCAGTGCCGACAATGCGCCAACCATCACTGAAAGTTTTGAGTTTGCTGGTAGAACCAGGTGGGCGAGATTTATACCAGGTGGGCTCTTCAGCAAAAGGCATTTTCAGCTCCAAGGCGTGAACTGTAAACTCAGTTTCAATCTCAAAACCATTCGATAGCGCTGGAAAAGATTTGACAAAGCGGCGTGAGAACACTCGATAACCCGAAAGCATGTCGGAAAATTGGGCTCCGAACAACATCCGGACAAAATAGGTCAGCATGAGATTGCCACCGCGATGTCCACGTCGATAAGCAGCTAACTCGCTAGGTGTGCTGCGCCGTACTCCTACCACCATATCTAGCTGATGATCCAGTAAGCGAGTGACGAGATGCCTGACTGCGCCTGATTCGTAGGTGTTGTCGCCATCTACAATTACATAGGCATCTGCTTCAATGTCGGCAAACATCCGCCGAACAACATTGCCTTTGCCAGGTACAGGTTCATAGCGAACGATCGCGCCTGCTGCACTTGCTATTTCTGCTGTATTGTCAACTGAACGATTGTCATAGACATAAACCTTGGCCTCTGGCATAGCAGTTTGAAAATCCGCCACCACCTGAGCGATCGTCAAAGCCTCATTATGGCAGGGGACTAAGACCGCAACCCTGGATGTTAGGCGAGCCGTAGGCTGAATGGTCGATAGTTGATCCAGCATGAGTAAATGTCCTTTCTGGAACGCTATGGTTGATTAGGCTGAGAGCAGGACTGTTGCCAGGCTTGGGTTTTCTCTACGGTTTGGGGTTGTCCGGGTGGAACTGTTCTCTCCTTCATGAAGTAAACCTCTAAACTTCGGATCTGTTTTGCACCTTGATGTCGAGCGTTCCAGTTGCGGCATAGATACTCACCGTAGTAGGGATACAGCTTTTTACCCATTGCTCGGTTGAGATTAATCAAGTAGCTGCGCCATTGCATATTGCGGTAAATGGCATTCCGCACCTTTAAGCTAGGTTTGTCGTAGGACACAGGCGCACCATCTTTAAATACATCTACTTCGGTGCCATCGGCTAACTGACCCGGAATCACATACCAACCATCATCTCTGGGTGGAGCGGGGGCGAAGATACTCCATGACTGATTAAGGCGGGTGACTCGGCTAATTCCATCCACAGAATTTAGGGTTCTGCGATTAAAAACATCGGGAGCAAAGCTTCTGAGATTCCAAATAAAGGTATAAGCAAATAGCAATAAGGTAATCAGATTCAGTGGCCGCGACGATCGCACTTCTAAAGGACGGAATTTGAGGGGTTTGGTGAACTTTCCGGCAGTACGACGATTGGTGGCAATTGTTTCATAAAACTTAGTTCCCACAGACATCACAGGCCGCCACCGCAGCACCGGAGCCAAGATCTTGAACACAGGGGAAAGAGAACAAATATAGGCGATCGCCTCAAACTTGTAATGTCTACGTTCTTGCCAATCTACGACAACCCAAGAGTTGTAGGTTTGCATATCCGCAAAGATGCTAGGATCTTCCTGCGCCATGAGTAAGGGGATATTGGGTAGCAACAGAAAAGTTCGGAGCAAATGCACTACTTTCTTGCAGAAGCCGCATTCACGGTCGTAGTAAATCTGCAATCCAGCTCGCTCTGCTGTATACAGGCGTTTCCCCCAACTGTCCCAAACATCGCTAGGGATAAATGCTAGCCAGCAAAAGACACTCAACATTGGGAAAATACCGATATGAAGGCTGGCACCAAAACCGATATGTAACAAGATAAACGTGATAATGGTGCCACATCGGAACCAGGTGGTGCGGAACGGCACAAAGAGAAACAACGGCCCTATCCACTCCAGTAGCAGAGTGCTTAAGGTAAAAAAGGTAAGCAAGGGCGGGAAGTTCAGCAGAAATTTACCAAACTGAGTGGCGTATTGGTCAAAACTCAAGGCGTAGTAGACAGCATCGCCTTGAGGCCACCAAATTGGGCTGGTAGTTTTGAAAGCAGCAGAAAACCAATAGACAAAGCAGATTTGTAAAGTGAGTGCCAGAGTAGCGCCAGAAAGTATCCGTTTGGGTAGAGGTTTAGAAGAGGTGTTGAGGGCGCGATCGATAGAATAATAAGCGCCTAGTGGTAAAAACATGCACCAAAACAGTAAGGCGCGCAATACATCATCTGCCGCAAAGATCAGAGCAGGATTGCGGTTATGGAGGGAGATGATCAGTGCCCAAGAAGCGATCGCGGCGAGTCGGGTTTGGTATCCCACCAACAGAGCCAAGGCGATTAGAGCAGCGCTTAAAAAGATTAAACCTTGGACGAGGGGCTGACCACTGATTAGGTGAATAGACCAATAGCCTGGTTTCCAAAGGGCTTCTGTGAGTAGCGATCGCGGCAAGACACCAGCGTCTGTGTAGTGTGCGACCAGATCCCCGGAACGGATGATTAAATCTGTGAGGATCAGCAGCGCTAAGCCAATGCGAAACACAGCTAATGAGCGCAGGTCTAAGCCGAACAATTCCTCTAGCTTGGTTCTCAGTAGGGATTTAGGTTTTTGCGCCTCAGCCACCATATTCAACCTCAGAAAAATCTTTTATTAAGTTCGGGTTTTTTGATTTATTTGAATCTGTTTTAGTAAGGCAAACGTCCAGGGTAGTGAGCCACGGCTCGTCGCGATCGCCTATTTAACCGCTTCCAAACTTGGCGAACAGGTTGGCGAGCGGGAGTTGGCAAGCACCGCAGGAGACCACTAGCAAGCCAATGTCTGATGACACGGAGACGATGGCGCAGGGTTGGCATTCGCTGTAAATAAATCCAATGCCGAATCACACAGGCGATCGCTCCCTGTAGGGTGAGACCAAAGCTCCAGACCACCGCTGAGTTGGTGCCCAGCGTCAACATTTCCCCTAAATGGAGGTAGCGGAAGGAAAGCAGTGACTTGTCTGTGATTGCAGCACGGAGATTGCGAGCCGCACAACTGGCTTGTTGATAAGCAGCTTGAGCTGTGGCGGGAACTGGCTGTCGTCCTACAGTTTGAATCGCTGCCAGATCTCCTAAAGCAAATACTTCTGGGTAATCTGCTAATTGCAGGGTTGGTGATGTGAGCAGTTGTCCCTGCGAATTCTGTTGGCAAGGGAGATCTCTTACCCAATCTAGAGTTTGAGTCCCAGCAGTCCACAACACTAGATCTGTATCTATCGTGCGAGTTTGCTCTTGATGAACAAGTGTCAGGTGATGGGCCGCGATCGCCTCAATGCCCGTTTCCAACTCAATCTGTACCCCTCTGCGTTGCAGCGCTTTGTAGGCCACTGCTCGACTTGCCACTGAAAAGGTTTTCAGGATGCGATCGCCCCGCTCAATCAACCGCACCTGCCCTCTGGCCTTTAAGCGATCTGCCAGCTTACAAGCGAGTTCCACACCATTGGGGCCACCCCCGACCACAGCGACTCGAATCTGGTGTTGCCCTGATGCTTCCAAAAAACGCAGTCTCTCCTTTAAATGCATCGCATCAGCCAAGGAGCGGAAAGGAAAAGCATGTTCAACTGCACCCGGAATGGTATCAAGTCGGGTTTCTCCGCCTACTGCTAAGACCAAGTAGTCATAGATCAGCGATTCACCATTTTGAAGTCGGACACGACGGTGCGCTAAATCAACGCTGGAAACCGCTTCCTGCCACAGCTCAACGTTAGTGTGAGCCAAAAGTTGTTGATAGGTGGGGGCAATTTCCCAAGCTTGGAGTTCACCCGTCACCAGCTCATAGAGGAGCGGTGTAAACAGAAAATGATCTTTCGGTTCAACCAACCTAATTTGATAGTTTTTGAACTTTTTGCCTAGAGTGCGCTGCAAGTATAAGGCGGTGTAAAGCCCCCCAAAGCCTCCTCCCAAAATGCAAATCCGGATAGGATTGACGTTTAGAAAAGGGGTAGGAAGGGTTTCAGGTTGATCTGCAAGCCTATCTTTTTTGCAGTACATCATTATTAGCGAATTAGGGTGAGTGTCATGGGGGACTGACGGAGTGGAACTTGTGACTGCGATTTGGCTTAGCCCCAACAGACTGATGCCTATTGAGGTTGTTGGGTGAGCGGTGATGCTGCTATCTGATCTCCCATCACTTGCTTAAATTGCTGGGCTAGTTCGGTAGAGCGTATCCTTCTGGCAGGTTGATTCAAGTGATAATGCGTATCCGCAAATAAGCTAGAGTCGGCTTTGAGATTTAAGGAAGCCTTGTCGTAGAGAACAGGGGCGATCGCCTCTAGCTGGGTCGCAGTTTTTTGCACGTTTTCAATCGTTTGTGGGTCATCGCTGGCATACAGCCAAGGCAACCCTAAGACTAGCGTGGCTCCTTCGGCTTCTACCTCTTGGCGAAACTTGGCGATGCGCTCATAGGCATAGTCAGAGATGGGCTCTTTGATCTTCATCTGCCACCACTTTGACTTGGTACGCTGCTTAAGAACAGTCGGATCGCCATTCTGCGTAATGGGGTCAGAATAATAACCTGTGAGTTTACCCTTCTCCACAATATCTAGGGATGATTTGGTCAAGGCTCGCAAAGTGGGTGCTCCCACCATCAGCGTGTCTTGAGCCAGTTGTTTGGCAGGAATGCCTCCCAGTCCAGGCTGACCGATCGCGATACTAAACTGCCCAGAGCGATCGCCAAAGCCATCGTCATCTAGCAGTAGCAAATATTCTGGAATCAGCAGAACGATATCTCCCGGTCGAATCTTATCCTTGATGCTAGGGATAATCACATCGAGTCCCACAGGGCCATCCACGCCAAGATTGAGAACAGGGATGCCTAGTTCTTGCTGCATCACCCCCGCATCTACTGTGTAATGAGCGCCAGAACCTCCTAAAATTAAGACTCGTCGCGGCCCCTGAACCTGATCTGCCAAGGCCATCTTTTGCTCATACATCATGCGCAACCAGCTTAGCTCACCTCCATAGCGGGCATTGTAGAAGTAGCCAGCCGTCCAAGCTAAACCTGCGATCGCGACCCAACTAGTGAGCTTGAGAAGTTTCTGCATTAGAACTCAAAGTAAATAAACTGAGAGGGAGTGTTTGCAGCCAGTAAGACTGTCAAAGCAAGTAAGGTTCGCGACACCCAAGGCGAAGTCAGCAAGTCATACTCAGATTCACGTTTTTGCCAAATTGCTACATGCTCAAGCAACAGCACTAAGGTTGCCAGCCCCAAAGTGAAACCGAGAACGACAGCCTCGTTAGTACTAAACGAGCTAAGCGCACTGCTAATGTTGCTAAAAGAGTAGGCTTCCGGGTTAACTAAGGTCTGTAGCTTGGTGCCTAAACGGCGTACATTAGTTTCCATGAAGAACAGACATCCGAGGATGACTGATCCGAAGGTCAACGCCCAAGAAATAAACTGGGGCATGAGCAATCGCTGGCCCACGAAGCTATAGAAAGGCCGCCCAGCATAGCGGAGGACAAGCAGCAATAGACCGTGATAAGCACCCCAAAGAATGAAGTTCCAAGCGGCTCCATGCCAAAAGCCGGAGAGGGTAAAGGTCAGAAACAAAAAGAAAGGAGCCCACTGTTTCTTAGAACCCATTAGCGGCAAAAACACATAATCCCGGAACCAAGTACTGAGGGTGACATGCCAGCGCCGCCAGAACTCGTTGATGCTTTGGGATGTATAAGGCGCGAGAAAATTAGTTGTCAGCTTCACCCCGACAAACTTGGCAAGTCCTAGCGCGATGAAACTGTAACCTGCAAAGTCAAAATAAATTCTTAAAGTAAATAGGTAGGCCGAAAACCAAACTAGCCAAGCATTACTGGCTTCTTCTAAATCGATGTAGGGAGAGATATTATCAGCGAGCACAAACTTCATGAACAATCCGAGCGAGAGCCATCGGAGACCTGCCTCAAAGTTGTCCAAGGTAAATTTAAACCGAAATCCTTCGATCTGGGGAAACAGATCGGCGCGGCGTTCAATTGGACCTGCTACAACCTGGGGAAAAAAGGAGACAAAATTGACATAGTCAATTACCCCGATCGGGCGCTTCTTCTTGCTGGTAAAGGAGTCAACGACAAAAGCAACCATTTGAAAGGTATAAAAGGAAAGACCTGGCGGGATCGCTCCCATACCTGGAATTTCCCCTCGTGACCTCCAGCTAGCAGCTATCCCTGGCAATAGTAGCCCCACTACATCTTCGACAAAGAAGTTGAGGTACTTGAAGTAAGCGAGGATGGCAATATCGATCGCAATCAAGCTGGTGGCAATCATCTTTGCTTCCCACCCTTGACGACGTAGCATCAGACGCACCAGGACGTAGTTGAAAATAATTTCAAAGATAAAGATGATAAAACTAGAGCGCGATGCATTGACAAATAAGAACAATGACATCGCGGCTAAGCCAACACTGTCGAAAGCAGGTCGCCACAGGTTGAAGTGCTGGCCGATAAAGCGAACCGCGAAGAAAGGGATACTGAAGAGTATTAGTACCCACCAGAAGGAGAATTCCGAAAAGTTCAATTAATCCATCCTCCCCAAGCTTAAGTTCATCCGTTCCCAGCCCTATCAAGGTTGATCCGTAGATTATTCGGTAGGACTATGCGAGAGCCTTCACAACCATGACTGATTATTTGAATCAGCAATGAAGCCAGGCTCCCCATCTGCAAACTAGCTACCACTAATACGGTTCCACAAGCCACCCCAACCAGAAGACTTCTCTGCTTTCTCTTGAGGAGCAGTTGTAGCCGTCTCTATGTTGACGTTGTTCAGGGCTGCTGCCACGTCAAACTCTTGCACCAAGAAAGTAGCGGCTTTCTCAATGGTGGGGTAATCCCACAATAGGGTGGAAGGAAGTTCCAACTCTAGCCAATCTTCTAGCTCTCCTACGAGAGTTACGGCATCAATGGAGTCTAAGCCGTAGCGAGTGAGCGGCTCTTGAACCTTAATGTTGTTGGGATCAAGGGATAACTGCTTTGCCAATTGGCTGACCAGCCACTGTTGAATTGCTTCTACTGGAGAAGTTTCTGTGGTTTGACTGCCTAAATCGATTGGGCTCAAAACTTCGCTAGGCTTGTAGCTGGAGTTCTGAAGTTGCATTGGTTTGATCCCCTTGTACTTTAGATGTTGCTAGTTGAAAAGGAACGATGGAAAAGAGTTTGTCTTCCATGTGGAGCTGTAGAAGCTCCTGAGCGATCGCTTCATCGTTAATTCGAGAAGCAAGACTGTGCGCCGGGCGGAATGAGAGGGCCAGCCTTCTGAGGCAGAGAGCTAGCCATTCACCCTTGGCAAAAAAGGCACCCAAATGATGGCGGTTGTGGAGCCACATATGCACACAAGATGCTGCGGCATGTAAGGTGCAATAGTGCTTAGCTAGGTCGAACAACTCTGGTGATTGGTCGTGCCCAAACTCAAATGTAGAGTTCTCTAAGCTCTGATCTAGAGCGCTGAGTTCTTCTAAAAGGAGATGAGTGAACCCACCAATTTGCTGCAATACGTCAGAATCGAGATCGGGATCTGTTTCCAGGCTTTGCAGCTGTGTCAGAGCTAATGCCAAACCTTGCAGGACATCATCTGCACCGCGACTAAACAGCTCCAATTTGCGACCGTCAAATGTGGGAACTGACTGGTCTAGGGAGAAACAAGCTGCTAAACGAGCTTGTAAAGCTTCCAGATTGCGGCCTTTCTGGCGCGATCGCTGTTTTGCCAGTTGTCGCAGTTGCAGCAGCAGGGCATGTAAGTTAACCACAGTGCTGCCATCAAACACGCTGATGATGGCGTTGTCTCTCACGACTTTTTGGAAGATGCCCCAGTCATGAGCGTCGCGCATATAGTACCGAGCCCCCAGCACCACCGAAACATTCGTCACCATGCTCTCCAGCGTGGTTGTGACGAAGTATTTCACTACTGCCGACCAAACGCTGAACTGCTCAGGGATGACATGAAAACCTCTGGCAGCTCCAATGGTGGCGCAATCACAGATCAAAATATCTAGAAAAGCATCAACCAAAGTTCGCCGAGGCTGGGGCATATCAAAGACAGTCTTGCCGTAGAGCTTACGGCCCAGTGCAAAGTTGAGTGTGGTTCTGAGGGCGGTATCTGCGGCTCCCTGAGAAAAAGCGGCACAAAGGGCGCGAGTAATTTGGAAGCCTTTGAGCGCCCATTCTAGACCTGCGCCCTCTGCCCCGATGCGGCTAGACTCTGGCACAAAGCAGTCTTGAAATCCAATGCCGCTCATATCAGAACCACGGATGCCGTGAGTCAGAATTTTGGGCAGGTTGTAGTAAGTATTGGGATCAAGTTGGCTTTTCTCCACCATGAACAGAGATAAGCTGCGCGCTCCACCTGATTCATCTGTTTTGGCTAAGACAAAGGTGACACCGGAGATCGTCGCTCGATTAATTGGCCACTTTTCTCCATTGAGGAGATAGCCTCCGGCCACTTTGGTGGCTTGTACATCACTGGCGACCAGGTCGCTGCCATGTGCCCTTTCGGAATAAGCCAGACACATCGCGCCGTTGTGATCTTTGATAAAGCTAGCCAACCGCTGTTTTTGTTCATCTGTGCCTGCCATCCAAACCAGATAAGACCAAAACAGCGTGGTGAAGCTGATAGCAGTTGTCAAATCTCGACGAGACATGACTCGGACGAAAGCAACAAACTCCTCAAAGGAGGTAAACTCACCCCCACATGCAGTTGGTATGTAGTAATGATTGAGCTTCCAGTTATAGAGCCAATTAAGCAGATCTGTAGGAAACTCCTCTTGCTCGTCCAGTTCTACAACCTGCTGGAAAGACATCAGGCTATCTGGATTACAGGGATCTCCTAAATCTTGTTCAAGGGCTTCCGCGACCCAGTATTGTTTGAGTGGATGCATTGCATTCTCCTTGGAGCGATCGCCAGCCGATCGACAGTACAACTACAGCAGAGCTGTAAGCTTTAGTGAGTGGGTTGTATGCGTTGTAGGAGAGAGTTGACATCTCCTTGTAAATGTCGAAAATTAGACCGAATCTGCGGATTCTCGCTCCAGTCTGCTAAAACTCCGAGTTCTCCAGCTAAGAAGCTAGATCGACAAGCTTGACGCTGAATCTTACCGCTGGAGGTTTTGAGGACATTGCCCGGCTTCACTAGAACCACTGCATAAACTTGCAGCTCATGTTGCTCAGCGATCGCCTGCCGAATCTCGGCGATGACTTCATCTACATCCAAGTTTTGGGCTTGTCGCTCTACTTCTTGCACCACAATCAGCCTTTCTTCGCCCTCAAACTCGACTGAGAAGGCAGCACCGTAGTCGGGACGCAAGGCTGGATGAACTTCCTGCACCGTCCATTCAATATCTTGAGGATAGTGGTTGGTGCCTCGGATAATGATCAAGTCCTTGATCCGACCCGTGATAAACAACTCCCCATCCTGAATGAACCCTAAATCCCCGGTGCGGAGGAAGGGGCCTTCGCCACTATCGTTTAAGTAAGCTTGGAAGGTAGCTGTAGTATCCTCCGGTCGTTGCCAGTAGCCTTGAGCCACGCCAGGATCAGATACCCAGATCTCCCCCACCTCATCAGGTGCACAACGATTTAGAGTTTGAGGATTGGCGATCGCCACTTGAGTCTCGCAGACTAACTGCCCACAACTGGCAATTGTCCGAACCCCTTCCTGTTGGTTAGGCGGTGCAATCGCAATGCGATTCTTTTCGATTGCTGCGGCCTCAACCGTACAAATTACAGGCGATGTGTTGACAGGGCTGGTGGAAACTAGCAAAGTTGCTTCAGCGAGCCCGTATGCTGGGGCAAAGGTGTCCCACTGAAAGCCGCAAGGAGCAAACTTTTCGTAAAAGTTCTCCATCACTCTGGGGTTAATCGGTTCAGCAGCATTGCCTGCCCCTTGCCAACTGCTGAGATCCAGCGTTTCTAATTGAGTCGGAGTAACTCGCCGGACACATTGATCGTAGGCAAAGTTAGGAGCTTGGCTATGCGTGGCACCATAGCGAGAGATTGCTTGCAGCCACCGGACAGGTTGCTTGATAAAAGCAAACGGTGACATCACATAGCAAAGTGTGCCGTTGTAAAGCGGTTGGGTGAGCCCTTCCACCAAGCCGTAATCGTGAAAATAGGGCATCCAAGTGACAGTCACACTCTCTGGGGTATATCCACAAGCCCTTTGCAGATAGGCCGAGTGAAACATTAAATTCTTATGGCTGATCATCACCCCTTTGGGTGTGGAAGTTGAGCCAGAAGTATATTGCAGATAAGCGAGAGTGTTGCTGTCAACGTCAGGGTCTTGCCACTGATCTGCCAAGCTGAGATCAACTTGCTCAGTGTCAATCCAACGCATGCTTTGAAACTCAGGAAACTCCAACCCCGCCTTTGCCAAAATATCAAAAATGCGGCTGGTGGTCAGCACAATCGAAGCCTGCGCATCCTTAACGATCGCGCGTAAACGAGGTAGGGTGCGCTTTAGCCGACTACCATCAGGTGGTGGCACTGGAATCGCAATCACGCCCGCATAGAGACACCCACAAAAAGCCGCAAGTACTTCTAGTCCTTGGGGGTATAGCAGTAAGGCCCGCTCTCCCTGAGCTTGGTGCTGTTGCAGCAAAGCGCCAATGGATCGGGCCTGTCGATCCAGTTCAGCGTAGGTTAGGGCTGGGCCTTCTGTCTTGCCATCAATCAAAAACGTATAAGCTTGCTGTTCAGGTTGCTGCTGCGATCGCCAACGCAGCAACTTGATTAATGTAGAAAACTCAACAGTGGGTTGAGAAAGACATTGGGGCATCTCTAGACTCCGCAAGGATAGAGCCAACTCTAGGGAGTTCCTCGGTTATGCTCTGACCAAAGTTGGCATTTTAAGCTTTGTTCACTAAAAAACTTATCTAAGCGTTACTTGTTAAATAACACCTAAGTGGTTTCTCGTAAGTGAATACCGAACTTAAATGCAGAGTCTGGCATATCGAGTTTGGGCATTACTAGTCCTTTGACTCATTTTCATCAAAAAAAAATCTAGTCACTCCTCCAAAGAGTGATATTTTTCCTGAGCAAACCCCTCAAAGTATTGATTTTGGGATGAGTTAACTTAAGCGATCTGCTGAGTCCTTACTTAAATGAATTGTGAAGTTTCTGTATAGCTACGGATTTTTGTTGTCCAAAATACAGCTGACTCTGGTAAATAGATGCTCAGAGTAAGTAACGAAGTCTCGGTAATTACAGGAAAACTTCTTAATAAAAAAATGCTGATTGCTAGAGATTGACATATTCTCAGTTCTGCGATCGCCTGATTTAGCCTTGATCTACCTGCTAAAAGTTTCGTTTTGGTCGCCATTAGGAGCTTTAGTTGCGAATCAGCCAAAGCATCTATTCGTAAGCTTCACTCTTATTTCGAGAGAATAGTCGAGAGGACAGTAAAAACGCTGACAGTCTGGGCTATGAAGATAAAGCTTCTCTAAAGCCTATTTTTGTGCAGATGCAATCTGGGACAGTATAAACGTGTGGGTAAAGGCTTTACCTTCTACGGTCAAGATGACAGTAAATTTGCTAGATGTTTTGATCTGAGGATTTGTCAAAAGAAGTGTTAATTGACAAATTAAGGTAGGTGAAATCCAAGCCATGCGTACATTCACTGGTTTGACAAAGCTGTGACCAATTTTTCCGGAGTTATGGGCTGAAACAATTGATATCTATAAGTGATATGTCATGATCTGCTCAGAAAAATATGAGTTTTTAAGTTGACATCAAAATCAGACCTTAGAGCTAGGGTATTCCTAGGCAGGGAAACCATGAAGATTCCTCGATTGAATATTCCGCTCACCGTCATTTTTATTGGCATTCTATTTTCTTTATGCTTACAAGCTTTAGTGCCAAATGATGTCTTTTACAGTGGTGATGGTGGGTTGAAAGCTTTGTTGGCGAAACAATTTAGTGCTGGAAACTTTCACTTTGATCTGAGGCTACCTGTAAATACCTGGATACAAAGCCTGTGGGACATTGGGCTATATCCCTTTCGGCCTCCCTTTGTCTATAACGTAGAGAACCGTTACTTTGTTACTTTCCCTTTTACCTTTCCGCTGGTAACTGCTCCTTTTCATGCTCTGTTGGGTTTTAGAGGACTCTATGTTGTTCCTTTGGTTTCTACTTGGGTCCTTTGGTTTAGTTTTTATTTAGCCTGTCAACGCTTGAAGCTAGGTAAGATTAGTACTTCGATCGCTCTAGTTGTCCTAATTTTTACAGCTCCTCTGTCCTTGTATAGTGCGATGTATTGGGAGCATACATTGGCTGTTGCTTTAGCGTTTCAAGGCTTAGCTTTAGCGCTAGTTCCTCCTGTTAAAGGTCTTTCTACTAGAGATGCAATTTTCAGTGGAGCATTGATTGGCTTAGCTGTATGGTTTAGACCAGAGTTTTTATGCTTGGTTGGGATCATGCTTGTGTGGCTAGTTGCAACTCAAACCAAACAATTAAAAAAATTTAATTTTGTTGGGCAGAAGGCGATCGCGATCGCGGTTAGTATGATGCTGTCAGTGGCAATATTTTTTGGTATCAATCTGCTGGTTTATCAGCATCCTTTAGGAATTCATTCTGTTCAAATCGTTGAAGAATTCACTTTGAGCCAACGCTTGCGAACGGCGTTAGATAATCTTAAGCAGTTGCTATTTAGTCTTACTTACTATTTTCCAGTTGTTTTCTTTTCTCTAATCTATACCTGTCTGGCCTTTTTAGGAGGTAAGTTGAAACTGACTCCTAAAATGCAGGTGATTTTGCTCATCAGCATTTTATTTGTTCTGGCCGTGCCTCTGATTGTGCCTGCCGGTGCAGGTGGTAAACAATGGGGACCACGTTTCTTACTAATTACGGTTCCACTGATTGCTTTGCTAGTAGCGATGCAACTGAAATCGTTAATGCAAACTCATCAACGAAACTTGCAGTTGGCCTTCATGGGACTGCTTGCTGTATTTGGGTTGGTGGGCTTGTATATCAATATCTTCTTAGGAACGGTCGATTTAGCCCGTAACTACCAGCTCACTGTACCCGCAGTAGCAGGATTGCGATCGCAACCAAGCTCCATCATTGCGATGTCTCATGAGTATGTAGCCCAGGCGTTAGCGCCCTCACTGCCTGAGAAAGCATTCTTCCTCACTGAGGCAAACCAAGATGTGAAGCAGCTGAGCACCACGCTATTGTCTCAGGGATACCAAAAGTTTTTGTATGTTTGTTATCCCTATCGGGACTGTAATACTCCTAAAGCAAGTCTAGATGATTTAAAGTTTTCGCACTCAAATCAACCTTTTACAATGCAGTTCTCGGATTTGGGAAAGTTTGGTAAGTATCCCATCTACGAAGTTTCTATTCTTCAAAGTTCTAGCATTTCCTCTTCTAGTCACCTAACCACCCCGTCTAACCCCATTAGAAATGAGGCATGAGGCGCTCACGCTTATGTATAAGCAATTTAGAGCCATTAGATTAAAGTTTGCTGTATCCCTAGAGTTGCTGTTGCTTCTAGCGATCGCGATCGCTGTGCTGCTGCGCCTGCTCAATTTAGGAAGTCGCGAACTCTGGTATGACGAAGTTTTATCTGTACTTCTCTCTACCGGACAGCGCGGGCAGTATCAAAATCCTGGAGCCTTACCTATAGTTCTGCAAGACTATGCAGCTCTTTTGCATCTACCCTCTAACGTGGCTGGTTACAGCGCAATAGAAGCGGTGAAGAATGTGATCAAAGGAATTCTGAGTGACCCTCATCCCCCACTTTCCTATTTAAGTTTGCATGGGTGGCTATATTTATTTGGCAACAGTGAAATTGCTCTGCGCAGTTTGGTCGCTCTCCTTAGTATTGCTGCAATTGGCTGTGCTTATGGTTTGGGAAAAACACTGTTGGGACACCGGGGCGGCTTGATTTTGGCGGCCCTCCTCAGTGTCAATCCATTCTACTTATCTCACTCACTGAATGCTCGTATGTATGGTCCCTTGGTGCTTTGGACGATCCTTAGTGCTTGGGCTCTCCTCCGCTTGATTCACCAAGATGATAGACAGCTCCCACAAAGATGGAAGCAATCTTTGTCCTGGCAGCTCTTGTTAATTGGCTCTGTGACGGCAGGACTGTTGACTCAATATCTGTTTGTGTATTGGGTTGTTACCTTAGCGGCCTTAGTGCTCTATTTAGATTGGCGGCGCTGGTGGCAGTATGCCATACCCTTAACCACTGGCGTTATCTTAACCATCCCTTGGGCGGTGTGGGGAACACTACAACAACTACGCAATCGTAGTGATGTTGTGCGTCAAGTTTCGGGTGGGGGGGGGACAGCTGCGATCGCTCACCTGCAGGATGTAGCTCAGACTTTAGCCGCTCATCTATTGTTGGGTGATTGGCTCACGAGCTTACCCACGACAAGTATTGTTTTAGCTGGAGTTGGAGTGATTGCAGTGCTAACGGCCTGCATTGTTTCAGTTTGGCGATGGGGTAAGCATCAATTGCTTGGAACCGCTTGCATTCTAGGCATTTTCCCCCTGCTTTTGGCCCTAGCTGTGGATACCGTAACTGGTAAGCTCACCATTGGATTTGGCTGGGGGCGAGCTATGATTTTTATCTTGCCTGGTTGCTTACTATTACTCACTCTAGGGCTAGAACGGTTATCAGCTAGATGGCAAGGACCTGCCGTGGCCGCTCTCTTGCTTCTATACCTAGGTGTTGGAGTAGGCGACTTCAGTTTGAGGCAGCGTCAAGTGTTTCATGCGGTGGCCGACTTGGTGATGCAAGAGCCAACGACCCCAACGCTGATTGCCATGAACTCTAGCGCTTGGGGCCATGTGTTACGGCTGGCTTACTACATGCCTCCTAGCGCTCCTGTACAGCTCTTAGCCCAGAAATCCACTGATTTAGCGGCGGCTTTAGCAACGACCTTAACCCCTGAGACGGCATCATATCCTCGGATTCTCTGGATAGATAGCGCTCGGCCTGTTTGGTCTCGCCCCAGTACAGAATTAGAAAAACAGCAAGTTCAACAAGTGCTGGCTCAACAGTACCGCCAAACCCAAACTCAGCACTTAACAGGCACGATGCTTTTGGATGAGTTTACTGTCCGTCTTTATACCCGTTCTTCTGCAACCTGAGGCTTTCGAGATGAGTATTAGCCAATCCCGTTCTCTTTTAGCGCCTCCTTCTGGCTCTTTGACAATTACTGAGCCAACGGTTGCACATGACCTTGAGCCGAACTCTCTCGAAGAGCAGTTCTTACCTACGGTTTATTTATCCCTGGTGATTCCCACTTTCAATGAAGGTGAGAATATTGAAGCCTTGATTGAATTGTTGAGTCGGCTGTTAGATCAGGTGCTACCAGGTAACTATGAATTGATCGTGGTCGATGATGATAGCCCAGACTATACCTGGAAGATTGCTCAAGAGCTGGTGAGCCAGTATCCTCAGGTGCGGGTGATGCGGCGGCAACAGGAGCGGGGGTTGTCCACTGCGGTGATCCGGGGTTGGCAAGTGGCTAAAGGAGAAGTGCTCGGTGTCATTGATGGAGATCTCCAACATCCACCGGAGGTTTTGCTCCAGCTGATTGCAGAGACGCAGCAGGGCGCAGATCTAGCCACAGCAAGTCGCCATGTAGAAGGAGGTGGCGTTAGTAGCTGGAGTGTGGTGCGGCGTTTTCTATCCCGGGGAGCCCAGTTGGTTGGGCTCGTGATTCTACCGGGTGTAGTAGGTCGAGTCTCGGACCCTATGAGCGGCTACTTCTTGGTACGGCGTAGGGCGATCGCCGGGAAAACATTGAGTCCTGTCGGCTACAAAATTTTGATTGAAGTGCTGGGCCGAGGCGATATCGGGCGAGTAGCAGAAGTAGGCTATGTGTTTCAGGAGCGACAGGGAGGCGAGAGCAAGGTTACTTGGAAGCAGTATGTGGATTATTTGCGTCATTTAGGGCGCTTGCGTTTGGCATTATCACCCTTTGGTCGCTTCATCCGGTTTGGCTTTGTGGGGCTAACGGGTTTGTTTGTCGATATGTCAGTGTTTTATCTACTGCGGGAGGGGCTGCAATTAGGACTGACGAGAAGCAACATCATCTCGGTGGAGTTGGCCATTATTAACAACTTTTTCTGGAATGATGCTTGGACTTTTAGCGATGTTTCCAGTCGGCAGCAGGGATGGCGACAACGTGCCAAACGGTTGCTGAAATTCAATGTGGTTTGTTTATTGGGTTTAGTCCTTAATACTTTGATTGTTAACGGTTTGTATAATGTCTTCCACGTCAACCAATATGCCGCCAAAATGATCGCGATCGCAATCGTGCTGTTCTGGAATTTCTGGATTAACTTGAAATTGAGTTGGCGAGTTACCGAAGTCAAATAAGATGCAGGTTAGCGGCAGAAGCAGCATTTTGCTAACAGACGCTTAACCTAAATTCGTGAGAAACTGATTGACTTGGAGGGAAGCGCTTAGACGAGTTGCTGAGATCGATGGGGGCAATTCATCATCTAAGTGGCTGACCTGCAATTCTTGAAAGCGCTGGCTTTGGGCCCTGACACTTGAAAACTTTGCTTCACAGCCGCTGGCTGCATCTCCTACTGCTGTTGTTTTGGCTGCTTGTGGGTATAGGGCTACGCTTCCTATGCCTTGACTCGAAATCAGTTTGGACGGATGAATTTGCCACTTTGGTGTTTAGCTTAGGGCACAGTTTTCGTACTATTCCGCTGAATCAAGCGATCGCTCTGGATACCCTCCTGCAACCTTTACAGCTAGAGCCACAAACAAAGGTGGCTGCGGTGTCGGAGCACTTGATGCAGGAAAGCACTCATCCTCCTCTCTATTTTGTGCTGGCTCATTGGTGGCTGCAATTGTTTCCGTCTCAAGAGGGGTTGGTGTCCATTTGGGCGGCGCGATCGCTCCCTGCCATCTTTGGGGCTGTTTCAATTCCGGCGATGTTTGGCTTGGGCTGGCTGGCTTTTGAATCTCCTTTAGTTGGGCATCTGGCAGCAGCGGGGATGGCTGTTTCCCCTTATGGTATCTACCTGGCTCAGGAAGCGCGTCACTATACCCTGGCTGTGCTGTGGGTGATCGCTTCCTTGGGCTGCTTAGTAGTTGCGCTGCGATCGCTGCGGGTTCATAAACCTTTACCCCTACTGGTTGGGTTAAGTTGGGTTGGGGTGAATACGCTGGGTATGGCAACCCATTACTTCTTCGTCCTGTCTTTATTCGCAGAGGCTTTGGTATTACTGGGATTTTGGCTTTTGGTGGGGCAAAAAGCTAGGTCCAATCAATCTCATCTGCCCTTCCAGCTACCAGCGCTTAAACTGTGGGGACGAATTTATGCGGTGGTCGCTGGAACCGTAGCGGGCATCGTCGTTTGGTTACCTGCTTGGCAAGGAGTTTACGGCAATCAGCTGACCGACTGGATCTATAGCGGTACTCGATCTGGGCTGGGTTGGTTCGATCCAGTGCTACAGGCTTTAGTGGGGTGGATCACCATGCTGGTCTTTTTACCCGTGCAAGCCCCCAATTTTACCCTAGTGATTATGTCTGGCCTGGGTATGCTGCTGTTTTGTGCCTGGTCAGTCCCGCTAATTTACCAAGGGTTAAAGCAGCAGTGGCAGAAACTCCAAAGCCGATTGGCGCTGCAAGGATTAGGTGGTTTTGTCCTCAGTGCGATCGCGCTCTTTTTTGGTATTGCTTACGGTTTAGGAACCGAAATTACCAGTGCATTTCGTTTCAGCTTTGTTTATTTTCCTGCCGTTGTTGTTTTACTGGCAACCAGCCTAGCTGCTTTTTGGTCTGAGTCCGTCACGCCTCAACCCGAAGTGTCACCACCAAAACCAGCGGGTAATGTTTGGAAACGGTGGCAACCCAACGGTAAAACAGTGGTGATGATTGTTTGGCTCGTTGGCCTGCTTAGTAGTCTGACCGTTGCGACAGGATTGGGTTATCAGAAAACCCATCGCCCTGATGTGGTGGTGCAACATCTTCAGCAAGCGACTCAATCTCCCCCCTTGATCGCGATCGCCCATATGACTCATGGGCAGACAGGCAGGCTGATGGGTTTGGCTTGGGAGCTGAAACGCCGACCGATCACAGGGACATTGGCTAATCCCCGCTTTCTGCTAGCCCATCAAGACCAAAATCCGTTATCGAGTGCGATCGCGCTCCAGCAAACCTTAAGCCAATTGCCTCGCCCGCTGGATCTATGGTTGCTCAACTTTCCCAATCCGGACGAGACACCGAGTTTAGCCTCTCTCTTAGCGGGAGAGCGTTGTATCGCTGATCCAGAGCACAAGCATCGTACCGATGGCTATCGATACCGTCTGTACCGTTGTTAGGCAATTGGGTGTTAGAAATTGGGCTCACTTGGAAAACTGCACCTGATAAGCCGTTAGTTCCAAGCCAGAAACAGAGAGTTCAATGGCCTCACAAGTCCAAGTTGTAGATTGCAACTGCTGGAACGCCAACTCCGTCAGTAAAATCTCATTCGATCGTGCTAGGTCTTCCCCTAGTTTGGAAGCCAAATTCATTTCATTGCCGTACAGATCTTCGCCCGCTACCAACAACACTTCTCCGTAGCCGATGCCAATGCTAGCGTACAAATCCATTGCATCTGGTAATCCAGAATTGACAGTCGCTAAGCTTTTTAAGATATCTAGCCCAGCATTCACCGCTAATACAACTTCTGGGAAAACAGCAAATAAATTATCAGCTTCTTGCTTGATCACAGTACCTTGGTGCTGTTCGACTAGGGGGGTGGCGATCGCACTTAAGCGATGAATCATAGCCAAGAAATGAATAATGCCATGCCGAATCGTAAGCCGAGAAAAGCCTGACATATCCAATACCAGAATTGCGTGAGTTTCGGCAAAAATGGTATGAATTTGAGCGTCAATTTCAGCGATTTTTTCGGGGTACTCGTTGCGAGCTTGAAGGAGGCGGTGCAATTCAGCTTTGGTGTTTTGAGAGTGCATAGGCTTAGGAGGGATACGGCGATCGCGACTACTCTAGCAACCCTCGCATCCTGCCTACGAATTTCTGGAAACAAACGGTTGTAAACGTTGCACAATCTGTTTCGCCTGCATCACACCTTCTATGCGATCGATCGGCTGTCCATCCTTAAATAAGACCAGCGTTGGCAGCGCATGAATTTGGTATTGAGATGCCAATTCTGGATAGGTTTCTGTGTTGATTTTTACGACACGCAATTGTTCCTTCATTTGAGCATTGACCTGCTCTAAAATCGGAGCCATAACTTGGCAAGGGCCACACCAAGGCGCATAAAAATCTACTAGCATTGGTAACTCAGAACCAGATAACAATTCTTGAAAGTTACTGAACTGTTTTTTGGTAGCCATAGGACACAACCAGTTGCGGATCATTGCATTGATCCTAGTACAAATCCTTTGTAGCTCATCTGTCCTCGGTTAAGCAGCCCATCGGTTAAGCAGCAGAGTTGGGACGTAAATGCCCTAAGATAATTGAGCGATTGGCTACTGATATTCGAAAAGAGGAATTAGGTATGGAGGCATTGCAAGAGACTGCATCGAAACGATTGCAAGGGCAAGTGGCGATCGTAACTGGAGCATCTAGAGGCATTGGTCGCTCTGTCGCTTTGGCGCTCGCTGCTGAAGGAGCCAATGTTGTGGTCAACTATGCCAACTCTAGTACTGCTGCGGACAAAGTCGTGGCTGATATCACTGCTATGGGCAGTGACGCTGTGGCTCTACAAGCCGATGTCTCCAAAGCAGATCAGGTCGATGCTTTTTTCAGCGCTGTGATGGAAAAATGGGGACGCATTGATGTTCTCGTCAACAATGCTGGGATTACTCGCGATACCTTACTGTTGCGGATGAAGCCGGAAGATTGGCAAGCTGTGATTGATCTCAACCTGACTGGTGTATTTCTATGTACCAGATTGGCTAGCAAAATTATGCTGAAGCAACGCTCTGGCCGCATCGTCAATATCACGTCTGTGGCAGGCCAAATGGGCAACCCAGGGCAAGCAAACTACAGCGCAGCTAAAGCTGGGGTTATTGGTTTTACCAAGACTGTTGCCAAGGAATTGGCGAGTCGGGGGGTAACGGTCAATGCTGTAGCTCCTGGCTTCATTGCGACTGACATGACCAGTGGCTTGAACCACACGGAAGAAATTTTGAAGTTTATTCCTTTAGGCCGCTATGGACAGCCAGAGGAAGTAGCTGGCTTAGTGAAATTCCTCGCTGCTGACCCAGCGGCTGCCTACATTACAGGACAAGTTATGAATGTAGATGGCGGCATGGTCATGGCTTAACGGGTGTAGGGCAACTGTAGGGAAATCCTCTGTGGTTGCCTGCAAAAATTGAATTCTGGAGAAAACTGCCTTCAGCAAGCTAAAACTGTAGAACAGGACCCTGATAATTTGAGGGGCAAATCTCAGGTGAGATACTGCTGAGGCAAAGCCATGAAGAATGACGATAAAAGTGCGATCGCCCGTGAACTCAGAAATCATGCTCTGATTCTGGGCAGCTTCATTATCTGTATTTGGTTGCTAGAAATTATTGATTTGTTCGTTTTAGGTAACGCTCTCAACCTCTACGGTATCCGCCCTCGTAGTATTAGCGGCTTGCGGGGCATTCTGTTTGCACCGTTTTTGCATGGAGGTTTAGGGCACTTAATGGCGAACACCATCCCTTTCCTAGTTTTGGGATGGTTTGTGATGCTCCGAGAAATCAGCGACTTTTTTATCGTTAGTCTGATTACAATCCTGGCCAGTGGCTTGGGTGTGTGGTTGTTTGGCTCCGCTAATTCGATTCACATTGGAGCCAGCGGTGTTGTTTTTGGCTACTTCGGCTTTTTATTGTCACGGGGTTACTTTGAAAGAAGCGCAGTGGGGATCGCCTTTTCACTTCTAGTCGGTACTCTCTATGGCAGCTTGATCTGGGGAGTGCTGCCTATTCGTAATGGCATCTCTTGGGAAGGCCACTTGTTCGGTTTTCTAGGTGGACTTCTAGCAGCGCGTCTTTTAGCCCAACGTAAAAAGTCCATTTGACGGGTTCAAGCTGATTTTGAGTGCAGCCCGTTGAGTTTTGTAGGAGCCTGAAAAAAGGGTGAGCCTAATATTAAGCCCACCCTTGATCACACTAGCAATCTGCTCTGGTTGCAATGCACCATCAGCTAACTATCTGGTTAGGCCAGAGTTAGGCCAGAGTTAGGCTAGGGTTTAGGTTAGAGGATTGGAGCGATCGCTTACTCCACGACCTTGGCGATCGATATCTAGTTCTTCCCGGCGAATTTGCTCTTCCGCCTGAACCGTCTCATGATCAACTTCTTTTCTGATATTCACTTCTTCGCGTAGTACCGCTTCTTTGTGAATGTCAGCTCGCTCCTCATAGATTTCTACCCGTGCTACTTCTCCCTCATGGAAGTCAGCTTCTCCAGGTGTAACTGGGGTACCAGCATTCGTCGGGGTAGTGCGCTCTACAACTACACGCTCTTTTTCCACCGGAACATCAACGCGGGCAGTTTCAGTTTCTACATGCTTACCAACGTTGACTTCACCAGTCTTGACACGGGTTTTGTCAGTGATCAGCCTTTCTTCGTACAGATTGACTTGTTGAGTGTCGCCTCGGCCAGCAAGATTTTGTCCGGAGTTGCGATCGCCAGAACCTGTAACTGTATTTTCAACCTTGTCCCAAGCATCGCGGGCTGCATGCTTTGCTTTATCCCAACCTAGACCTTTACCGCCATGACGGGTTTCGTAATCGCTCCGAAGATCTGGTTCGATCTCATCAAACTTTCTTCCAGTCTCTGCATGACGACCATAGCCCTCATACCCAGTTTGGTAAGCTGACTGATAATCATCATAGGTGTGGCCTGGTTCCACATAAGGCCGAGAAGCATAATTGTTGCGCCAGTATTCCTCTTCAACGGTGGGGTCAACGGCTTCAGCCGCACTTTTGCCAACCAAACCACCTGCTACTGCTCCAACTGCGCTTCCAATCACTGCGCCGATAGGACCGCCAATTACACCCCCTACTACCGCACCCACTGTGCCAATTCCAGCGGCACCAATGCCAGTTCCTACGGGATGAGCACCGGGTTGACCAGAAAGCGGGTCACGGTTCGCATCGGGCTCATGAGCCTCATTTCCTTGATTCAAATCTCGATTTTTATCTAAATCAGCCATAGCTTTCCTCCTTTTTTCTTATGGGTGGCAACTAACGCGAGCTAACTCTGCATTTATCTGCCCCTTCTCCAGCCTAGGGGCTAGATTTGGCAGGGTTTTATACCTCAAGTAAGACTTAGGAGATTGCAGCAGTGTTTTATAGCCTAAGAAGGAGTTAAATTAAAATGACCTAAGCCTATTGGGTAGTAAAATTTCAGGCTACAGGTACTTTTTGTGCCCGCAGTCTCACGCCTAGATGGAGTGGTGAAGTCATGATTCTTAATATCGAGATGAAGAGCTATTGCTGACAGACGCTTCAGAATCTAATAGGCTGAATCAAAGTAGTAATCAAAGCTAATGCCCAGAAATTAGTATTAATTCTGCTATATCGATGAAGCGATCGCTGCTTTGTTTTTGTTTGATATTTCATCGCCCAGTTAGTGAACTGTTATGAACAATGAAACTTAAAATTATTGAACATTTTGATAGTGGATTTACGCTGGAGCCAGCAGCCCAAGCGGATTTATTTAACTTGTTGAGAAGTGAAGCTTTTTTACAACAAGTAGCTCAGCAGTCGCAATGTGAGCAAGTAGAATTTACAGAATTACTATTTCAACCTGTGCCTTATAGCACGTCAAGCCCTAAAGGCATGCCCCAAGAATTTGAAAAATATCATGAATCTAATCAGTATGTGATTGTGAATGTGCCGCCTAACTTTATGTTTAAGGCTAAGATTTTTCAGCCTAGTCGCTTGTGTGCTATCTATCACAAAATTGACTAAAACTATTTTTTTAAGCAACGCATGACTTTTATAACTGATATTCCTGTTCTCGCCGACTTAGAATACATTCCCTACCTCGATGATGCTGGTCAAGTAAACGAGCAATTCCAAGGGAAAGTTGGTGTTTATGCAATTTTTGACCAAGCACAAACTCTACAATTTATTGGCTACTCGCGAGATATTTATCTCAGCCTCCAACAGCATTTAGTGCGTCGCCCTCAAGCTTGTTACTGGTTTAAAGTCCAGACGAGCGATCGCCCCAATCGTACCGCCCTAGAAGCGATTCGAGATGCTTGGATCTCTGAAAACGGCAAGACTCCGGTAGGCAATGCGGAGGAGCAAAATCTTTGGAATCAGCCGATTGATGCCAAGTTTGCCATGACTGAAGAAGAGCAGACTGATTATCGCGAAGCTGATGAAATGACGCAAATAAAGCTACTGAAGCGGGTGGCTAGGCGAGTCGAAGAGCAAATCTTAGCCCAGCTACGAGATCGAGGCGTTCAGATGCAAATTCGCTTCAATCCTAAGTTGAAAGAGACTGGCTTATTAGACCTGAAGTAAGGTTAGCCGTTTAGCGATTGGGTATGGTTTCAAGTAGGGCTGGGCGATCGCCTATTCATCACAAAAATCCCAAAAAAAGGAGCCTAAATCAGGCTCCTTTGCTCATTGAGATAGAACGAATAGCAGCGAAGCTTACTTAATCGTTACCTTAGCGCCAGCTTCTTCGAGTTGCTTCTTAGCATCTTCAGCATCACCCTTAGCAATATTTTCTTTCACTGCCTTAGGCGCAGCTTCTACAAGGTCTTTTGCTTCCTTCAAGCCTAGACCTGTCAAAACTCGAACAACTTTCAGAACTGCAATTTTCTTGTCAGCAGGAACTTCATCGAGCATGACAGTGAACTCAGTTTGCTCTTCTACTTCTTCAGCAGGAGCGCCAGCCCCAGGCCCAGCCATCATCATCATGCCACCAGCAGGAGCTGCAGCGCTAACGCCGAAAGCTTCCTCGATTTGCTTAACCAAGTCAGCTGCTTCTAGCAGAGTCAGAGACTTAAGTTGTTCCAGAATTTGGTCAGTTGTAGCAGACATTAGTTAACTCCTAGGAATTTTTTGCGTAAACCGTTTGGCCTAAAAAACTAGAACTTGGTACAAATCCAAACTCTAAAATCTAGAATCCGAAAGCATTAAGCTGCCTGTTGGTCGTCTTTCTCGGACACAGCCTTGATGGCGCGAGCCAAAGAACCAGGAACTTCGTTGATACCCACAGCCAGCTTGGTAGCGACACCATTGATGGCTCCTGCAATCTGAGCAATGAGCTGTTCCTTAGATGGCAACTCACCGATCGCCTTGACATCATTAGCGCTGAGGACACGGCCTTCCATGACGCCACCACGAAGTTCAGTCTTCTTCGTAGCCTTCTGGAAATCTTGGTAAGCCTTAATGGCACCACCAATGTCGTCCTTCACGAGCAAGAAGGCGGAAGACTGAGATGCAAGTTCAGTCATTGGTTGCCAGGTTGCATCCCCGTCAACCGCAATCCGCATCAACGTGTTCTTAGTGACCGTGCATGTTGCGCCTACTGGACGCAAACGTCGCCGCAGATCAGTGATCTCAGCCACACTTAAGCCCTTGTAGTCGATCACGAATGCAAGTTGGGACTCGCTCAACTGCTGTTTGAGTTCGGCCACAATTGCCTTCTTATCCTCTAGCGTTCTGCCCATACTTGATACTCACCTCCTTAAGAAAAAACGCAGAATGCCAAATCTAAACCCATCCCTAAACAAAGCCCAACTCAAACCAGAAAAAAACCCGGACATTGAGCCGGGTTAAACACTACAGGGATTGGCCTTCAAAAACTAGAGGGACCAATTACTAGTAGAGTTAAAACCTCGGCAGGAGATTAAGCAATCTGCGCCTGCTGTCTCTGGCTTTGTTTATTCAATTGGGATTTTGTGGGTAAAACTTGTTGCTCCTCCACTCCGGGAAGTACTTTAGATGCAGTGCTAGGCTTAGGCTACGTCAGTCAGCTTTAAGTCGCGCAGCGCACTAACATCTACTTCGATCGAAGGTCCCATTGTTGCAGAAACAAAGACCGATCGCCAGTAACGACCTTTAGCACCAGAAGGACGGTTCCGATCAATCGTCTCTTGCAGAGCTTTCAAGTTGACTAGCAAATCGTTTGCTGAGAAGTCAGACTTTCCAAAAAGAACGTGGACGATACCAGTTCGGTCGGCTCTGAATTCTAGTTTTCCAGCTTTGAAGTCTGAAATAGCCTGGGCCAAATCAAATGTCACTGTGCCGCCCTTGGGGGAAGGCATCAAACCACGAGGTCCGAGCAAACGACCTAATTTTGCCACTTGAGGCATCATATCAGGTGTTGCGATCAGGACATCAAAGTCCATCATGCCCTTTTGGATGTCATCAATCAACTCTTCCGAGCCAGCGATATTAGCGCCAGAGTTGTTGGCTTCAGCTACTTTTTCACCCCGAGCAATGACTGCAACCCGAACAGTTTGTCCGGTGCCTTTTGGGAGAGCCACAGTGGTTCTCAATTGCTGATCGGTGTATTTGGGATCAATACCAAGACGAATGTGCGCTTCTGCTGATTCTGTAAATTTAGCAGTAGCTGTCTCTTTCAAGAGGTTGAGCGCTTCCATCGGCTCATACGCTCTCTCTTCTACTTTCTTATTCAGCTCTGCGAGCCGACGCGATACCTTCTTTGCCATTTTCCTCTCCTGGGGTCATTAACGAAGCGCTGCTTCTCCCCCGTGATAACTGTTTATATTCGAGGTCTAGTCTTTGACAGTAATACCCATGTTGCGTGCAGTCCCTTCCACGATTCTCATGGCTGCTTCAACATCATTGGCATTCAGATCGGGTAGTTTGGTTTGAGCAATTTCTTGCAGTTGAGACCGACTAATCGATCCAACTTTCTTGGTGTTGGGCTCACCAGAACCTCGTTCTACACCTGCAGCTTTGCGAATTAGTACAGAAGCGGGGGGTGTCTTGAGAATGAAGGTAAAACTGCGATCTTCGTAGACAGAGATTTCTACAGGAACCACTAAACCTACTTGATCAGCAGTTCTAGCATTGTATTCCTTGCAGAACATCATGATGTTGACGCCGTGCTGACCGAGCGCAGGGCCAATCGGAGGCGCAGGGTTCGCCTTACCTGCGTTAATGGCCAACTTAATGACCGTAACTACTTTCTTTGCCATTTATCTTCTAGCTCTGTTTTTGAACCTGATTAAACTCCAGTTCTACGGGAGTGTCTCGCCCAAAGATGGAAAGCAAGGCTTTGAGCTTGCTGCGCTCTGGACTGACTTCAATCACTTCCCCTTCAAAATCCTTGAAAGGACCCGAGAGCACCAGAATTTTATCTCCGGTTGCCATATCAATTTTGATGACTGGCTTCTGCTCTTGAGCGCGCTTGAAGATACGTTCTACTTCTGTCGCACCTAACGGCATCGGTTTAACGTGGCCTCGCCCGCGTCCATAGCGACGCTTTTGCTCAGCGCCGACAAAGTTAATCACATTCGGGGTGTTCTTGACAACTTGCCAAGTCTCGTCGTCCATGACCATGCGAATTAGCACATAACCTGGAAAGACTTTCTCTTCCGAATTTTGCCGACTGCCATCCTTCCGAATCTTAACAGCAGGAGTTTGAGGAATTTCTACTTGAAGGATTCGCTCAGCGACATCCATCGTTTGAACTCGCTGCTCCAAGTTAGTTTTCACCCGCTTTTCACAACCAGAAGCTACTTGAACGGCATACCAATGAGAACTATTAGGAGCGAAAGACTCCTCCTCATGGCTTTCCACTCTCACTTCCGGTGGGAGGGCATTGTATGATTCATCTGATGCAGAAGTCATCAAAACACCTTTCCAGCTACCCAGTTGAAGAAGTTGTCCACCAAGTAGATGAGGGTTGCAGATAGGGTTACCATCAGCAATACTGCTAAGGATTCACTGACGAGCTGTTGACGACTTGGCCAAACGACCTTATCTAGCTCTTCTTTGGATTCTTTGAAGAAACCAACTGCATCAAATCCTGAACTTTTCTCTTGTATTTCTACTTCGTCTTTTTTAGCCACAATTGCTCATTCCCCTATCAGTGCAGCTATGAGCGGTTTCCCGCTAAAGTTAGGCAACCCTGCTCAAGAGAGCTGCAAGCAAGTATGCACTGTTGCTTCACCTAAAAGTAGGAACTCAATTACAATGCTCGGTGGATCGCCCAAACAACAATTCTACTCGAAAGTAGGTACTTACAGCACCTGTTCACCAATCTTGGAGACACTTCCGAGTAGAACCGTCATGGTAATCATCCAGCGCGCCCTGGAGGACTCGAACCCCCGACATCAGGTTTTGGAGACCTGCGTTCTACCAACTGAACTAAGAGCGCCCAAGTTGAGCTTAGGCTCAACGCTCAGCTTTCGCATTGTAATTCTAAAGCTGTTTTGCGTCAACCTTAGAGCTGTGGAAGCTGAGCCTGATTAGAGGCCGCGGTCGAAGCGCTGCTTAATGCGAGTTGCTTTACCGACGCGATCGCGTAAGTAGTATAGCTTAGCGCGACGCACTTTGCCTCGACGAATCACCTTAACGCTTTCGATGCGGGGAGAGTGAACTAAAAACACTCGCTCTACACCAACGCCTTGGAAGACGCGACGTACGGTAATCGTGGCGTTGATGCCACCATTACGCTTGGCAATTACGACGCCTTCATAAGGCTGAGTCCGTTCTTTGCCTCCCTCTTGAATGATGACGCCTACCCTGACGGTGTCGCCAACATAAATTTCAGGGAGATTTGCCTTTAACTGCTCCGCTTCAATCGAGCGGATGACTTCCTGCGCGTTCATAGGTTTTTAAAAAACTCACAGTCTCCAATAGTAACTCGAAGAAAGGCTTTCGGTCTAGTCCTCAGTTTTTAGAATTGCTTTGCTTACTGCAATTTTTCTGCATGCAGGGGTGGAGGCAAATAACGTTTTTGGCGCTGTTGGAAACGAGTCCACCCCAGAACGAGACTAAAAACTAGGGTGGAGAGCAGGACGACGCTGGCTCCAGAGGCGATGTCGAAGTAGTAGCTGATGTAGATGCCGACAAAGGCGATCGCGGCTCCCAATCCGCCTGAGAGTAGCATCATGGTGCCAAAGCGATTGCTGAGAAGGCGAGCGATCGAAGCAGGAATCACGACTGCTGAAATGATCAAGGTGACTCCTAACACTTGTAAGGTGGCGACTAGCAGCGTTGCCATCATCAAGGCAAACAGCGTATCCATTGCGAAAACTGGGACGCCATGTACCTTAGCTACTTCCCGGTCAAAACACCAAAAAAGTAAGGGACGGTAGAAGATGAAAACCAGGCTTAGCAAGAGTACAGTCACGGCTGTCACCACCCATAAGTCGGTGGGTGTAATGCCTAAAACATTGCCAAATAGGGCTGCTTCAAAGCTTTGAGTGAAGCTGCGATAGGTGCTGATAATGGCAACGCCCAAGGCAAAACTAGCGGTAGTGACAATGCCAATCGCAGCATCAGAGTAGATTTTGCGGCCTGTGAGGTATTGAATCAGCAGGGCAGTACCAAACCCCCAAATTCCAGAGCCGATATAGAAGTTGAAGCCTAAAACATAGGTAATTACAGCACCCCCCAAGATGGCGTGGGATAAACCGTGGGCGATGTAACTCATGCGTCGGGTGGTGATGTAGACTCCCATCACACCGCACAACAACCCTGCCATCATCCCGACCCACATGGCTCGACTAAAGAACTCGTATTGAAAGGGTTTGAGCAGGAACTCCATAGTCAGTCCAGACGTTGGTGCAAGAAATTAGGCAGATTTAGAAGGTAGAGATTTGTAGAGGGCGGGTGGCAGATTGTCTTGCATTTCATGCAGCAAGGAGGTGGCTCCACTCGCAACCAAAATTCGCTCATTGTGCCGAAATACCACCATTTCACCTCGGAAGGTTTTCCCTAAGCTTTCGGGCGTGAAAACGTCTTTGGGTGGGCCTTGGCAGATGAGGCCGTGGTTGAAGCAGATTACCCAAGGTAGGTGAGTGGCAACGGAGTTGAGATCATGGGTAGAAATTAAGATGGCTAAGCCCTGTTGCCCTAGCTCAGCTAACAGATGCAGGAGTTCGTGCTGGACATGCAAGTCGGAACTGCTGGTTGGTTCATCGAGTAACACGATTTCGGGATCGCCCACGAGCGCTCGTGCTAGAAACACTCGTTGCTGCTGTCCACCGGATAGTTCACCAATGGGCTGACGCGCTACATGTTCAATGCCAACGCGGCTGAGCAGTTCTCTGGCCTTGGTGCGATCGCAACGGGAGGGCCAAGGCCAGAGCCTTTGCTGTCGGTACCGCCCCATCATCACCACTTCTTCTGCGGTGACGGGAAAGCCCCAATCTACCGTCTCTACTTGAGGAACGTAGCCCACCTTAACCGGAGAAGCTCCTGGTTTTAGGCGGCGTCCCCGATACCAAATTTCTCCGCCCCAGGGATGCAGCAGTCCCACAATGGTCTTGAGTAAGGTACTCTTACCACTACCTGAAGGCCCCACCAAGCCGGAAAATTGGCCTGGGTACAAGGAGAAATTGACATCTGCAAAAATGGTTTGGCTTTGATAGCCACAGGCAAGATTTTTGACTTCCAGCAAAGGTTGCATGCTTTCTACCTTATGGCTTGGCTTGAGCGGTGGCAGTTGGCCCAACGATGTTGGCCGTTTCTAGGCTATCTACTAGGCTAGGATCACCACCGAGGTTCCTCGCCAAGATGCGGAGGTTTTCGGCCATCATCCCGATATAAGTATGTTCAGGATTGTTGTTTTCCATCGCATTGGCAGAACCTTCACCGGGTAGATCGTCGTCACTAGTATTGTCAAGTTTGACGTTGGCTTCGCGGGCAATCTGTTCTGCCACTTTGCTAGGAAACACTTCCGACCCAAAAATAGCAGGGACTTTGCTTTCCCGGATCTGATCGATCAACTTGGAGACATCCTGGGCAGAGGGTTCGTTGAAATCAGAAGGTTGAATGGCCCCGATCACGTCAACGTCATATTCGCGAGCCCAGTAGGCCCAAGAGTCGTGGTAGGTGAGAAGCTTCCGGTTTTCGGGTGGAATGCTGGCCACGACTTTGCGAGTCACTTGATCGAGTTGATCTAATCGTTGCAGATAGTTTTTGAGGTTGGTGGCGTAATAGTCAGCTCCAGCGGGATCTAGAGCGGTGAGCTGCTCAGCTGCCTGACGAGCATAGGCCGCTGCATATTTGGGGTTAACCCAGAGGTGAGGATTTGGCTTGCCGCCTTCTTTGGGAAAGCTGGCATCAAAGATCCACTCGCCTTGCTCGATCGTGCTGGTACCAACTTCATGAATTTTTGCGTCTCTTGGCTTAGCCGCCTCAGCTAACTTTAAGGTGGGAGCTTCTAGTTGCAAACCGTTAGCAATAATTAGATCGGCTTGCTTGAGCAGTTCACCATCGGAAGGGCGAGGCTCAAAGGTGTGAGAGTCGGTGCCTTCAGGGACGATGCCTCTCACTTCAGCGCGATCGCCCGCAATATTGCTGACGATGTTCGTTAAAGGGGCAACGGTGGTGACAACAGTCGGCTTACCTTGAGCTTGGCGATCGCTCGACTGACTAGATTGAGCGGGGGAATTGGTAGGGGATGCACTAGGAGAAGTTGAATTCTGAGTTGCGTTGCAGCCTACCAGTATCAAACTAAGAAGTGACAGAACGATAAAGGGCTTCATCCTGGCTTTCCTTTGCGAGGGGCATAGAAAATTAGAGCTTTAGCTTGCTTAAACAAGCAATGCCCCGCTGGGGCATCTGAAAGCTAATTTTTCGCTTTTTAAGAATAAATTTGCTTTTTTTTGTCAAAAATCTTTCCAAGGAAAGACCTTGTTTTAAGTAATGCTCTTAATGTTTTAGTGCTATGTCAACTGAATCACAATCTTTTGTTTCTAGCCCATTTAGGCCAAAGACACATACCAAAGACTTACAGCTGAGCTAAGGGGCTTAGCTGAGTCTCAGGGAAGTGAACTAGAGTAGATGTCAGGCTTACATAGAGCCTTGTGCGTCTGAATTTTTAACTTGTGATTCCTGAATTAATGCAGTTATTGCATTTTGCCCCATGTCACTGCTAGGTTCTATGCGTCGCTATGGCAGAGTCACTCTGTTGTTTGCTTGCTGCTTAATGGCTGTTGTGTTTGTCTCAGGCGAGACTGCCGCTACCCTAGCGCTTCCCGCTGTTTCTGCTACCCCTAACGATAAGACTAAGATCGATATGAAGCAGTCACCTACTGCTATGCCTGCTGCCTTAACTCATGGTGTGCGAAAAACATTACTAGATAATGGTTTGACGGTTTTAACCAAAGAACTCCACACAGCTCCGGTGGTGAGCGTCCAGGTTTGGTACCGAGTCGGCTCGTACGATGAACCCGCAGGTTTGAGCGGAATTTCTCATCTGCTTGAGCATCTTATGTTTAAGGGCACCAACAATCGCCCTGTGCAATTTGGTCGTTTATTTAGTGCGCTGGGTAGCCAGTCGAATGCGTTTACTGCTTATGACCAAACTGCTTATTACGGCACCGTAGAACGTCACAAGCTGCCAGCTCTGCTGGTTTTGGAAGCAGACCGCATGAAAAATGCCCTGATCAATCCTGAGCAGCTGCTGAGCGAAAAGCGAGTCGTAATCTCGGAGCTGCAAGGGTACGAAAATGAGCCAGGTTACCGTCTAGAACGAGCAGTGCGGAAAGCGGCCTTTCCCCAGCAATCTTATGGTTTGCCCATAGGCGGCACGAAAGCTGAGGTGGAAACTTTTACGGTTGAGCAGGTACGAGACTACTACCGCAAATACTACAGTCCTAGCAATGCCACGCTAGTGATCGTGGGAGATTTTGAGACTGAACCCACTCTGCAAGTCGTCAGATCAGCTTTTGGACAAATTCCAAATGAGGAGCAGGTGGGAACCGCAAAACCTGTAGCTTCAGCGATGCCCCCCACCCTAAAACCCGCCGCTACAGCTCAGAAAGCACCGATTATGCTGCGAGAGCCGGGAAGTGCATCTCTACTGCAAGCGGTTTATCCTTTGCCTGATCTGAGTCATCCGGATGTGGCTGCGCTCCAGGTGATGGACTACATCTTGACCGGAGGTCGTAGTTCTCGGCTGTACCAAGCTTTGGTGGAATCGGGTTTAGCCAGTGACGCGGGTGGCTATGCGGCCAACTTACTCGGCTCTGGTTGGTATAGCTTCTCTGTGACCGCAGCCCCTGGCAAGAAGCTGAGCCAGATTGATCGAGTGTTGCAGCGATCGCTTGCCAACCTCCGAGATAAGCCCGTGAGCGAAGCAGAACTCCAGCGGGCCAAAACTCAACTACGCGCTTCTCGATTGCTGCAAAACCGAGATGTTACGAGTCAGGCGATGCAGTTGGCCGATGACCAAAGCGTAGCGGGAGATTACCGTTATAGCGATCGTTTGTTAGCCGCGATCGCCCAAGTCACCGCAGCGGATGTGCAGCGTGTCGCCAAAACCTATTTCCAGTCAGCTAGCCGTACCGTTGGCTTCTTTGAACCGACTCAACTGCAAGCAGGTACCGGAGGGACAGGAGTTGGGGCGACCCAAACAACCGAAAACTTTAGTGCTGGTGAACCCGTTGATCCGGCGGAGCTAGAACAATATCTGCCTCGCTTAGAGACAACTACCTCCGAGAACACCCAAGCCTTGCCAGAAGCGGTGACGCTGGAGAATGGTTTACGCATCCTGTTGCTACCAGACACCAGTACGCCAACCATCACGCTGAGTGGCCACATTGGCGCTGGAAGCGAGTACGACTCCATCAAGAAGGCTGGATTGGCTGACTTGACCGCCGAGAATGTGATGAACGGCACCAAAACCAAAGATGCTTTAACGCTAGCTGAAACACTGGAAGATCGAGGAGCTGACTTATCCTTTGATACCAATCGCGAAGGGGTCACGATTGATGGTGATGGTTTAGCAACCGATTTGCCCTTGCTGGTGCAAACGTTGGCCGATGTCTTACAAAACGCTTCATTCCCTGCTGATGAGCTGGAGTTGAGTCGGCAACGAGGTTTGATTGGTTTGCAAGAGCAATTAGATGATCCCCGCTCCTTGGGTCGCCGCCAGTTTCAGCAAGCTATTTATCCAGCCAATCATCCCTTCCATAGTTTCCCCACCCCGGAAAGCCTGAAGCAAGTTACCCGTGATGACGTAGTGCAGTTTTATCGCACTCATTATCGACCGGACAAAACCGTTTTGGCTTTAGTGGGTAACTTTGACCCTGCTCAGGTGCGATCGCTCCTCAAGCAACAACTAGGGACTTGGCAAGCGGCTGGGCAAGCTCCGAAGCTAAATTTCCCAACCGTGTCTGCTCCCCAAAAACTGACTTATTTAGCGGCTCCTTTGCCCGGAAAAACCCAATCAGTCACTTACTTGGGCTACCAGGGCATCGATCGCCAAGATCCCCGCTACTACCCAGCTTTAGTGCTAAATGAAATTTTGGGAGGGAGTACACTCTCTAGCCGTCTAGGAACAGAAATTCGCGATCGCCAAGGACTTACCTACGGCATTTATAGCTACTTCCAAACTGGCACCTCTGCGGGACCGTTCTTGATCTCAATGCAAACTGCACCTGAAGACTCCCAACAGGCGATCGCTAGCACGTTGGCTTTGTTGAAGCAGATGCGCGAACAGGGAGTGAGTGCCTCTGAAGTGGCGATCGCGAAGCAATCTCTAGCCAGCGGCTATCCGGTTGAACTGGCTGACCCCGAAATCCTAGTTGAACAAATCTTGATGAATGAGGTTTATGGCCTCAAGCGAGAAGAGTTGCAACAGGTGAGCGACAAGATTCAAGCCGTAACAGTCGAACAAGTGAACCAAGCTATCCAAGAATTGCTCCAACCGGATCGCTTAGTGGTAGTGACCGCAGGTGCGCCAGCGTCAACCGCTCCCTAAGAAATTAGGACAGCAGAATTAGGACAGCGATCGCTCTGCTGTCCTAGAGCAAATTGGGTTAACTTAGATCTAAAGATAAGCTCCTATCAGTACTCCTCGATCTCCATGAACATCCTCAGCAATTTGATTCCTCAAGCGTCTCAGCCGCCCCGTGTTAAGCAACGTCGGGGAATCGAGCTCAAGTCTCCGCGCGAAATTGAGATTATGCGGGAGTCAGCCAAAATTGTCGCGACCGTGTTGAAAGAAATTTCCCAAATTATTCAACCGGGGATGACGACTGCTGATCTAGATGCTCATGCAGAAAAGCGGATTCGCGAAATGGGAGCTACTCCTAGCTTTAAGGGCTATCACGGCTTCCCTGCTTCTATTTGCTCCAGCATCAATAACGAAGTAGTGCATGGGATTCCCAATGCCAAAAAGGTGATTCGCACCGGAGATGTGGTCAAGATTGACACGGGAGCTTACTTCCAAGGCTTTCATGGCGACTCTTGCATCACCATCGGTGTGGGAGAAGTGACCGCAGAAGCAGCTAAGTTAATCCGAGTGGCTGAAGAAGCACTTTACAAAGGTATTGAGCAAGTCAAAGCGGGCAAGTACTTGCTGGACTTGGCGGGTGCGGTGCAAGACCACGTTGAGGCGAATGGTTTTGTCATCGTAGAAGACTACACCGGACATGGCGTAGGTCGTAACCTGCACGAAGAACCGTCTGTATTTAACTTCCGTACCCGTCAAATGCCCAACGTCAAGCTGCGGGCAGGCATGACCCTGGCGATCGAACCGATTCTGAATGCTGGCTCCAAAGTCACCCGCACCTTACAAGACCGCTGGACGGTGGTGACAGTGGATAACTCGCTCTCAGCTCAGTTTGAGCACACCGTTTTGGTGACTGAAGACGGCTACGAAATCCTCACCGATCGCACCAAAATCTAAATAGACGAACCTTTAGACGAACCAATAGAAAAGCGATCGCTCTTGAGAACCCTAGAAGCAAGCGATCGCTTTTTTATGACTCTATGGCCTGATGAGTCTATAGCTTGGGGCCATGTCTGAGAGGCTGGCGAGGACGAGTGATGGGTTTAGTAGAAATGCCATCTACGCGGCTCGATAAATCTTTGACCTGAGCATTTAGCTCCCGTTGGCGTTGAATCAATGCCTCAAAATCGGCCTTAGTCGCTAAGTTAGCGCGGTTTGCGGGAATCTGTTGCTCAATGTTATTCAGGCAAGCATTTAAGCCAGCCGCAAATTCGTAACGAGTAACTGGGCGATCGCCGCGAAAGGTGCCATCGGGATAGCCAGAAATGCAGCCAGATTGAGGTTGTGGATTGCTATTCGGGGCGTTGGTCGGAGTAGTTTGAGCCAGTATTGGGCTGGGCGACGAGGCGATCGCTGTTACTCCAAGGGCGATCGCCATTCCCAAAGAAAACCTGATTGATTGACCGACAAACGCAACTCTAGACATCGCTGCTGCTCCTTGCCACTAATTCCACCTTAGCTGATCAGAATTTAGTTGAGGGCCGAGAGTTCCCGTTACAACACCGCTGTTAGCAACGGCTGTCGCCAATTTGGCGTTTTTACTGACTCTTTCCGAGGGGCTTCATGCTTAAGTTCTAGAGATACGTAGATTGCTTGAGGTTCTCTTTGAGTCTCAGTAGTTCTATGAGTCAGTCCTAATCCATTTCCCAGCCAATTAATCATGCTGAATACCTTTGCCCAAAACCTCAATCTTGCTCCTGCTGATGTTGAAGCTTTGCTAGCCTGCAACTTGTCCGAGTTGTTGGCGAACCCCACAGTCCAACAAAAGTTAGCTAGCCTGAACGTTGAGCTACTACGGCAAACCTTACCCACCGCAGGTCAAGTCTTAGCAGAGAACCTGCCCCCCTTCTATATCTGGTTAAAAACAGAGCTAGATGTGAAGCGAGTTCCCGATAGCCCCGACCATGCCACTCGCTGGGTTGTCAGTTTCCTCAACAACCAAGAAAGCTTAACTCGCCTAGTCGAACTGCACCAACCTGTACCCCGTCCCGCAATGGAACGCTCCATCCCACGCCTAGTCAGCTTATTTGACGGTGTAGAAGACACCAGCGTTCGCCAAGAATGGCAAACCGCGATCGCCGCCCTCTGCTTAGTACTAGCCGTCGGAGCCCGCGAAGCAGACAAAACCGCCGCTGCCTCCTAACCTTCAACTTCTCGCACTGCCCCCTCAATACTGGCAGGGCTGTTTCATACAATAAAAGAGTTCCGAGCCAAGCCCCCCTACCCCCCCAATTCTGGGAGGAACCTAACCAAAGTCCTCTTTTTGGGTATGTCGGTTAGAGCGATAAATTCGGGGAGTTATTAGGGAGCACTGCAGAGAGGTTAAACCTACAGCCTTACCCTTCTGGAGGAGGTCTGGAGGACGCAGCCGTCCTTCAGCGGGGGTTTGGGGGCGAGTGCCCCCAAGGGCTCGGTTCCTTCAAATAAATAAAAATTTCAGGGTAAATGCCCTAGAAAATATAACACCTGCACCATGACCGCTTCGACTACAGCACCCAGCCTATCCCAACGTTGCGATCGCCCTCCCATCGGCAACCCCCTCAGCGTCGCCCCCATGATGGATCGTACCGATCGCCACTTCCGCTACTTCATGCGGCAAATCACCCAGCGAACCCTGCTGTATACCGAAATGGTGACAAGCCCCGCAATCCTGCATGGCGATCGCGAACGATTACTAGCGTTTTCCCCCGAAGAAAAGCCCTTAGCGCTGCAAGTGGGTGGAGATGACCCCAAAGACCTCGCCATCTGTGCCCAAATTGCCGCCGACCTAGGCTACGACGAAATCAACCTCAACGTCGGTTGCCCTAGCGATCGCGTCCAAAACGGTAACTTTGGCGCTTGCCTGATGGCCCAACCAGAGCGAGTCGCCGATTGTGTCGCTGCCATGATGCAAGCAACCAGCATTCCAGTCTCCGTCAAGCACCGCATTGGGATTGATGACCGCGATCGCTACGAGGACATGGTGGCGTTTGTCCAAACCGTTGCCGCCGTAGGCTGTGAGCGCTTCACTGTCCATGCTCGCAAAGCTTGGTTGCAAGGACTCAGCCCCAAAGAAAACCGAGATATCCCGCCGCTTCGCTACGCAGACGTGCATCGGCTGAAGCAAGACTTCCCAAACCTATTCATTGAAATCAACGGCGGCTTCACTAACTTGGCTCAAGTGCAAGAACAGTTGTGCTTAGTAGATGCGGTGATGATTGGTCGTGCCGCTTACGATCAGCCTTACTTGTTTGCTCAGAGCGATCGCCTGATTTACGCTCAAGAAACTACCCCTCCCACGCCTCAGGAAGTGGCTGAAGCAATGTTGCCCTACATTGACTTTTGGATCGCTAAAGGTTTGAAGCTCCACAAAATCACCCGACACATGCTGCAACTATTTGCGGGGCAACCTGGAAGCCGAATTTGGAAACGACATCTCACAGAAAATTCTTGTCTCGCGGGTGCTGGTTCTGAAGTCGTCCGTGAAGCTTTAGCGATGGTATCCAGAAGCTCCGGAAGCTTAAGGGCGATCGCTCCTAGATAGACTTAGCATTTCACCTCTTCTCGTACTAACTGCTGTGTAGTAGCCGCGATCGCGACTTGAGTTGCTTCTGGAAGCGCCGATTTTTCGCTATTGTGGGGACTTTGGAAGTTGGCTTGAGCATCGGGTTGCTGGCAGACGATCATCGTTTTGACATGTTCTAGTTCATCGTCCCGCACCGCCAAAAACACATCATAGAGCGTCTTAATTTGAGGACGGCGCTGCTCCGATCCTGCCGCCATTTGGAACTCATCGAACAGATACATATCACCTTCTTGGTAGTACTTAGCAGCTACAGCAGGCGCAGGTTCAGCCTTTAGCGCTGCTTCATGCTTTTGCAAAAAGGTGTCGTAGGTATGGTAGGCATGTTCTTCCACCAACTGCATGAAGTGGTAGGCCGATCGCGGCGAAATCATATAGACAGGCACCAAAATCCAGTAGTAGACAAACGCCCCTGCCCGCGCCACAAACCGATCGATCCAAAAGCGATCGCCGTCCAGCGCTTCGGCAATCAGGAGATGATGTAATTCATTCCAAGCTTCGGCAAAGTGAATTTTCAACCAGTCCGATTTGCGCCACCAGCCCATTGTTTCGTAGAGATGCAGCACGGATAGGTAGGCAAAATAAGGCACCCGCGCCACGGTTTCCAACACGAAAAAGCGACGATAGACCTGCACTGATAAATCAGGGCCATCATCTTCCCTATAAAACGTATTCAGCACAGCGACCAGAAAGCTAACCAGCAGGCGAATCATAAAGGGGCAATTTCTACAGCTTCTTCCATGAAACTGATGAGACGCCAACTCGCATCAATATTAGGAAGGAACCAAGATCATGGCTCGGTAGTTTTTGTATTCCGCAACACAGAGCGTCGGCAAGTAGTGAAATGTTCAAGTTTTAGGGATGGAAAAATTAGAATACGAGTACAGAGGCTTGGTCGTTGTCGTCACCATCCCTAGCTTCCAACCTAGCTCCAAACGCGGCGGAAATTATACGCTGCCAGAGCATAATTAACGTTGGGGCTGCAACAGCATTTGCTGGGTTGGGGGTATTGTGACTACACCGGGCGTTTTGTCCTATCTTGCTTTTGTTTTTGCAGTTCTAACAAGTGATTGAGGAACCTGGAGGAATTGTGATGTCGTCCTCGGAGCAACGCTTTTTTCCGCTTCGTCAAATTAGTAGCTACGTATTGGTGGTTGTTCTGAGCGTTGCTTTAACTTTGGCTGTGCTTTGGACTTTTCCATTGGCTTGGCTTCCCAAGGTTTCAGCGCTGCTCAATCAATCTACGCTGCTCAGCCCAGCAACGGTGGAAGAACCTGCCGCTGCGATCGCGCCCAATATCACGCCCAATATCGCGCCTAACATCGTACCTAGCCAAGAAACTAGTCGTAACTTTGTGGCTGCCGCAGTCAATCGAGTTGGCCCAGCCGTGGTGCGGATCGATACCGATCGCACAATCACAACTCGTCCGGCAGACCCCTTATTTGATGATCCTTTCTTTAGCCCCTTCTTTGGCGATGGCTACTCACGCGCCCCACAGGAATATCACCAACGCGGTCAGGGCTCGGGCTTCATCATCGATCGCAACGGCATTCTTTTGACCAATGCCCATGTGGTGAGTGGAGCAGATACGGTCAGCGTCACGCTCAAAGATGGTCGGACCTTCAAGGGAGAAGTGCGCGGCATTGATGAGCCGTCTGACTTGGCAGTGGTGAAAATCAACGGCCAAGATCTACCTGTGGCTCCGCTAGGCAACTCTAGCGATGTGCAGGTGGGAGATTGGGCGATCGCAGTCGGCAACCCCTTAGGTTTGGATAACACCGTCACCTTGGGCATCATTAGCACCCTCAACCGTTCCAGCGCCCAGGTTGGCATTCCAGACAAGCGCCTAGACTTTATCCAAACCGACACAGCTATCAATCCTGGCAACTCTGGGGGGCCATTGTTGAGCGATCGCGGTGAAGTGATTGGGATTAATACTGCTATCCGGGCCGATGCTCAAGGTATTGGTTTCGCCATTCCCATTGACAAAGCCAAGGCAATCAAAGATGTGCTAATTCGCGGCGGCAAAGTTCCGCATCCTTATATTGGAGTGCGATTGCTTACCCTCACCCCAGAACTAGCGAAAGAATCTAACCGTAACCCCAATTCCCCCTTCCCTGTCCCGGAAGTGAATGGCGTTTTGGTAATGCAGGTGATGCCCAATAGCCCAGCAGCAGCGGCAGGCTTGCGTCGGGGTGATGTGATTACTGCGGTCGAAGCCAAGTCTGTCAAAACTGCTGAGCAATTGCAGCGGGCAGTCGAACAAAGCCGAGTCAATCAGCCTTTGCAATTGCAAACCCAACGGGGAGAACAAACTCAGCAACTGTCCATTCGACCTGGTGATTTACAAGATGTGCCTCGTCCTAAGCTAGAGCGCTAGTTTTAAGTCCATTCAGCCGTCTGAATTTAAGGCGGCTCCGCTTGATTAATAGCCCTACCGAGTCCTCTGATGCTGGATACCCTGTTCCGTGCTTACACTCCTTTGCTAATCTGGCCAGGGTTAGGGCTATTGCTCCTGCGGTGGGTACCCAATCGGTTTCCCCGGTTGCTGGGACAAGCGTTGTATTGGGTCGGAGTCCCTTTACAGCTCTTGGTGCTAGGACGCCAAACCGAGTTGTCCGATCGCGTGGGCTTTATTCCAGCCGTGGCAGTCGGAGTATTACTGCTGAGCCTGGTTTTGTCCTTAGTTTGTTGGTGGGGGTTGCAGAAGCAGTTTGAACCAACTCCAGTGGCGATCGCTGACTCCTCTCAGCTCCCCGTTAACCTAGTGTCGAGCAATACCCCTGTCTCCCAGCGAGCCACGCTAGGCAGCTTTATTCTGGCGGCAATGTTGGGGAATACAGGCTTTGTTGGCTTAGCCTTGGCTCAAGTGTTGTTTGGCATAGACGATTTAGGCTGGGCAGTCCTCTTTAGCGTCACCAGCAACGTGGTGGGCAACTATGGCATTGCTGTGTTTATTGCTAGCTATTTTGGCCATAGTGCGGCCAAGAACCATTGGTGGGTTCAGTTACGGGACGTAGTGACTGTTCCGAGTACTTGGGCCTTTCTCTTAGGATTTAGTACTCGCGCGATCGCCCTACCAGAAGCGATCGAAACTGGGCTTAATCAAGCGGTATGGGTTGTGATGGCGAGTGCTTTGTTGCTAGTGGGCTTACGCCTTGGCTCAATTAAAGGCTGGCGCAGTCTCCAACGTGCTGTTTTGCCCACCCTGCTCAAAGTTTTGATTGTACCTGGGCTGGTGGGGTTAGGGGCGACATGCTTAGGCATGACAGGCGTACCTCGATTAGTCTTGGTGCTGATGTCTGGGACACCCACGGGGTTGTCAGTGTTGATTCTGGCAGAAGTTTACAATCTCGATCGCGAATTGCTCACAGGTAGCATTGCTCTGAGTTTTATCGGGTTGCTGCTAGTACTACCGCTGTGGCTGACTTGGTTTGGTTAATTGTTTAGTTGAAACTGCGTTAGTTATGGCTTCTTTTGACCTTTAGGTTTGGTGAAGTCTTCTAGCTTCTTATTTTCTGGCAACTCAACAAACACTTTTTCACCTGCTGCTAACCCTTCCAACACTTGAGTTTGGTTGCCAATGGTAGGGCCAATGGTGACAGGCTTAAAGGTGGGTTGATTCTCGGCATCGGTGACTAAGACTCCAGTTTCACCTTCCTTAGTGACGATCGCGACTGTCGGAACAACCAAGGCTTGATCCAACTGCTTGCCTAGAAAGGTGAGATCGACATTCATGCCCGATCGCAGCTGATCTTTACCCGTCACCAGAGCCACCCGCACTTGAAAGGAGGTGACATTTTGCTCCTCTACTGCCGCAGGAGCAATCAGGCGAACTTTGCCCTGAAACACTTGATCGGGAAAAGCATCGGCCACAATTTCTACAGCCTGCCCTTCCGCCACCTGGTTAATATCTACTTCAGGCACCTCAGCTAGTACTTCTAAGCCACTAGCGAGGGCAACCACGGAAGTAGAGGTGGCAGAAGAGTTGGTCGAAGCTGAAGTGGTCGGGGTGACGAATGCTCCCTCAGTGGCGTACTTCTGCGTGATGATGCCTGCAAAAGGAGCTCGCACAGCAGTATCTTCAATCTGAGTTTGCACTGCTTGGACTCGACCCTGGGCCTCCTTGACGCGAGCCTCTGCTACGGCAATGTCTTCTGGGCGGGAGCCATTTTGTGAATCTTCTAGCCGTCTTCTAGCTTCTCGCACCCCTGCTTGGGCTTGTTCCACGCTGGCTCTAGATCGGTTGGCTTCGCTGATCACTTCATCCAGGCGATCGCGAGAAATCGCTCCTTCTGTAGCCAAAGTTTCGTTGCGGCGGACGCGATCGTTCGCGAGAGCTAAGCGGGCTTCTGCTTCGCGCACCTGAGCTTCTGCCTGTGACACACTCGCTTGTATCTGACCAATTGCGGCAGTCGTATTGCCCGCTTTTGCCTTAGCCAGATTGGCTTGCGCTTGCGCTAAATTGGCCTGGGCTTGAGTCAGCTCTGCCTGGAAGGTGCTGTTGTCCATCCGGGCGACCACATCGCCTGCTTCCACGCGATCGCCTTGCTCAACGTACAGTTCTTTCACAATTCCTGCCGATTTGGGGCTGAGGTTGACGCTTTGAATCGGTACCACCGTGCCATTGGCAGTGATCCGAACCCGCAAATCTTGGGACTGGACGGGGATAGTCAACTCGGCAAGATCTTCTCGTGGGGCTGTGGCTCGGTTGATAAGAACCGCAGTCCCTGAAACACCAAGCACTCCAGCCACAATCAGCCCAATGATCCAGGGGGTAGGTTTTCCAACTTTGCCAATCATGGGAAGTTGCATGAAGTGCTCCTAAGATTCAGCCGCTCAAAATGAATACAGATGTAATGCCGTGCCCAACGCAGAGATAGCGAAGATGACAAGGCGAAATATAACGAAGTGTGACATGTTCTAGTCTGACATCGAGGGGGGCTCACTTCATCCCACTAAAGGGAGTGACGCCCCAGGCTCAGGGTTAGGCATCTGGCTGAGCAGGTTGGGTTTTAGTGCATCGTTGCTCCCAGCGTTCCAGCATCTTCGGTAGTTCTTGTTCGCAGAAGGCGTGCATGTCTCGCATTTCTTCGAGGCGTTGCTGAAGTTCGGTTTCTTGCCCTGCCATCAGTTGTAGACCCCGCTCTGCTAGCTGGCGAAAGGCAGTCATTTGGGCCACTCGTTGTCTGGTGAGTTGTGACCAGGCATCTGGTTTGATGCGGAAGTAATCCCGGCGCTGACCTGGTAAGCTGATTCGTTCGATTAAACCGATTTGCATCAATAGACGAGTAATCGTGCTGATTGAGCCTTTGCTGGCTTGTAACACTTCAGCTAATTCACCCGGAGATTGATGCGGTGGGTCTGAGATCAGCAGCCAACCGAAGATCCGCCCTGCCATCCGTGGTAACCCTACCATCTCGAATAGGATGCCGCTTTCTTCAATAAAGTGCTTCTCTTCAAACTGGCGTTGTTCTTTCACAGGGCAGCGTTGGGCATGAACCAGCGTTAGGTAAGGCTGAGTAATTTCCTGATATTTCTAAGTTAACAAGTTTTTGAATGTTCAGTAAAGATTGAATCTTTCGGATAAAGAATTGCCTAACTTTTTCTAGTCTAGGCCCAGGATAGCGATCGCACCTCACTCCATCGCTTCATCCAAGGGAATGAGTTGACCCAGCCAATTTTTGAGCTAATTTAGTGATGCTTCCGGAAGGTTGGCTCGGTGATACTCCCAACAGCAGTTCGTAAGTGGAAGGAGGATTGCGGGCAAAATTCTTCTGCTTGCTTTTAATGGCCCTTAAAGTTTATGAAACAACGCACCCGTTGGCTTTCCTTTACCGCTAGTCTGGCTCTGGGATCGGTCTTGTTTGGTTTGACGCTCAGCCATCCAGCGATCGCTCCAGCCCAAGCTCAAGTGCTCCAACCCGGAACTCTCACTATCACTCAGACTTGTCCAGCTACACGCGCCATCAATGGGCCTAATCCTGGCAATATCCGAGTCGCGCAGAATCAGCGCTATGAAGTGATTGGGTTTAATAGCGCCGAGCGGCGATTTGTCTTGATCAAAGTCCCCAATGCTACTCCTGAGCGTCGTTGGGTTAGTGTCAACTGCGGTACGTTCCAGGCAGGCTCTTCTGCCAACAGAAATGCCTCAAATAGCAATGACCGTGAGGCCAGAACTCGCCCCGCACCTCCTGGCAATACAACACTGCTTCCGTTTTTTGACCAAGCAAACAACTTGGAAGTGCGTCGCTTTCCCGCAGGTCGGCCAGCGGATATTACGCCACCTACACCCAGCTTGACTGCATTTGACCTAGCCGTGTTGCAAGCTTGCGGCCCCATTGGTAGCACAGTCAATGCCAACAGCTTCAAGCAGCTAATGGCTAGTCACCCTGAGGTGTTGCGCCAAATTCAAACTGCTGTAGGAGGTGAACTCCTGCCAAGGCGGAAAACACAAGCAGAATTTCTCACTGATCTCACAGCAGCCTGGTCAGATCGAGGTGGGTTTGAGCATATCTTTTGCGGTGAACTAGAAGGCCCCCAGAAAATTGGTGGGTTACACTTTGTCGGTCGCTATCTACAGTTGCAAAACGAGAAGATGGGGGGCCGCTTAGTGAACAATCTCAACCGTGAAGAAGTAGAGCCTGGAGTGCTTTATACCTTGGGAGTGGTAATCAAGCGAGGCAACCAAACTTGGACTGATACCCTCAAAGGCTACCCCTTGATCAGCAACGCCGAAGAAATGTTGTTGGATGCGACCAAAGCCTTGAAAGCGCAAGGCAATGGTCAGGGAGCCTGCTTATATCGAGTGCAAGACCAACCCACAGGCAAGTCTTACCAAGCGGTATTTGTCAAAGACCGCAATGCGATCGTCACCTTTTATCCAGATGCCACACCCAGCGGCAAGCCTTGTCGTCGCTAGGGTTTAGGTGAGCAGATCCGATCGTCTCAACTTAGTTTCTCAAGGTGCGGAGCATCTTTTCCGCTTGCCCTACAAAGTGGCGATTTTTGCGGTAGTGGTAAGGCGGTGCTCCTCGCACTTTCATAATCAGTTTTTCCAAGTACTCCCGTGCTGCTGGAATATTTCCCTGCTTTTGTTGGATTTTAGCCATCAGCACATAAGCTTCCGGTGTGCCCCAGTTTCGTAGGTGGGATTCTAAGTGGCTTTGGGCTACTTCATGTTCTGCCAGTTCAAACAGAACCCGTCCGTAAGCTAGAGAAGCATCTCCATACTTATGTTCTGGATCAACCTGAATGAGTTTTTCTAGATAGTCTTTAGCAACTGTAAAGTCTTTGTTGCGGATGGCCAAAGATGCTGCTCCCCAGAGGGCTTGAGGGTTGTTTGGCTCTTGCGCGATCGCTTGCTGGTAGGCTTGTGCGGCTTTGTCAAAATCGCCAATTTCACAGCGGATGTTGCCTAGGGTGACGAGCTGATGAGCTTTGCCGATATTCATGGCAGCGGCTTCAGCTTGCCACAGTTGATCTTTACGAGTCCAACGGTTTAAGAAGCTGGGCAGTGGAAAAGAGGCACGGGGTAGCCAGCGAGCAATAAAGTAGACAAAAGCGCCAGGAAAGTTGAGAAAGATCAAGAGCCAGAGCCAAGTTTGGCGATCGCGCTCATACTGGACGCAGTCGTAAATCATCCAAATCCAGAAAGCAGTTGTGAATAAACCAACAGGCCCTAATATCTGTGTAAACATTCCAACGACTGCCCCCTTCTGGAAAGATTTATCTTATTTTTCCCAGTCAGGTTTTACCTACAACAAATTTTGCTTCTGGTTCGGAAGCCAAGGGCGAAAAATTCAAGGGGCAGCCTATTACCCACCAGTGATTAAAAATTGTAGGGGTTTAGCATTTGGATCAAGATCTAGGAAACCAAACCGCTGATGGCTGCTCCAAATGCTAAACCCTTTTGGAATACAAAGTTAGCAGTGTCCAAAGTAATTCCTTTGCACTGGGTAAAGCATTCAGATTGAGCTTGATGGTCTTTGCTGCTATCTCAACTGCCGAATGCTTTACCCCTACCGATCATTCTGTTTATGTGCGGCTTGTGGCTTGGGGTTCTGGAATGGTGATGTCTACAGGAGTAACTTTGACCTTGGGACCTAGACTGGTCAGAGGTGGCGCGATCGCTTTGGCGTTGCCCACGACTAGCGTCACAATATTCTCTGGTTTGAGATACGTCCGCGCCACTTGCTGTACATCTGCAACGGTGGTTGCTTCCACGCCTTGCTGATAGCGAAAGATGAAGTCGGCTGGGTAGCCGTAGTATTCATACCGCATGAGCCGCCCTAGGGTTTGCGCTGGATCTTCGAAGTTGAACACAAAAGAGTTCAGCACCGAGTCTTTGGCATAAGCTAGCTCTGCCGATGATATAGGGGTGGTGCGAATGCGTTCGATCTCCGCGAATACAGAGCGAATAAACGGGACAGTAGCATCGGATCGCGTTTGCCCCCCGGCGATAAACACACCCGGGTAATCGTGCCGCGCGCTCCAAGCCGAATATACCGAATAAGCTAAGCCTTGACGCGATCGCACTTGGTTGAACAAGCGTCCACCGAAGCCATTGAGCACTCCATCCATCACTGTGAGGGCTGGGTAGTCGGGGTTATTGAATTGACCGCCCAAATGACCTACTTGGACGTAACTTTGGGTCAATTGGGGTTGATCGACTAGGAAGACACCGCTCTGATTCGCTTGCGTGACGGTTGGTAAGGTAGGCGAGATGGGTTTAGTGGGTTTCCAGTCGCCAAACTTTGCTTGGATCAGCGATCGCATTTTCTGGCTGTCGAAGTCCCCCACAATCCCCAAAATCATGTGGTTGGGGTGGAAATAGGTTTGGTAGAACTTGACCACATCATCCCGTGAAATATTGTCGAGAGTGGCGTACTCTACAATGCGGGCGTAGGGACTGGTTTCTCCATAAAGTAGCCGCCTAAACTCGCGTCCTGCAATATCATCTGGGCTGTCATTGCGACGAGCGATGCCGCCTGTGGTCTGAGTTTTAGCTAAGTCTAGTTTTTCTGGTGCGAAGGCGGGTTGGCGAATCACCTCTGCAAACAAGCCAAACACGTCTCCTAAGTCTTCAGTCAAGGCATTAAAGCTAGCGCTACCTGAGGCGCTACCTATACTGGTTTCTACGGAAGCAGCTCGCTGCTCTAATAGTTGGTTGAGTTCATCCGCAGAGCGTTGCTGAGTCCCCCCCGTCCGCAACACAGTTCCGGTCAATCCTGCTAAACCGATTTGATCACCAGGTTCTAAGCGATCGCCTGTACGAATCAAAGCAGTGCCGCTCACCAGGGGTAACTCATGGTCTTCCATCAAGTACACAATCATGCCGTTCTTGAGCTGAAAGCGGTTGTACTTGGGAATTTGAACTTCTGGCAGGGCTGGAAAGGTCAGCTCAGTATAATGCTTGGGGGCGAGAGCTGAAGCAGGAGCAGGCCGCAAAGCCAAAATCAGTAGCGCTAGGACAGCGAACCCCACCGACAAACGACGCACTAATTTTCTACCCAGCTTTGCCTTGGGCAATGGAAACTGCCGCACGATCAATCGAGCCTCCTGTGGCTATGCATACTAATGAACATTGAGATAAAAAGGGCCATAGAGTCGCTATGAAGCTTGAGGAAGTAGCCGTCCGATGGTGCGATTCTCGGGTCGGAAGGTTTCTCGCGCTACCCGCTGAATATCGGCAGGAGTTACTGTGGCGATCGCATCCAATTCCTTGAATAAGTTTCGCCAACTGCCTGTTTTGGCTTCGTACTCCAACAACAAACTAGCCATGCCTGAGTTAGAGCTGAGCGATCGCAATAAGCCAGCACGAGCTTGGGTTTTGACGCGATCGAGTTCTTCCGCAGACACGGGTTCTGTTTTTAGTCGTTCAATTTCGGAGCGCAAACTCGTTGCCACTTCATCGACAGTATGGTTGGGGGCGGTGAGGGCGTAGAACAGCATGATGCTGGGATATTTATCGCCCGGAAAACCACTAAACCCTTGAGCTGAGAGAGCAATTTGCTGCTTTTCTACCAATGACTTATACAGCCGCGAAGTGCGACCGTCGCTCAGAATGCTGCCGATCATCTGATACACCACATGATCGGGATGGTTCATCGCAGGTTGGTGATAGCCCTCTAAATACCAAGGCTGCGTCGGTAGCCGTACCGTCACTTCTTTGGTTTTGGTTTGGGGTGGCTCCACGACTGTTAGCTTGGGTGGTGCTGAACCAGCCTTGTATCGACCAAAGTAAGTTTGAGCTAAGCGTTTGACTTCTTGCGGATTTACATCTCCCACCACCGCAATGCTGAGGTTGTTGGGGACATAGTAAGTGTCAAAAAAATCAGCAATATCTTGGCGTGTGAGGTTTTTCAGATCTTCTGGATAACCAATCACAGGCCGACGGTAGGGGTGCTTGTTGTAGGCGGCATCTAAAAAGGTCTCGATCATTTGGCCGATCGGAGAGTTATCCACTCGCATCCGCCGCTCTTCCAAAATCACGTCTTTTTCTTTGTAGAACTCGCGAAACACAGGCTCTAGAAAGCGCTCGGACTCCAGGGACATCCACAGCTCTAGCTTGTTGGCAGGGAAACTGTAGAAGTAGCGAGTCGCATCTGAAGAAGTGGTGGCATTGAGGCCAACGCCTCCCGCCTGCTCCACAATCCGACCATATTCGTTTTGTTGAATATAGCTGGCTGCTTCGGCTTCGGCTTCCTCAAACCATTGTTTGAGCTTGGCAACTTCTCTAGTTTTTCCTTCTGCCTCAGCTTTTGGAATACGTTCGGCCAGTAGATCCAAACGACTTAATAGAACTTGCTCAATGTCATAGTTTTTGGTGCCGATCCGCCGAGTGCCTTTAAAGGCTAAGTGCTCCAGAAAATGGGCCACTCCAGTTTTGCCCTCAGGTTCATCGGCTCCTCCCACATCGGCGTAGGTAAGAAAGGAAACTACCGGAGCTTGGTGCCGTTCTAGCACAATAAACTTTAAGCCATTGTCGAGACGGAATTCAGTCACCCGATCCATGACTCGGTCTAGGTAGGGCTGAATGGAGGGAGCAGGGGTAGGCGTTTTAGCCTCTGCTGGGGGCGCTTGAGGTGTGGCAGCTAAGACTCCACTGGTTAGCGTGGTCCAGCTTAACAACATCGCCAAACCGATCGCGATCGCTTGTGGCCACTTTTGCAGCCTTAAGCGTGCGATCGCCTGTGGTTTTACGAGCGACCTGAAAACTCGAAGAATTTGATGGAACTGAATCATGAACTTTGAAGCAAACAGCACTGATCTACAGGATAGAGACTGCTCAGCTATCCCGCTCGTTTCCGCAGCCTCTCCCCTCTTAGCAATTTAAATCTAAGCTTCCTGCTGCGAAATCTAAACTTCCTGCTGCAAAGTGGCGGCGAAGATTGCTCCGAAAAGATTTAATAACTTACAGAGGTGAACCTCACAATTTCCTTGAGATCAAGGGAAGCTAGAAATAGCAATTAAGTTTGCGTGACGTCCCGCCCAGCCCTATGGTTGGGCTTTCTCTTGAGCAGAGATGACCAGGCTTAGTGATTGCGCAAATTTTGGTAGCGGTAAAAGTTAAAAGTGTCGAACAAACCGCCGACCAAGCCACAAGTAAAGCCAATAATCACTAGCCCTTGAAACGGATGCCCACTGCCAAAGGTCGCGAGAAACTGTAAAACTTGCTGCAGTCCAGTTTCGCCAAGCGACCCTAGCAAGGGAACATAGCCTAGTAGAGAAAGACTGACTAAAATTGCCCCTACCAAAATCAAAGGCGCTGTAAAGCTCAAGATGCTTGTCAGAAGCAGTGAACGGAGAAAAGGAGGCAAAGTACTCATGCAGAGAAGGCTACTCCGGTTGAACTGACAATGAAGATGGGGTTAAGCATACTTACTGGCTTCTACAATAGTCGCGATCGCTCAGCCTAAAGGCAGATTTCAAAAATCTTAAATTTCCATCAAGAAGCTTGTTGAAGATCTGTGGCTAATCTCGCTGTTTTGAGTCGTTTTAAGGGTGGCGATCGCTCAGGAATTTAACAATTTTTTACTAAATTCGCAGGGCTTCTACCAGTGGTAAAGACAACTTCGGCTGTAGCACTTGAGGCAGTCTCTATCCGAATCGGGCTTTATCCGCTTATTCTGGATAAGGTTGTTGCCTGTTACCTCTTCCCTTTGAGCGAAACGACACCCGGTTCTAGTCTTGGTTTATGGAGTCAGCGATTGCTGGCAGCGATTCTGTTAGGTGGACAAGTACTGATCCATCTCCTAGCAGGTAAAATTCACCGCCGCAACACCTTCGATCAAATGGCAGTGGCGGGTCCAGAGTCATTGATGATTGCCCTCGTTACCGCTGCTTTTGTCGGGATGGTGTTCACAATTCAGGTAGCGCGTGAGTTTATTACCTTCGGTGCAACTAATGCGGTGGGAGGCGTCTTGGCGTTATCTCTAGCTCGCGAACTCGCCCCTGTCTTGACTGCGGTGGTATTGGCAGGGCGAGTTGGGTCTGCCTTTGCCGCAGAAATTGGCACGATGCAAGTCACTGAGCAGATCGACGCGCTTTATGTCCTCAAGACTGACCCCATCGATTATTTAGTCATTCCGCGAGTGATTGCCTGCTGCTTGATGCTGCCAATTTTAACCATTATGTCCTTTGTGACGGGCATGGCAGGCGGGTTATTAATTGCGACGAATCTATATGATCTCTCGCAATCCACCTTTCTGAACTCGGCCCGTAATTTCCTGGATGTAGGCGATTTGTTGAGTGCGGTGATTAAGTCAATTGTCTTTGGAGCACTGATTGCAGTCATTGGTACAAGTTGGGGACTAACGACCACAGGTGGCGCTAAAGGGGTCGGCCAATCTACGACGACTGCTGTAGTGACGGCGCTATTGGCTATATTTATCTCTAACTTTTTTCTGTCGTGGCTGCTGTTTCGTGGCACAGGTAGCGCAGTTCTAGAAGGGTTGTAAAGCCGTGACCCTTTAGAATGGGAATGCACTCAACAAGAGGGTTAGCACCTGTGACTGCCACTCCTGCTTCCACCCAATCGAATACCGTTGTAGAACTGTCACCTAGTTATGTCTTGCCAGTGGTACTGGTTTTGGGTGCAGTGCCGCTTTTGCTGGTTCAGGTTTGGGCTGGCTTGGCGATCGCGCTATTTGGCCTCTTTTTGCTGGTCCAAGCCGCAACCCTGCGCTTACGTTTTACCGCTACTGATTTAGATATTTATCGCGGTGAAACATTGATTCGCCGTTTTCCTTACCAAGATTGGCAAAACTGGCAGATATTTTGGCCCCAAATTCCCATTTTGTTTTACTTCAAAGAAGTCAAGAGCATTCACTTTCTACCTATCTTATTTGACGCCAAAATGCTGCAAACTTGTCTAGAGCAGCATTGCCCGAGAGTTGATTCCAATTCAGGAATATAAGTTTAAGTAAAGCTAGACCTCTCCCCCATCCCTTCTCCCACGGGAGAGGGGTGCCGCAGGCGGGATGAGGTTAACTCAGAGTAAAAATTTAGAATTATTCGTTGCTTGTAATCTCATGAACTCAGACGAACTGCCAACGCCAGAACCTACCTTTGAAGTCAAGCTATCTTCGCAGCCATTGAATTTTGGGGACGCGATCGCCGAGACAGCAACCAATGGCACCGCAGACCCAGCCGAAAGAGTGGCTGAGTTGGAGCGTCGAGAGCAAGCGTTGCAGCAAGAGATTCAAGTGCTGCAAGCCACTTTGCAGCAGCAACAAGACCAACTGGCAGAAACCCAAGCCACGATGGGGCGGTTGGTACAAGAAGGGCTACGGGAGTTGGAGCAGCGCAAGCAAACGCTACAAATTGCCGTGGAGCAGCTAGAGCGCCGTCAAGAGCGGGTGCGGACTGAAATGCGGACTACGTTTGCGGGCGTTTCGCAGGACTTAGCAATCCGCGTTCAAGGTTTTAAGGACTACTTAGTGGGTAGTCTGCAAGATTTAGTCAATGCGGCGGAAGAACTGCCACTGGTACCCGAAGCAGAGGAAGCAGTGACACCTGTAGCAGTGACGGAAGCCAGACCCGCAGAGCGCCAAGCTGCCTCTAATCCACAGTTTGCCGAGCAATCTTTTCAAGACCAAACCAAGCAAATTCGTAGCTTGCTCGATCGCTATCGCAATTCACCCGACTACTATGGCGCGCCTTGGCAGTTGCGGCGCACCTTTGAGCCTGTCCATGCGGAGCGCGTGTCCAACTGGTTCTTTACCCAAGGGGGACGGGGGGCGCTACGGACAATGGGGAGCCGCCTGCAAAATATTTTGGTTTCTGCTGCTATTGTTTCGATTTTGCGGCGGCTGTATGGCAATCGCTTACGCACTCTCATCTTGGCTAATACCCCAGAACGATTGGGTGAGTGGCGACGCGGTTTGCAAGACTGCTTAGGCATCTCTCGCGCCGACTTTGGCCCAGAGCAAGGGATTGTGCTGTTTGAAGCGCCAGAGCCGTTGATTCAAAAAGCCGATCGCTTGGTGCAAGAAAATCAACTGCCGCTGATCATTGTGGATGACACAGAAGACCAAATTAGCCTGTCTTTATTGCAGTTTTCGCTGTGGCTGGCTTTTGCACCAGATCCTCAGATGCCAAGATTTTTCTAGAGATGACCTAACCCCCAGTCCCCTTCTCTTCTAGGGAAGGAGGAGAAAGCTACAAGTGCTTCTCTGTGTCGGGTAGAAGTTTAGCAAGGGGGAAAATGGTGCAGTTGATTGGTTTGTAGTCTTAACTGGGTGAGGGGAAATAGGCATGGCGCTATGGCTAGCGGGGAACGCAATTCTGTTGTTGGTGGCTTATTTTTTGGGGTCAATTCCACCTGGGTATTTGGCGGGTCGGTTACTCAAAGGCATTGATATCCGGGAGCATGGTTCTGGCTCTACAGGGGCCACCAATGTCTTACGCACGTTGGGTAAAGGGCCAGCGATCGCAGTTTTGCTGATTGACATCTTGAAAGGAGTCTCAGCAATTGTCCTGGTGCGTTGGTGCTACTCCTTGGCGATCGCTCAAGACTTAGCAACGGGGGCAGGAGCACTCGCAAGTGGCGCAGCATTGGATTGGATGGTAACACTAGCGGGATTAGCAGCTTTGCTGGGGCATAGCAAATCTATTTGGCTAAACTTCACAGGTGGCAAGTCGGTAGCAACAGGTTTGGGGGTATTACTGGCGCTCTCCTGGCAAGTGGGTCTGTCTACTTTGGCTGTATTTGGGGTGGTGATGGCAGTATCGCGGATTGTCTCGCTCAGCTCCATTACAGCGGCGATCGCGGTATTTGTATTCATGTTGCTGCTCGGCCAACCGTTGCCCTACCAGTTATTTGCGATCGCAGGTGGCTTATATGTAGTGTTGCGGCACCGCACCAATATCCAGCGGCTATTGGCAGGTACTGAACCTAGAATTGGGCAAAAGCTGTCTCAAGAGCCTGAGCAAGGTTTGGAGAGTAATCCCTAGTTGTTGTAGCGGCCCCATCTAAGTAAGGTGGTCACGATATAGAGCACGATCGCGGAGCCAATAACGGCGGGGATAATAGGTACGCCTTCAATTCGCCACTCTAAAAAACCGAAGCTGAGGTTGTATTGCCGCTTCAATAGGTTGGTGGTCCATTCGCCAAGCCACACCCCTGCCAACCCAACAATCAGCAAACCAAAAATCTTGCCAGGGATTTGGCGCGGAATCAGCATGTTGCCCGCTCCCGCACAAACCATCGCAATCATTAGCTGCACAAATAGGTGAGAGATATCCATCCAAACCTCTCGGTCATTTTTCGTGAAAGATTTGCTTCTAAACTACCACTCGTGCTTCTGAAACTAGCAAAAGCCACCAAAATGCAAAAGAGGCACCTTTAGCAGGCACCTCCTAGCAGTTAAATTTCTTGTATATCAGCAGTTACTACTTCCCTGCTGCTTTCCCAGCTAAGTTACGGGTGCGATCGATTTTCTTTTCAAAGCCGCTCGTTTGTGGAACCGCTTCTTGATCCGCCTTGATCTCTCTCGTATAGGGATCTTTCATTTTGGTGGGGTCTTCACCCTGTTGTCGTCGCTGCTGATACTCTTCTTCGCGGATACCCGTGCCCACTCGGATGCTATAGGCACGGTCTATCTTCTCTTCGGGGCTTAGAGAATTGCTGGTCTGAGCAGAAGCGTAGCTAGGTTGCTGTGAAAATGTAAATAAACCAGACAAACTAATTAATGTAATCAATCCTAGAACAAGTGCTTGTTGTAGTAGGGTTTTGCCTAACTTTAAGAAAATTCGCTGCATTAAAATTCCCTCACTATCTATTAATTCAAACTGAAAGGAATCCTACAAGCCTGCGATCGCGCTGCCTTCTGTCAGAGGGAACATTCTGGCTCCAGCCATCCTTTTCACCCTCCTACAGCGCTACTTGATCGGCTCCCAAGTTTGCTCAATTTTCAGCCCTCGGCTTGCCATAACCTGCTCAAATAAGTCAGTTGGCAGGGCTTGTTCTACAGGCCAAACTCCTGGTTTTTTTAGTTTGCCCGCTAACATTAACTCTGCGAGAGTGCCTGTGCCGTAGCCCGCTGCGATCGCTGTATTTTCATGCACCAAGGTAGAGCAACAACGCACCGCTTCGCCTGCTTTCTGCCCACTCACCTCAGAGCGAATCGCGACTCCAATGCCACTAAAGCGATCGGTCACGTCGGTCATGCCATGACTAACTTGAGATAAAAACTCAATCACCCCAGCGTTACGGAGCCAACTAGAAGGCCACCAATGAGCCACGCTCCAAGTTAGATAGTTATAAAAATCTGGGACTGTGCCGAACTTGGTCACTACGGTTTTGATTTCAGGAAAGGTATCAGGCAGCGTAAAAGCTTCGGGCATATCAAACCAGTAGACTCCGGTGCGACCATAGGGGGCGGGAAACTGAATGGCTTCGCGATCGCTATAAGGCTTGATCTGCTGCCATTGGTTGTCCTTCCAGACATCAAAGGGGCGACGCAACCCTAGAAATGTGGTTCGCATCACCGTAATTCCAGCCCCACCAGAGCCACCGACCACATAGCTCAAGTGAATCCGCTCCGGTTGATCTAGTTGCTCCACATCCCGGCGAACCATGCTATTCGAGATGCCCGGAAAAATTCCTGTATTGACGATCGCGGTTACGCCTGCGGCTGTAGCTTCCGCTTTGTATTCCACAGCTTGACAGGTAAAAGAGCGGTGATCACTCACATCCAAGTAATCCACGCCCAAGTCGATACAGGTTTTGAGCACACTGGCATCCCGGTAGGGAAACGGCCCCGCACAGTGAATCACCAACTGGGATTGGCTAATCGCTTCTCGGAGTTTATCCGATTCCGCTAAGTCGAGAGCCAAGAACTGTACCTGAGAACTTAAGCGATCGCTTACGGCTTGTCCAGCGATCGCGTCACGGCCTGTAATCGTCACCTGCGCTTGGGTGTGAGCCACGATATCCGCTGCTACATTGCTGCCGATGCGCCCACTGCCACCTAAGATTAAAATTTGCTCCGTCATCAACCCAACACAAATTAACTCAGCAGAGGTACGCAACCCCATCCTTATAGTTCACCAGCTACGAGGAGTTTCTACCTCAGTAGAGAGAACGACCTTTTTCTCCTCTTAAAGACTGAATTTCGTTTTCTATAGGGAAGGGGTTGGGGGTTAGGCCTTAAGACATCCGAAACACTGATTTCGCAACTGATTTAAGAGAATTGCCTGCATCCGAGATAGTTGAGGCAAACGGCTGTTGAGCATGGATGAAGACGCGGGCACAGTTACGCCCAGGCATCCCAGAAATAGATCCACCCGGATGCGTCCCTGCTCCAGTCAGGAACAGCCCATCAATCGGTGTTTTGTAGTTCGCGAGTTCTGGAAGCGGGCGGAAGAACACCATTTGATCCAGGGTCATGTCGATGTGGTAGTAGTTGCCCTTGTAAGAGCCTAAGCGCTCTCCCAGTTCAGCAGGGCTTTCTACCCGACGGGCAATGACAGAGTGTTTCAGGTTGGGAGAGTAGTCTGCCAGTTTTTCTACACAGCGATCGGCCACTTTATTTTTTAGCTCATCCGTCCACCCCGTACCGCGTAGCCCAGTGCCTTCTGCACCATGAATTTGGTAAGGGGCAAAGAACTCGATCCAGACGGTGTGTTTGCCTTCAGGAGCTAATGAGGGGTCAAGCATCGAGGGCATGACCACATACATCGATGGGTCAGAATCGGGGATATTGCCTACACTCGCTTCACTGTGAGCCATTTCTACATGCCTAACAGAATCAGCAATCAAAATTGAGCCGATCGAGTATTCATCCTGATGGTTATAGCGCTCAAACCGTAATGGCTCCGAGAGCGCGAGGTCAATCTTGAGGATTGTTTCGTTGTTGTTGACAATCCGCCGCTCCAGACGTTCTCGTAATTCTGGATCAGCACTATCCACATCGGAGTGATCCATACATTGTAGAAACAGCCGCTTTGCATCAATGTTAGAAATCACGCCCTTGGTCGCTCTATATTCGGTACCCCCTGCAACTCGAACGCCCACTGCTTTCCCGCCATCGATCAGGACTTTTTCTACATGCTGGTCAGTTAGGATTTTGCCGCCCAAGCTAGTCACAAGATTCAACAAAGCTTTGACTAACGCCCCAGTACCCCCTCTAGGCCGAGCCATACCGGGGTTGTGGCGCATTGCCATCATGATCGCGCCTACCGCATTAGTCTTCTGAGAAACCGGAGTACCCAACTCGGCAGCTAATCGAGCCAGAGGAGCCTTCAAAAACTCAGAATCGAACCATTCGTTGAGAATGTCTTCCGCGCTGGTGAGCATCGTGCGGATAAAGTCCAGTGTTTTGTTGGTAGAGCCAATGACAGAAAAGAGGTCTTTCATCTTTTTGATGTCGTAGTTGCCCACGATATCAATGATGGATTTAGGCGGCGCATTGAAAATTGGCACCATTGAGCCAATCACCCGCTGCCAAAAATCTGTGTACTCTGCGTACTTCTGGGCATCCCGTTCACTGTAGCGAGCAATTTCTGCACAAGTCTTTTCGACCGAGCGATGGCCTAAAAAGTACTTGCCGTCAGGATGGGGACAGAAGACAACGGGGTCGCAATAGAGGTACTCCAAGCCATATTTTTCTAGTTCCAGTTCCTCGACAACTGGGCCTAAATGGATAAATTCATGGTCGATCGCGCAGAGATTGAACTGAAAACCAGGGGCTTCGTTGGGTATCGCTTCCTCCGTTGTTGCCGCCCCACCAGGCACCGAACGCTTTTCCAACAGGAGAACGCTATAGCCAGCTTTGAGTAAGTAAGCGGCACAGACCAAACCGTTGTGGCCTGCACCAATAATGACAACGTCGTATGTTTCCATGAAATCGGGCTCCGAGGGCGTAATCCTAAATCAATTGAAGTAGATGAGGGGATGGGGAATAGCTCAGGTTTGGCGATCGCGCAAGGCACTTCTTGAAGTGAGCAAAAAATAACCGACAGCTCTCCTAAAACCGAGTTGTATATAGCAATCCTTTTTGATTCTTGAATGGGGTGCAGGGTAAAACCCTTGAATGGGGTGCAGGGTAAAACCCTTGCGTGGGGGCGAAGCCCCACCCCCTGTTCCCAATCCATTTAGGATTGCTATATCTAGCTAGCCAACTAATAAATTTGAGATAAGGTGCAGCATCTAATCAGCATTTAATCAGAATTTAAGAACTTGCTAGAAAAACCGGATTAAATTCAGCAAAAAATAACTTTTTACAGTTTATGAATATCGCTCCAAAAAGAAGTATCAGCAAAAGAATATAGATTTGCTTTGCCTATATTACCCCTTTGGGCAGATGACGGATAGATTAGGTTAATCAGTCTTGTCGGTCTATGACTTCATGATTCTAAAGGCGGGTAGGGTAACTTAAAATTACAGACTTAAAAGTGCTAATAAGTTATACAAATTACTTTAATTATTTCTTATCAATCTATCAGAATCTAATTGCCTTTGTGCAGCTCAAAAACTAGTCTTCTACCCATTGAATCACTATTCTTCTCAGTCGAGTCAGTCGAGAGAAGGATGAAGCCCTTGAAGCGTCTGAGTAATCTCAAGGATAGTTCTGATCCTATGATTACTTAAGAGGAGAGCTTAAAAATGGTAACAACGCTTGATGATACAAAGCGGATGATGATTGGTACCAAGCTAGCTGATATTAAAGCTATTCAAGAGTTGCTCATCGCTAATGAGCAAAGATTCATCAGCGAAATCAACGACCAAGATATTCGCCATCGTTTCCAAGAAATGCTCAAGGATGACCAGAAGAACATGGGCGTTCTGGAAACCGTGATTGTGCAATACGGTATCAAAGCTGAGCCCAAGCAAACCATTCGTGGTTTTGTAGACAAGCTACAGCAGTTGATGGGTGGCTCTGAGCTGAGCATTTTTGAGAAAGTGTTCCAGCATGAACTACTGAAGCACCAACAAGTCATGAGCGGCTTAATTGTTCATAAAGCGGCTCAAAAAGTAGGAGCTGACGTTGAACTCGCAATCGGGCCTCTTAACACCATCAATTTTGAAAGTCGGGCTCACCAAGAACAACTCAAGGGTGTGCTAGAAGTGTTGGGTGTGCGTGAACTCACCGGACAAGAAGCCGATCAAGGTCTGTGGGCGCGAGTACAAGACGCAGTTGCAGCCCTCTCTGGTGTAGCGGGCAGCGTGATGACCCAATCCTCTGACAAATCCGACATGAATGTCCAGGATGTCATCCGTTTGGATCACAACAAGACCAACACCCTGTTTACCGAAATCTTGGGTTCTAACGATCCTCAAAAGATCCAAGAGTACTTCGGTCAGCTCTACAAAGACTTGAGCGTTCATGCTGAAGCAGAAGAGCGCGTGGTTTATCCGGCTGTCCGTCCCTTCTACGGTCAAAATGACACCCAGGAACTGTACGACGAGCAAGCTGAGATGAAGCGCATGCTTGATCAAATCAAGGCGCTCAGCCCTGCTTCTTCTGAGTTCAAGGACAAAGTGCGTCAACTGATGGAAGCGGTGGGTGACCACATCCGTCAAGAAGAGAGCACCATGTTTGCGGCCATTCGCAATAACCTCAGCAGTGATCAGTCTGAGCAATTGGCGACCCAATTTAAGTCTGCGAAGAGCCAATTGCAAGACCAAATGTCTGCTTCTATGAAGTAGTCATTGGTTGCATTTGAAATATCACCTGTATAGCAAACCTCAATAACCTCACGTTCCCACTACTTCGGTGGTGGGAATTTTCTCAATTTTGCAAGTCGCAACACTCAAGGAGTTGCAAATGATGGCCAAGGGCAAGAACCAAGACATTTTGGAATTGATCGCAACGGATCACCGCGAAGTTGAGCAGCTCTTTTCTAAAATCGAGAGCGCAGCTAATTTAGGGCAGTTGTACCAGTTCTTTAACCAACTCTATAAAGAATTCAATCTACATTCTCGGGCTGAGGAACTCGTCTTCTATCCGGGTCTAAGAGAATATGAAGATACGGACGAAATGATTCAGGAAGCGGAATCGGAGCACGACGAGGCGGTTGCACTCTTAGAAGAAATTAAAGCCCTCAGTCCTGACTTGCCTGAATTTAAGGCAAAAATTGCAGAATTGAAGGAAGCGGTTCTGCATCATGTGCAGGAAGAAGAGTCTGAACTCTTTGAGGCGGCGCGAGACTGCATGGATGACCAGCAGCTCAAGCAACTCGGTCAAGAATTTCAGCAAGCTAAAACTAAATTAGAAGACGAGGTTGTGGAAGCGGCATCCCTCTAAATCTGCTGGCTCAAGGGGCGATCGCTTGGTTAATCATCCGAGCTAAAACTCCAGCAAAGATTTTGAGCGTTCAGTAATCTAGCTTGATATTGCTTGCCGTATGAAGCGTTAAACTCAACGCCTCGTGCGGTTTATTTTATGGAAAAAGGCGATCGCACTGCATACGATTAGAAATTCTGGCTTAAGCTGACAGATCGGCGGGTTGAGGGGAGCACAAAAGCATGATGCGTTGCAAATCTGCCTGGGTCACGATCGCTGCTACTAATTTCGATCGCTTGCTGGAGTTCTATTGCCAACTCTTACAGCAAGACCCTCACCTGCACCTACCTAATAGCTACGCCGAGTTTCAGCTTCCTGGCTTAAGACTAGGAATTTTTCAGCCGAAAACTAGCCATCAGCCAGAGTTTCAATCTCAAGAGCATAGTGGTATGAGCTTATGTCTGGAAGTAGAAGATTTAGAAGCAGCAATTTCTCATCTAGAGGCGATCGCCGCTCCTCCACCCAGCAAAATGATCGTGGCTGCTCATGGTCGTGAAATCTATGCCTACGATCCGGAAGGCAATCGGTTGATTCTGCATCAAACTTTTTGATGGAATTGTATAGGCGATCACAGAGGCTGCAATAGTACTTAAGGCCAGTTTTGCTGCGATCGCTAGTTATAGTAAGAGTAGGAAATGTCTGCTTCACCGAGGCCATTTAACTCTCAGTAGAGTTTGATGGCTTAACGGCCACTGTGAATTCAGATGGCTCAAAGTTTTCAGTTTGGCCGAGTTTAGCGTTCTGTCCCTTTCCTAGCTAAGAAGACAGATGGATTCAACATCGACTCAACTCCTAAAAGGCCAGCAAATCAAAAATCGCTTGCTGGCTAAAGTATCCAATGAAGAGCTGGAACTTCTGCGTCCGCATCTAGAAGAGGTTGAGCTGACTCATGGTCAGCCTCTGATTATGCCCTATGAGCCGATTCCCTACATCTACTTTCCAACTACGGCACTCGCTTCTTTAGTGACGGTGTTGGAGGATGGGGCAAGTGTAGAGTCTGGTTCGGTCGGCTGTGAAGGCGTTGTGGGTTTGCCTGTCTTCTTGGATGCTGGCATAACTCCGATGCAGAACATGGTCCAGATTCCCGGTCAAGGCATACGAGTTAGGTCAGACATTGCCAAAGCGGCCTTCGATCGCAGGGGAGGCTTCTACGACCTGATTCACCGTTATACCCACACCGTCCTTGTTGTTGCTTCTCAATCAGCCGCTTGTAACCGCCATCACGCCATAAAAACGCGGCTCTGTCGCTGGCTACTAATGAGTAGTGATGGAGTGGGTTCAGACGAGTTGGCTTTAACTCAGGAGTTTTTGGCAACGATGCTAGGAGTGAGGCGCTCCGGAGTGACGGAAGCAGCTCTACAACTACAGCAAGACCAGTTGATTACCTATAGTCGCGGCAAGATCCAGATTCTAGACCGCGATCGCCTAGAAGCATCAGCCTGCGAGTGCTACAAGGCAGTCAAAAAGGAATTTAGTCGCCTATTGAGCCTGAAAAGTGATCACCTAAGTTAGCTGCTAATCGCATTCTCTCCCGCTTCACTAGAGAAATGCGGAAATGGGGCTACTGAAATTGTATTGGCACTATTAGCAGGCAGCATTGCGGCTGGGAACTCTAGATTTTACTAGGGTGCTTTCGCGTGGAGTGCCTGAGTGGCCTTGGTGAATCACTGCAAGTTGAGGAAAGCTTATGTCTGTACAAGTACAAACCCAGCGATTGGGCCGCTTTATGGACCCTTGGCCTTACTTGACCTTAGCTACAGCGGTGGTGATGTTGCTGGGGTTAATGAATGCTGGTTTTGTCGGCAAGACGTTGCTCGCCACTAGCCTGAATGTAGACCCAGAAGAAGCGGCAGAACTCCAACCCATTCAGGTTGAAAAAACACCGATTGGAGCTTTGCGAATCGAGACCCAAGCGACGATTCCAGACAACCATTGGGTTACTTACGAAATCCAACTGCGCGATCGCCAAGGTAACTTACTGGCGAGCGGTATTAAGCAAGCCTGGAATGAGTCCGGCACCTGGAGTGAGGAGGGTGAATCAGGCACTTGGCAAGAATCGGATTTAGCAGGTGGTTTGGATGTGCGCCCTAACCAATCCGAACCCATGACGATCGCTATTCAAGTCTTGGACTATACCAGCACCTCTGGGCAAGAAATTGATCAGCCCGTGAACTTTAGCATCACGGTGCAGAATGGGGTGGTGGATGGCCGCTATCTCTGGGCTGGATTCCTTGGCACCGCTAGTTTAGCCCTGTTGTCGTTATTTGCTGTTCCGATCACAGGCGCTCAGGTCATCGACAAGACCATTCCGGATAGCGATGTGGGCGATCGGGCGGTGATGGGTGGGAGCGATCGCTTAGTGCGGGTCACAGTGGACATTACCTCTGATGAAACTTCTCCAAAAGCATTGCAAGTCGAGTTGTTTGTCAAAGACCAGAGTGGTGAGCAGATCTATACCAATTCGTTTCCAGTCAAGCTCAGCTTGTCCAAAGAAAACGGCAAAGTAGATGAAGGTACTGGCACCCTCACCGTGTTTTTTGTTTTAGAGCCGCGCAGTTCCTATGGCTTTTACGCTGAAGTGGTTCCCGACGGCCCCATCGATAAAACCACATTAGTGGTAAGGGATGGAGCCAAAACCTTGGGCTGGCCTAAAGTGATTCACCTGAAGACGACTTGACGTAGTTCCGGTAGATATTTTTTGCAAGTTAGAGATTGTATATTATGACTCCTGCATTTGCGATCGCGGCTGTCCTGGTTACAGGTATTACGCTCACCGCTGGGTACACCCAAAGTTCCTCGCTGCACCTCCGGGAAGAACGGCAACCGATGTATTGGCCCCGATACGGCACCAGCTTATCGGGTCGCTACCATAACCGCACTTGGATTCCTGGCCCCGAACGCACTAGCTATGGTGAGTTTCGTGGGGGTGGACCCGGAGCAGGCAAATAAAATGGCATCTCTAGGGCAAGCGACCATGCAGGCTGGGGAGCCAGAACTCAGTCTAAGTCGGCGGCAGCGGCATTTGTTGTTAGCGGCGACGGCGATTTCTTCCAGTTGCGGATTAGCGATTGAACTGCTGCTGGGCACTTTGGCGAGCTACTTAGTCGGCAATCAAGCGCTCGCTTATGGGGTGGCAGTGGGTGGCTTTTTAGCCGCAATGGGAGTTGGGTCTTATTTGAGCCGATTCATTGCAGTTCCTGAATCAGGCAAGGAGCTAGTCGGTGTTGAGTCAGAGAGCGATCGCCTGCGACAGGAGCAGCAGCAACTCCTAAATGCTTTTGCTCAGATTGAACTCGCGATCGCTCCGCTGAGTGCGCTGTTGCCATTAGGACTATTCATTTTATTTGTGGTCAATGGGCCTGTCTGGATTGGTTTGTTTCTAGTGACGTTGCTGTTGGGCACCCTGGCAGGCTTGGAAGTACCGCTGCTGACTCGGGTGCTGGAGCAAGAGGCAGGAGTACGAGATGCTCTCTCTGGGGTTTTAGCGCTGGATTACTTGGGCGCACTGGTAGGCTCGTTGGCGCTGCCTGTGGTTTTGTTACCTACAGTAGGGATGTTTCCTGCGGCGGCGTTGATTGGGGCGTTACCTGCTCTCATGGTGTTTGCCCTCGGTCGAACTTTTCCCCAACTACGACGTTGGCGACGCTGGGGGCTAGTGGTTTGTTTTGGCCTCTTTGCCTTGGCTCCGCTGACGGTACCATTGGGCGATCGCTTGGAAAACACGCTCTACAATGCTCCGGTGATTAGCCGCATCCAGTCACCCTATCAGCGGATTGTGCTGACTCGCCAAGCGGGAGATGTGCGCCTGTTTCTGGATGGAGATTTGCAGTTCTCCACTCTAGATGAGTACCGCTACCACGAAGCCCTGGTACATCCCGCCATGAGTGCCAGTCGCGATCGCCGTCGGGTATTACTCATGGGCGCAGGCGATGGTTTGGCGTTGCGGGAAGTGCTGAAATGGCCAGAGGTAGAGCGGGTGTTGTTAATTGACCTAGATGCAGCAGTGATTAATTTGGCGCGACGACATCCTTTTCTCGTGCAAGCCAATGCTCACGCTTTGGATGATCCGCGTGTAGAGGTCAGACAGGCGGACGCTTTCTTAACTGTACCGACGCTGCCCGAAACCTTTGATGTGATTATTGCAGACTTTCCAGACCCCGACCGAGACACACTCGCCAAACTCTATGCTCAAGGCTTTTATCAACGTCTGTTACCACGCTTAGCGCCTGCTGGAGTATTGGTGACGCAGGCATCGAGTCCATTTTTTGCCCCGCGAGCTTTTGCTTGTGTTGCCGCGACGCTGGAGTCGGTTGGTTTATCGGTGCATCCTTACGTCACGGATGTACCGAGTTTTGGGCCTTGGGGCTTTGTTTTGGCAATGCGTGCCCCCTTGCAAGCTGCAACTCTAAGGTTACCTGTTGCCACCAAGTTTTTGACGGAGCCACTGTTGCAACAACTATTCCAACTGCCTAAAGATGTGCAACTTGGCAATGTAGAAATCAATCGCTTAGCGAACCCAGTGCTGGTGAAGTATCAAGCTGATCCACGTTGGGCCGCTTATCACTAAGGAAGAGAGGTGGGGGATGATCACATTAGTTTGGCTTGGCGTTATCGCAGTGGTGGTAGTTGGTGTCGTTTTGGTCGTGCGCCAGTCGCAGGGGCGTTTACCCAACCAGGGCGATCGCGCTCAACTCCCCTCCCTGGCTCGTACCATCTTCACCTTAGAGGTGGGAGATATTGTGCAATACATGAGCACAGATTGGGTCGTAGAGGGCAAGCTTACCTACGACAGCAACGGCTACACCTGGTTAGAGTACTTGTTGCAAGATGGCGATCGCCTCCGCTGGCTTTCCGTGGAAGAAGATGATCAGGTAGAAGTGAATTTCTTGGAGCCAACGCAAGGGTTAGATATTCCTAGCACTCCTCCCACTCATCTGACGTTTGGCGGTGTCGCTTATCGGCAAGTGGAAGCGGGCACAGCCCGGATGACTCGGGTGGGCACTACCCTGAACCGCCAAGCTGAACAATGCCGTTACTTTGACTACGCTGCCTCTGATCACCAAGTGCTCTCAGTTGAAGATTGGGAAGGAGAGCTGGAAATCACGGTGGGCAATCGGATTCACCCTACGGCTCTCACTCTGCTACCTGGAGATGGCCGCCGAGTTTATGGTGTCTAGTCTCTTTTAGGTTTCTCTGATTTTTCCGATTTTTATGGATGATTGGCGATCGCTCATGACCCCCTCCACACTTAGCTCTCACCATCTCTCTGCAATTCTTCCGGCTGCCGCTGCTGTGTACCAATGGACAGAAGCTGATTTTCTCAGTTTGCTGCAAAGTGTCGTTGGGCAAGTAGGGTTGACGATAGTGGGAGAGCTGGCATTTACCTTTCAGCCCCACGGTGTTTCTGCGATCGCCCTGTTAGCGGAATCCCACGTAGCTCTACATTTCTGGCCAGAGAAAGCCAAGATCACGGTTGACATTCACGTCTGCGATTTTGAGCAAGGCAACCAGATCAAAGCTGAACAGTTAGCGCAACTGCTGAGCTTGCAAATTACAGGGGAGAGTGGTGTAGAGCATTGGCACTGTTTATCAATCACAAGTTAACCCTGTCGTAGAGAAAACTGTGGGAGAAAAGGTAAATCACCCGAGTAGTATTTTTTACCTGTTGTGAATGTGTAAGCCAGTCTGCGCTTAGGGGGAATGATGAGATACAGCATCCGCCTAGCGATTTCTCGGCAAAACCAACCATGCAGACTTCGGTAAACGATTTAACCTTGTCCCAAAGCTTTCTGATGAAAGTGATCAATGGGATGCCCGACCCCATTTTTATCAAGGATCGTCAACACCGATGGCTCTTTCTCAACGATGCCTTCTGCGACTTTTTGGGTCGTAGTCGTGAGACCTTGCTCGGCAAATCAGATTATGAATTTTTTCCCCAGCAGCAAGCAGAAGTCTTTTGGCAGCAAGATGAATTGACCTTTACGACGGGCATCCCTCAGGAAAACGAGGAAAGCTTTACTAACGCCCGTGGAGAAACGTATATTGTCGCCACCAAGAAATCAGTCTTTGAAGATGACACAGGCAACATCCTGCTGATTGGCACCATTCGTGACATCAGCGAAGCGAAGCGCGACGAAAACGAACGCAAGCAAATCGAAGCAGAACGCCAACAATCAGAACTGGCTCTCCAACGGCGGGAGGAGCAAGTACGCCTGTTTGTCGAACATACCCCTGCGGCAGTAGCAATGCTCGATCGCGAACTGCGCTACCTGATGGTTAGTCGCCGCTGGCTCGATGATTACGGTTTAGGCGATCGCGACATTCAAGGTTGCTGTCACTACGATCTTTTTCCAGAAATCCCCGATCGCTGGCGGGAGATTCACCAACGTTGTCTAGCCGGGGCTGTGGAGTGTTGTGATGAAGAAGCATTTCTCCAAGCCGATGGCACCGTAGATTGGCTGAAATGGGAAGTACGGCCTTGGTATGACCGCAGTGGAGAAGTGGGCGGCTTGATCATGTTTACCCAGGTGATCACTAAGCGCAAACAGGCAGAATTGGCTCTGCAACAAGCCAACGAAGAATTAGAGTTTCGCGTCGAAGTCCGAACCGCTAAATTGCAGCAGCTCGTCGCTCGACTCCAGCAAGAAATTTGCGATCGCGAAGCCAGTGAAGAACGCTTCCGAGCCATCTTTGAAAACTCTGGTATGGGGATTGCGGTAGTAGGGCCAGACCTGAAGTTTCGCCAAGCCAATTCTTGCTGGCAACAACTGATTGGCTACGGCGAAGCAGAATTACCCATCATGACCCCCCAAGACCTAACCTTGCCGGAAGATTGGGCGATCGAGGAACCCTTGTGTCTGGCTTGCATCATGGGCACGAGAGACAGCTTCCAGCGAGAACGTCGTTTTCTTTGTGCCGACGGTAGCCTAGTCTGGGCCAACTTAACCGTTTCAGCGATTCGAGATCCGAGGGGACAGTTTCAATTTTTTGTGGCGCTGGTCGAGGATATTACCGAACGCAAACGGGCAGAAGATGAGCGCAAACAGGCGGAATCAGAGCGCGATCGCTTCTTTACCCTGGCTGGGGATATGTTGGGCATTGCTGGAGTCGATGGCCACTTCAAGCGGATCAACCCTGCTTTCGAGCAGACGCTGGGGTACACAGCCGCAGAGTTAACCGCTCAGCCGTTCATTGATTTTGTCCATCCTGAGGATCAATCAACGACTGCTGCCGAGACTGCCCAACTTTTAAGTGATAAAGGCAGCATTTCTTTCGAGAATCGCTACCGCTGCAAGGATGGTTCCTACCGCTGGCTCTCTTGGACTTCCACACCTTACGCTCAAGAAGGGCTAATCTACGCCACTGCTCGCGATATTACCGAGCGCAAACAAACCGAAGAGGCGCTCAAAGCTAGTGAATCCCAGTATCGCGACTTGGTACAGACGGCCAATTGTATTATTCTCCGCTGGGATACAAGTGGTACGATTCGGTTTATCAATGATTACGGAGCCCGTTTTTTTGGCTTCGCTACAGGCGAACTGGTGGGACAGAATGTAGTTGGCACCATTGTTCCTGAGACCGAAACTTCTGGCCGAGATCTGCAAATGTTGATGATCGCCATTCATCAGCATCCCGAAGACTACGCCTACAACGAAAATGAGAACCGCTGCCAAGATGGGCGACGGGTGTGGATTGCCTGGGCGAATAAACCGATCCTGAATGAACAAAACCAGCTGATTGAAGTTCTTTCGGTGGGCACGGATGCGACCGAGCGTAAACAGACGGAAGAAGCTTTGCGCCAGAGCCAGAAACGCTATGCCACCCTAGCTGCCACCGTTCCAGTGGGCATCTTTCGCACCGATGCGGTGGGTCACTGTATTTATGTGAATCAGCGTTGGTGCCAGATTACGGGTCTGACTCCTTCCACAGCTAAGGGCAGCGGTTGGGTGGGGGCGATTCATCCTGAAGATAGCGATCGCGTCTCGCTAGCATGGCAGCAATCAGTCCAGGCTAAACAAGCCTTCCGCCTAGAGTATCGCTTCCAGCGTCCTGATGGCTCCATTTCCTGGGTCTTTGGGCAGGCGGTGGCGGAAAAAGGCATTGAGGGCGAAGTGGTGGGCTATGTCGGCACTGTGACGGATATTAGCGAACGCAAACTGGTTGAAGATGAGCGCAAACAAGCCGAAGCGCAACTCCAGCAACAAACCGCAGACCTCGCAGCCGCCTTGCAAGAACTCCAGCGCACCCAAGCCCAGATGGTACAAAGCGAAAAGATGTCGAGCTTGGGGCAGCTAGTGGCAGGAGTCGCCCATGAAATTAATAATCCAGTCAACTTCATTTATGGCAACCTGAGTCATGCTCGTACCTACACGCAAGATCTCCTGGGCTTAGTGCAGCTTTACCAAGAACACTACACCACTCCAGTTCCGGCGATCGCGGCTGAAGCTGAAGCTATTGACCTAGAGTTTCTGCTAGAGGATTTGCCTAAGATTCTCGATTCGATGCAGGTGGGAGCCGAGCGGATTCAAAAGATTGTGACCTCCCTCCGGACTTTCTCGCGCATGGACGAAGCGGAGGTGAAAGCGGTAGACCTACACGACGGCATCGATAGCACCGTGATGATTTTGCAGCATCGTTTTAAGGCCAAGAGCGATCGCGTTGAAATTCCCGTGATCAAGCACTACGGAGATTTACCCCGGATAGAATGCTATGTCGGGCAACTCAATCAGGTGTTTATGAATATCTTGAGTAATGCGATCGATGCCCTAGAAGAGGCCCTAGAGCAGGGTAAGCAGTTTACGCCTACGATTCAAATTCAGACCGAACTGACTCCTCATCAGGAGGCAATCATTCGGATTACAGACAATGGTTGGGGTATTCCCGCCCAGATCAAGCAGCGATTATTTGATCCTTTCTTCACGACTAAAGCGGTGGGTAAAGGCACAGGCATGGGGCTATCGATTAGCTATCAGATTGTCACCGAAAAGCATGGTGGCTCTCTGGCTTGCACCTCGGAACTGGGCCAAGGAACTGAATTCGTGATTACCATTCCGTTGCACCAAGCCGCTCACCTCAACTAATCAACGCTAGGACGCTCAGCCAAATCTAGCTTTCCATTCGGGACGGAGGAGACCGTAAAGGTACATATCGTAGCGATCGCCGCTGCGGTGGACAAACTCTCGGTAGACTCCCTCGCGTTGGAAACCGAGCTTTTCGTATAGAGCGATCGCGCGATCGTTGTAGCTAAAAACGGTGAGTTGGATACGGTGCAGATTCAGCTCTTCGAAGGCAAAGGTCAGCGCCAGTTGCATCGCTGCGGAGCCATAACCCTGTCCCCAATGCTCCTCCCCAATGGCAATGCTAATCCAGCTGACTTGGTGATTCCACAGAATCCCGTCTAGTTCTACATATCCCAATAAAGTGTCGTCGGTTGTCACGACAGGTGCGGCTGGACTGGCAGGACGCACAGCAAAAATAAAAGCCTGATTAGATTTCTGGCGTTCTTCCAGCCATTGGCCTAAAAACGTTTCGGAGTAGGGGTAAGCGGGCTGAGCATCTAACAACCGTAGGAAGTCAGATTGTTGATACCACCGGGCTAAAGCGGGTAAGTCTTGGGGCATCCAGCTCGTTAATCGCACGCGATCGCCAGATAGGGAAGTTTTGCCCAACATGGCTTACTGCCCTCCGCTGCCTGTTGGTGCTGCCAACCTGACGCTGAGTGACATTAAGTGTCAGCCTGTCTAGTTAGAAATTGCCGCAAACTCAAAAGCGCCACCGTTTGGCCCGCATTAAGCGGTAAGAGCGAAACCCCTTCTAGGCGCGATTGCAGCCAGCCATCACCCCAACACCACTCATGGAAGCCATCTACCCCTTGGCTTAGGAGCAAGCGCAGACAATTCGGTTCCGCTACATCTACTTGATGCTGAATTGCGATCGGACCAAGCCAACTGGTGAACGATAGCCCAGCATGCAACTGTTCTGGCAGTCCAGGGGCGATGCGCTCTGGCCACAACCACTTTTGCAGTTGAGTGGGTTGGAGCAAACTATCCCGAATGGTAGTAGCTGAGGCATTGACCTCAATTCGCAAATTGCTTTGTTGAAAAGTACCCCACATAGGCTTGAGTAGTTGCTCCGCAAATTAACAGTGGTTCTTTCAGTATGCCAAGTCCCAGTAGCTCTTGACCGAGCCACGAGAAACGCGATCGCCTTGTGTAACCCGTGCCAGAATCAGCGCGATCGCTCTCAAGCCCATCAACCCACAACTTAGAATAGAAACAGTGAATTAAGAAATGTAAGGTTTTTTCATGGCGGATCAGTTAATGCGGGCAACTGCGGCTGATGGAGGCATTCGGGCGGTAGGGGTCATCACCACTCGTCTTACCGAGGAAGCTAGACAGCGGCATCAGCTCTCTTATGTGGCGACAGCGGCTCTAGGGCGTACCATGTCATCCGGTTTGCTGTTGGCATCAAGTATGAAACGGCCTGGATCGCGAATCAACATCCGCATTCGGGGAAATGGGCCCCTAGGCGGCATTTTAGTCGATGCGGGCTTAGACGGTACCGTGCGGGGGTATGTCGATAATCCAGAGATTGAGCTGCCTCCTAATGCCAAAGGCAAATTGGATGTGGGCGGGGCTGTAGGTCACGAAGGCTACGTGTATGTGGTGCGGGATGTGGGTTACGGCTATCCCTACTCCAGCACTGTAGAAATTGTTTCGGGTGAGGTTGGAGAGGATATTGCCAATTATTTAGTCACTTCGGAGCAAACCCCCTCAGCGTTGGTTGTGGGTGTGTTTGTCGGTGCAGAAGGCGTGACTGCGGCAGGTGGATTACTGATCCAAGTCCTGCCTAAGGCGGCTCGCGACGAAGAACTAGTGGCAACTCTAGAGTCTCGCATTGGTCAACTTGCTGGGTTTACCCCCCTGTTGCAAGCAGGCAAATCGCTGCCAGAAATGTTTGAGCAACTGCTGGGTGATATGGGATTAGAAATCTTTCCAGAAACTCAGTTGGTGCGGTTTCATTGTGGTTGCTCCTTCGATCGCATGCTAGGCGCTCTCAAGATTCTGGGAGAAACGGAACTGCAAGACATGATCGAAAAGGACAATGGCGCTGAGGCGACTTGTCACTTCTGCAATGAGGTCTATCAAGCTAGCAGCGACCAGCTAGCCCAGCTAATTTTAGAATTGCGAGCAGAATCTTAGCAGCATCCTGGTGATGGATGGGGAGGTTTGAATTACTTTAGACGTAGGGTTATTAGGCAGCATGTCCTTTAGGCGTTAGTGTCATCTAAAACTAAAAATTTGACTTTTTAGGGCTTGAGGAGGGTAGGATGGCAACTACTGCATTTGCTTTGGGGTAGCCAGAGCCGTTGCGCTACGAGTTGTTAGGTGGGAGTTGTTAGGTGGGCTATGACCAGAGATCGTGGAACTCCAGACCGTAGGCCAGCCGATCGGCCTCCCCGCAGGAAGAATTCAAGCAACTTGCCAGATCGCCCTCCTGCTCCTCGTCCCTCATCCAATCCGATGCCACGTCCTGTGGTCAGAGCTGTGCCTCCATCAGTTCGGCCTGTCGTTTCGTCACTGGGCCAGACGGAGGAACCTGCCTATGCGGTATCGGGGCCTGCTACTCCACCGCTGGCTAAGCCCCCCATTGCTCGCGATCGCAAAGGATTACAACTGCCCACCAGTTTACGGTTTTGGGGCCTGACTACCCTGCTCTTTACGGGAGGAGCGGCAGTTTTCTCTGTGGCGCTATTGGTACGATCGCCGGCGCTACCCAATTGCCCTTCGATTTTCTGGCCGATGGCTTCTGCTTCCATGCGGCTCTACTGCGCCCAAGTTGCGGCCAACAAGCAAACCCTGAAGAACTTGCTAGAAGCGATCGCCCTAGTGAATAGTTTGCCTGCTGATCACCCGCTGCGCTCCGATATTGATCGCTCGATTCAGCAGTGGTCATCAGATATTTTGAACTTGGCTGAAAATTCCTTCAACGCAGGCAAGCTTGACGAGGCGATCGCGACGGCCCGCAAGATTCCAGAAAATACAGCCGCTCATGCTCTGGTGAATGAACGCATCGACCGCTGGCAATCGATCTGGCAGAAAGCAGAGGCAATTTATCAAAAATCGGAATTAGCCCTGCGAGAGCGCAAGTGGCACCAAGCGTTTACTGAGGCGGTGCGCCTGCTTTATGTGGGTAATACCTATTGGGAAACCACAAAATATCAAGAACTGAATGAACGGATTCGGGTCGCTAGGGATGAAGGCAACAAGTTAGCCAAAGCCGAAGAACTAGCAGATATTGGCGGTCTCGACAATTTGCTTAAAGCGATTAAGCTGGCCGAGTCCATTGGCCCTAACAGCTACATCTATAAAGAGGCGCAAACGGCGATTGGCAAGTTTGGTCGCAAAATGTTGAACCTCGCGCAAGCCACCCTAGAGCAACGCAACGCCACAGAAGCGATCGCCATTGCCCGCAAGATCCCTACAAGTGCCAACTTAGAAGCAGAAGCCCAGGACTTTATTGATCTAGCTGATGCTCAAGCTCAGGCGTGGCAAGGCACAGTCGCAGATCTAGAAGCAGCGATCGCTCAAGCCCAAAAACTTGATTCCAAGCGCCCCATGTACGCCAGAGCCCAGCAGTTAATTACCCGCTGGCAACGAGAAATTGAGGGTGTGGCTCATCTAGATCGAGCCCGTCAATTAGCGCAAGGGGGGACTCCCAATGCCTTAGGCGCGGCGATCGCTGAGGCTAGCTTGGTTAATCGTTCCAATCCTCGCTGGGATGAAGCGCAGAAAGAAATTGGACGTTGGCGCAGCCAAGTCGAAACCACAGAAGATCGGCCTTACTTAGATCGAGCCGATGAATATGCGCTCGCTGGAGATGCCACTTCTCTGCAATCCGCGATCAATGAGGCAAGCCAAGTGGGTCCAGGCCGTGCCCTTTACAGAGAAGCCCAAGACAAGATTGGTCAGTGGACGCGAGAAATACAACGGCAGCAAGACCAACCCTATCTAGACCAAGCCCGCGCTTTTGCAAGTGCTGGAGATTTGCCTAGCGCGATCGCTACTGCTGAACAAATTACTTCTAATCGTTCTCTCTATGATGAAGCCCAAGATGAAATTCGCTCTTGGCGTGGTCAAATTCAGGCAGAGCAAAATTGGCAGGAAGCCCAAAGCTTAGCGACTGCCGCGACCCCAGATGCCCTAGCCGCAGCCATTCAAAAAGCGGATCAAATTCCTGCCTCTAGTTCCTTGCGAGTTGATGCTGAAGCTGCGATCAATCAGTGGAGCCAATCCATTTTAGTCTTGGCGCAAAATCAAGCGAATTACAACTTGCCCAGCGCGATCGCGATCGCCCAAAAGGTTCCTCCCCAGACAGAAGCCTATGCCCCAGCCCAACTCCAAATTGGCGAGTGGCGGAAGGCGCTACAGCCCCCTGAACCTCCCAGAGTCCTCCTAGAACCCAGTCCCCCGCAAATTCGCCCTCCAGAGCTGGGTCGTTAGGGATTGGTACGTAGATTTGTTTAGGATGATTTGCGATCGCCTGACGCCGTCTCTGGCAATGTTTCTTGCACCACCTGCTGATAAAACGCTTCTAGCGCTCTAACACAGTTTGGATGATCAAAAAGCCGAGCATGGCCTTGGGTAACGCGCGCTCCCATCTCCTGCCGCCACGCAGAATCCAGCCCTAACTTAACTGCGATCGCCACATAGTCTTCTGGGCTAGCCGCGATCGCCTCAGGGATATCCAAAGCTTGTAGAATTCCCGCCGCATGTCGTCCTCGCATAAATTCACTAGGGCACGTGACAACGGGTAGATGGCAAGCGATCGCCTCTAGCGTGGTGTTGCCGCCGGACCAGGCAAAGGTATCCAAAAAGATATCGGACAGTAGATTGAGTTGCAAATAACCCACTTGGTTCTGTCGAGGCAAAATGATGCAATAGTCTTCGCTATTTAAGCCCACCGCTGCGAAAGCTCGTTGTAAGCGCTGGCGAAACTTTTCGGTGACAGCCGCGCTAAAGTGAGCCAGAAAGGCAAACTGGGCCTGGGGAACTTGTTGCGCGATCGCAGCAAACACAAAATCATACTGCGGTAAGTACTTGAACAGCGACTGGCAAGATAAATACACCACCGCGTCTTCCCGCAATCCCAAATCAGCTCTGGTTTTGGTCAGTTCTGGAATCGTAGGTTTCGCGTAAGCAATGCCGAGCTGAGGTAGCCGCACCAATTGCTCCGAGTAGTGTTCCTCACCGTTTTCAGGCTCCATCAGGTCGCTAGAGAGAAAATAGTCAACCGTGGGTAAGCCCGATGTCACCGGATGGCCCCAAGTCATACACTGCACTGGAGCCAAGCGTAAACTGGCAATCTGGCTAGCTTTGGGATGCATGCCAATATCGAGAAACGTCAGCACATGCAACTCATCGTTCAAAATCTGCTGACACATGCCCTCTAGATCCCCAGAAATCTGATGAAACGCATCGCTGTAGTGTTGAACTTCCTGGGCGATCGCATCCTGTTCTCGATTCAGAGAATAGCAATAAATTTCAAATTTTTGGCGATCGCAATGGCGCAACCAACCCAAAAACAATTTGCCTACCGTGTGCTGTCGGAGGCAGTCGGAGAGATAGCCAATGCGAATTTTGCCACTAGGGCTTAAAGGTGGCATGGGTCGATCTTGCACCCACTGTGGGTAGTTGGTGGCCATAATCTGATGCACCAGCAGCCCATACTCTTGTTGCAGCGGGCGATCATTTTCACCTTGGTAAGCCAGATAGAAGTTAGCGTAACGGCTAACTCCATTGAGAGCGTTTTGGCTGGCTTCTGCTGTAGATAAATCCAGTTCCGCGCTAATCCGGGCTAAAGCTTGGGTGAAGCGTTGCCGCGACTCGGCAATTTCAGTCACACTCTCATACAAAATTGGCAGAGTCATCTGCTGGGCCAACTTGAGAGAAAAATCGTCGGGGATTAAGCTCAAGCCTTGGGTGGCCGTGGCGATCGCGGCTTCCGTTTGGCCGTTGTCTCGCAGCGCAGAAATGAGGTCAAAATAAAGCTTGGCGATCGGGTAAGCTTGCACCGCTTGCTGATAAACCTCAATTGCTGCGTCGTACTGGCCTAAGCGCTGGAAGCAGTCACCCAAGCACTTGTAAACTCGCTGAATCAATTCTGGGGCGACCCCTACTTTCTCGCTTGCCAAGAACTTCTGGTACCGCTCGATCGCAGCTTGATACTTGCCTTGACGGTATAAAGCAAACCCTAGGTAAAAGTCAGCCCGCATGCGAGATTCATCTGCCTTGGCTTTGTAAGCGGTGCCTAGATCATGCAAAGCTGCTGGATCACGCGGGCTCAACTGATGGGCTTTGTCAAAAGCTTGAATCGCATCTTCGAGTTGGTGCTCGGCTAACAAGCTTCTGCCCACTTGCTGGTAATGTTCAGAGGTTTCGGCTGGGAGAACGGGATCTGAAACTAGCGTGGGTTCCGGCTGAGCCACCTCCCGGCTCAAAGCATTTTCTCGAAAGATAACCTGTCGCTCATCTACCGAGGCGATCGCGAGAGGGGGCGTGTAAGGCTCAGGCGTAGGAGCCGCTTGCACCGCTGCCATCAGCGCTTCACACACAGTTTTGGCCATCTGGAGCCAAGAAAACTGCTTGGCTTGGGCGAGTCCTGCCTGAACTAAAGTGTGACGAACCTGCGGTTGCTGAACCTTTTGCAGAGCCGCTGCCAGCCCCTCTACGTCTGTGTGGTTAACATAAATAGCCGCTTGACCCGCCACTTCTGGAATGGAGCCGTTAGGGCAGGTAATGACTGGGCAACCAGAGGCCATTGCCTCGACAATCGGTAGGCCAAAGCCTTCGTACTGCGAGGGGTAAACCAGAGCGATCGCGCCTGCGTAGGCCATGCGTAATTCGGCATCGTCCAGTTTCAGTAGATGCACTCTTGTACCAATCGGTAAGCAATCACTGAGTTCAGGCTCTAGAGTCGGGTTTCCTCCGGTACAGACAAGACTGAAGTGGGTGGCGTTGGCGAGTTTGGCAAAGGCTTTGTAGAACAAAATCGTGTTCTTGTAGCCATTTCTAGTGCCTACAGTCAAGAAATACGGCTGAGTAATCTGATGCTTCTGTCTAAATGCAGCGATTTCTGCCTCAGTGGCTGGTGTGAAGTGGGGTTGCACGCCACAAGGGGCAACGGTGATCGCTTTTGGATCGACGTAAGGGAAAAATCTGACCAAATCGCGGGCCGTATTTTGTGAAATCGCTAAGTAGCGGAAAGCCTGTTGAATGGCATAGTGTTTTTCCCGCCACATAAATTGGTCTACATTCCAGCCAATGCGCTCTGGAATCATGTCATAGGCCATGAACACCGAAGGCGTAGAAATTGGAGCCGTGTAATAGGTAGAAACGAATAAACTTGCCTGCTCTGCATCACAAATCTGTTGCAGCATGGCTCGGTCTAGCGAGGTGTTGCGGTAGTTATAGGGCGGAATCGTGCGATAGCGAATGCCCTCAACTTTGGGAGCAGTTCCAGCGCGATCGAGCACCAACAGGTAAGGGGCAAAATTACTCCGCGACCATTCTGCGAGCAACGTGCTCCAAACTCTGGCAATGCCCGTGTTGATCAGTTGGAAAAAGACCCCATCAATTATGATCAGCGGTTGTTTGGTAATTTTTGGAGGTATAGTTGCTGCTACCTGGGGCTGGACAAATTGCCAAGTGTTGGAGGGAGTGAGTTGAGCGATCGCCGATATCCCCAGCCTTTCCAGCCGATCCACCGTGGTATTGTCTTGCACCCAAGCAAAATAGTCGCGCAGATAAACTGGAAACTGGCTTTGTTGCTGTAACTTACGCCATTGCGCTTCGGCCTGGGTGTAGCCGTAATACTGCTCTTTAAATCGCAACTGTTCTGGCGTGACATAGGCAAAGTGCTGGAAGACTAAGCCTTGCTGCTCCGTTTCCTGGTGTCGAAAAGGATTAATCCGAGCGACTTCCTGCCATTGGCCGTTGGCGGCGGGTTGAGCCAGACGAGGTGGCTCATGAGATAACCAAATGGCTCCTGGTTGATAGCGCCAAGTCCGTAGCCACTCTTGACGAGGGTTTTGGCTGTAGCAATTGCGGCTCGTCACTACTAAGTTGGGGCCGACGAAGTACCAGCACCAATAAAATGCTGCGGTTTTCTCTGGATGCTCGATAAACAACTGCCGCGTTTTGCGTAGTTGCTCCACTGTCCACAGTTCATCCGCGTCAATCTGCCAAAGCAAGCATTCATTCTGGATATTGGACAAAGGCGCACTCACCATTTCACGCTTGCCATCCCAGAAGACACCGTTGGGCTTGCGGTAAATTGTGATGTTATCTGGATATTGCTGAGCTAGTTTGTCCAAGTATTCAGAGGTGCCATCGCAACTGCGGCCCTGGCGATGCAACTGGTCTGTAATCTTGCCACCGGAGGGCAAGCTCCAAGCGGTATCGTGCTTGAGATCTGCGACTCCTTCCACAATGTGCCAATGCCACTGGAATGGAAGCTGTTTAAAAACTTCGATGTGATAGCGAATGAAAGGCTCACCATTGAGAACAATCGTGAAAAACTCCACAGGCAGCGGATCGGCTGGCTGGGCAGATGGTTGAGCGGCGATCGCAGCTTTACGAGCCGCTATTTGGCGCTGATGAGCGGCAGGACTGGTGAGCACTGTCTGCAAGAAGCGCTCTGCGGTTGGGATGGGGCTGTAGTTGGCTAAGGCCCATTCTCGGCCTGCTGCACCAATCTCAGCCAAGAGATCGGGGTCTTGTTGCAGCCGAACCAGCGTGGCATCCATGTTATCTAAGTCAATCCCCACGTAATGACGCCCGTTTTCTGGCATGACGGGCAGGGTAATGCCGTACTTGTCGAAATCTAGATGAAAAGTGGCACAACCCGCAGCTAGCGATTCCCAGAACCGCCAACTGTCCCACCAATGCCCGATCGGTTCTCCTGTGACAGGGTGTGACTCAAGGCGACCGCCAAAGCAGGCACAAGCGATCGCCTTGAGTAGGCGTTGGTAGTAGCGAGGGTAATGGCGTCGGCCTGTTTGCTGCCATTGCAACAGGTCTTCGGGTGTTGACGGGATATCGTTGAAACTTTCAACCGTGGTATCAACGGGCAAAATTGACTGAACTTGAGGCAGAAATTGCTGTTCAATCGTGTCTCTGAGCGGATGAGCATGTCGAAAATTCAGCAACAGGTGGCGATCGCGATCGATAGAATCTGTGGCTGCTTGAGTCGCTCGCAAAATCCGGTTAGACAGCCCAAAAGCCCAAGGTACAAAGTTGCTAGGATAATCAGCTTTGCGGTTGTAGTGTGGCCGAAAAATTAGATCAAATTGTCGGAAAGGCGGATCATAAGCGGGGGTTTCTGCACCATCCTCGAAGTCCATGTAAACCGTCAAATAAGACCGTTCTGGGTGAAATAAGTTGTCGGGGAGGGGATGGTGGAAACGAAACCAATGGTGATCGAGAATGACGATGGAACAATCACTCAGGCGAACGGATGGATCGTGGCGAAATAGATAATCTGAGCCTGGAGCAGTTTGCCAATAGTTGATATTAGAGTAAAAAGGAATATTTAATGCTTTTAAGCCCTCAGCTAAGCAAACAAAAGCATGAAGATAAGCTACTTTATGAGGATCGCTGGAAAGACCACAAAAGAAAAAGATTGGCCCTCGCAAGGAGACTTGTGGATCAGTATCTCCTAATGTGAATTGCTGTGGTGTATTAGGGGTGGATTTGGGTTCTTTGACTCGGCGAAAAATAGCATAGCCATTGCGAACTTGTTGGTTTTCTTGAATTAACTCGTAGTTAGTATCTTTAAGTAGCTTCTGATAGTTTTTGTAATTTTTTAGCGTGTTACTATCGTCTAGAAGAATAAATTTAGCGCCATAAACCTCTTTTAGTTCAGCTTCGCCTGTGAATTCTGAACCATCAATCAAGACTAAATCAAAATATTGAATCTGATGTTCCTGTTTAATTCGATCAATGCCAGCATCAGGAACCCCAGAGTTTTTTACATAATCGATGTCTTGGCGTAACCACAATAAAATTTGATCTAAAGGATAGCGATTAAGTCCTGTGGGTTGCGTTTGGTAGAATTCAATTACTTCTGCTTCGGAAGGAAAACCTTCTAAACTGACCGAGGAAACGTTATAGCACTGAACAAAGCTATCTTGGGCATATCGTTGTTGGAGTGCCGCAAAACGAGTTTGGGAAATCTCCATACAGAAAAGCAATGGCTGGTTGGGATTAAGCCTTAAACCTGTGACAAACGCTTCTGTGCTTCCTCCTCCAGCAGAAGAACCAATTTCTAAAACAGTTTTAATCGTAGGTTCTTGGACTAGATTTTTAATCGCGTAATAGAACTCATCATCCTTAATTTCAGGGGGGATGAGGTAGTTTAATTGGGAGTTTGTAAATTCGTTAGTCATACAGTAAATTTAGTCTTGGAATTTTGCTCAATCACTTGCCGATAAAACTGTTCCAACGCTCTTACGGAGCTTTGATCTTTATACACACAGGAGTGTCCTGCCTGAATCTTGGCTCGAAGGGTTTGTCGCCAATCTGCATCCAAACCAAGCTGCACAGCAATTTTGATATATTCAACTTCTGTATACGCAATGGTCTCGGTTATACCTAACTGCTTTAAGATGCCAAAAGAATGACGGCTCCGCATCATTTTTCCAGGGCAAGTCACGATAGGTAAATGACAAGCAATCGCCTCTAGCGCCGTGTTTCCGCCCGACCAATTAAAAGTATCTAAAAATACATCAGCAATGCGGTTTAAACTCAAATAGCCATTGTGACCTTGGCGAGGCAAAATCATACAATAGTCAGCACTCTTAAGCCCGTACTGAGCAAAAGCCTGCTCTAAACGCTGAGAGAATTTATTAGTAATCGCGGCGTTTTTGTGGGCAATAAACGCAAACTGGGCTTGTGGTACTTGTTGAGCGATCGCTGCAAAAATATAGTCATACTGAGGCAGATATTTAAATAGAGTTTGGCAGGATAAATATGAAACTGCATCTTCTCTCAACCTAAAATCAGCGCGAGTTTTTGTGGCTTCACTTAAGTCAGGCGGACTATAGGCAATACTAATATTAGGTAGGCATATAAGCTTTTCTGAATAGTGTTCGTCTGCATCTTCAGGCTCCATCAGTTCACTCGATAAGAAATAGTCAATGGTGGGAGAACCTGTAGTCACTGGATGCCCCCATGTGACACACTGAACGGGAGCAAGGCGAAGACTAGAAAACAAGCTCATGTAAGGATGCATACCCACATCCAGAAACACCAAAATATCAAGCTGATCGGTTCTGATCTGCTCACCTACCGCTCGGATGTAATCCAGTTCAATAACTTCTTTGACAGGTAGGTGGTGAAATACATCACAATGGTTGCGAAATTCAGCCGTGTAATCATCGGTGTGAGGATGCAAGTGGTAGCAATAAACCTCAAACTTTTGGCGATCGCAATATCGTAACCAGCCAGAAAATAGCACTCCAACTGTCTGCTTCCACATACAAGTGGAAATATACCCAACACGAACTTTTCTGTTGTTATCTAATGACGTAGCTGTTAAAGGTTTTGTCCATTGAGGATACTGGGCAGACATCAATTCATGTAATAGTTGAGAGAATTGAATTTGTAATTCAACATCATTTTGGCCTTGATAATGTAAGTAGAAATTGGTTTGTGCCCCTAGCCCTTTTAAGAGGCTGGTGCAAACTTCTTCGCTATTAATATCAGGACTTGACTGAATTTGTTGAATCAGTTGGGCTAAACCCTGGGTGAATTGCTGGCGATAAACTTGGATTTCTGCGGTTGACTCATAAAGAATAGGCAAAATTAGGTGGCGATCGCGCTCAAACAGTACCATATCCGGAAAAAATTGGGCAGCTGTATTGGCGGCGGCGATCGCAGCTGAGGTGTTACCGCTACTCCGTAAGGCCGCAATCAAATTAATGTGAAAGTCAGCACTTTGGGGATAACGTTGGGCCGCAGCCTCGTAGATTTCGGCGGTACGTTCAGGTTGATTCAGGCGTTGCAGCGAGTCACCCAGGTAACGATAAACCCGCTGAATTGCTTCCGATGCAATTCCAGGCGCAGGGGACTCTAAAAACTTCTGATACTGTTCACTAGCTGCTAGGTAATTTCCTTGGCGGTAATAACTAAAGCCTAAGTAGAAGGCAGATTTTAGCTCCGAGTCATGGGCTTTTGATGCATAGGCTTGCCCTAACTCAACCAGGATTTTGGCATCACGAGAATTGAGGTCATGAGCGGTCAGATAGTTATGAATTGCAGAATCATACTGAGCTTGTGCTAAAAAGATACGCCCTAATGCTAAGTAGGCTTCTAGCCATTTGGCATCTAGTTTGATTGTATTTTGATAAGCTTGAATCGCTGGCTCGGTTTGCTGGAGCTGCTCAAACACAAGTCCCAAACGGTAGTGATAGAGAGGGACAAAGCGGCTTACTTCTATTGCTTGCAAGAGCATTGATAAAGCATCTTGAGGGCGACCAATTTGGTAATAAAGATGCCCTAAATCACTCCAAATTTCTGCTTGCTTGGGGTCCAGTTGTAAAGCTTGCTGATATTTTTTTTCTGCTTCTATAAAGGAGTTCTGCTTTTGCAGAGTTCTTGCTTCTTGATATAAATTTTGCCAAGTTCCCATGCTGTTTTCGTACCCCAGCTATTCCTGAATCAGAAGTAGTTATAGTGACGACGACTCACTGCTTTAGTGATGCTCAATGACTCGCTGATAGAAATTCTCTAAAGCTTTAACACAAGCTAAATCATCATAAAGAAATGGTTGGCGATCGCGCATTTCCTGAATGATCCTGTTTCGCCAATCGTAATCCAAGCCTAATTTAACGGCAATTTCAATATATGTTGCTTCGTCTTTAGCAATTGTTGCAGTTACACCCAACATCTGTAAAATTGCGTAAGAATGTCGTCCTCGCATAAACTCACCTGGACAAGTCACGATGGGTAAGTTGCAAGCGATCGCTTCTAACGTGGTATTGCCTCCTGACCAGGCAAAAGTATCTAGAAAAATATCGGAGAGCAGATTGATTTGCCAATAGTCTGTCTGGCTCTGCTTTGGCAAAATAAGGCAATGCGATCGGTAATTAAGTTGATATTGAGCAAAGGCAGTTTCTAAGCGTTTTTCAAATTGCTGAGTTAATGCAGGATTGAAACTAGAAATAAAAATAAATTGGGCTTCTGGTACTTGCTGAGCAATTACTGGAAAAATATAGTCATATTGAGGTAGATATTTGAATAATGATTGGCAACATAAATAGGCGATCGCATCTGGCCGAATCTGGAAATCTGCCCGTGATTTGGATAAGGGTGGCAGTTCTGGTTTGCTATAACTAATACCAATATTGGGTAGACGAACTAACTTTTCTGAATATTGGGCTTCTGCTCCTTCTGGTTCCATCAAATCACTAGAGAGGAAATAATCGATGGTGGGGGAACCGGATGTAATGGGATGTCCCCAAGTGACGCATTGAATGGGAGCCAGGCGCGATCCAGCGAGTGAGGTTACAAAAGGATGCATGCCAATATCTAGAAACACTAAAACATCGAGTTGATTAGCTCGAATTGTCGCTCCAACGGCTTTAAAGTCTACCTCTAAAACTTCTTGTAGGGGTAAGTGATGAAACTGATAACTATGTTGACGAATTTGTTCTGTCGCTTGGTCAACTGGCTGACCTAGGTGATAGCAATACAGCTCGAATTTTTCTGGGTCGTGGTGGCGAATCCAACCGATAAAGAGTTTTCCAACTGTATGCTGCCATAGCAGGCTTGAAATATAACCCACTCGAATTTTTCGCTGCTGGTTAGGTTCGGGAAGACGAGGTTGTATCTGAATTGACCTGGCCCAGGCAGGATAATTGGTAGCCATGATTTGATTCATTAGTTGCCCATACTGAACCTGCAACGCCAAATCATTCTGACCTTGATATTGCAAATAGAAATTAGTTTGGTAACCAATTCCTAATAACGCTGCTTGCTTACCTTGAGGTGTTTCTAAATCCAACCTTGTCTTTAAACGATTTAACCCCGAAATAAAGTGATTTCTCCAATACTCGATTTCAGCTGCATTCTGATAGAGAATCGGCAGCATCAATTGCTGAGCCCTCAACAAATGTAGATCGTCTGGAAGTTGCTTTAAGCCTTGAGTCGCAACCACGATCGCCTGCTCAACTTGCCCAGAATTTTGCAGTAGGGCCAGCAGCTCGTAGTAAAACGCCTGGGCTTCCGGGTAGCGTTGAATGCCTTGCTCATAGAGAGCGATCGCCTCAGTAGGCTGCTCTAGTTTTTGAAAGCACTCTCCCAAGTACTTATAAGCCCGCTGCATCGTTGCCGCTGCCGCTTCTGGATTGGGGATGTTGATAAATTCTTGGTACTGCTCTGCGGCGGCTGCATATTTTTCTTGACAGTAGAAACTGGCCCCCAAGTAAAAAGCAGCTCGTGCTTGGTAGCAGTTGGCTTGCAGCTCCAGAGCTTGGCCCAATTCCTGCAAAATCTGGGGATTAGTAGGATTGAGTTGGTGAGCGACCTCATAGGCTTTAATCGCTTCTGGTAGCTGGGCTTTAGCGCCTAAAACTTGACCTAGCTGAAAGTAGCTCTGAGCTTGCTGGGGATGAACGGCGATCGCCTGCTGATACACTCGCTCAGCTTCATCCAGCTTGCCGGATGCCACCAATAACCGCCCTAGCTCGCTGTAGGCGTCACTCAGTTGTTCATCCAATTGAATCGCGTTGCGGTAGGCTTGCATGGCCTGGGTGCGATCGCCTAGCTTTTCCCAAACTAACCCCAACTTGTAGTGATAGTTGGCTTGCAGCCGATTGAGTTCTAGAGCTTTCAGCAGTGCTTGGGCGGCTGATTGGTATTGCCCCATTTGGTAATAGAGCCAGCCTAAGTCCTGCCAAACTGAGTCTGCCTGAGTCTGTGCTTGCAAAATAGCTTGATATTGCTGCTCTGCTTCCTGAAAGCGTCCCTGTGCTTGGAGGGAAACTGCCTCACGATGCAGCGCTGCCCAAGTTGTCCCCATAAGAATTTGCGATCGCCGGAGAAATCATGACAAGCCTATGGCCTGCCCTCCTTTGAGTGTGCCTCAATTTGCCGAACAACTGTCAGGGCTGAGTAACTAACTCCCGCAGTGCCTTCACCTGGATGAGTCGAGTCGCCCACCAGCCAGAGCTTCTGTATGGGCGTGCGGTTGGCGAACCCAAAGGGGCCGAAGGTGCTGACTCGTTGCCCAATCCCGCCCACAATGCCTTGTTCCCGCCCAGTGTAGTGGGCAAAAGTCCGGGGTGTCGCTGCTTCCTGGTGCAGGATGGTTTCTGGGGTGAGATGGAAGAATTGCCCCAGCCGAGCGATCGCCGTTTCAGTATACTGTTGCTTCAAACTTTCATAGTCAGGGCCATAGCCCGAACCCTGCCACCACAGCGTCGGATTGGTAAAGGAAGAAGCTACAATCGTCGCCTGACCGTCAGGAGCGCGGCCATCACCCGGATGACTGACTGAGACAAACAACGAGTTATTTTCCCCAATCGGCCCATCGTAATCGTAGAGAAACTGGAGATGGGGCGGACACCCCTTCGGGATAGCACTTTGATCCACACCGAGATAAATCACAAAAGCTCCAGAAGCTTGAGGTAACTTATCAACTCGTTGCTGATAACCAGAGGGCATGGCTGTGCCTAGCAAGGGCACTAAGTTTTGTACGGTCACATTTGCCACCACCTGATCAGCGGGTTCTGTCCAGGTCTCATCTGTTTTCTGGTTGCGAATCGTGACCGCCTGCACCACACCTGCTTCTACGTGAATCTGCTCGACGCTGTGGCGCATCAGCAAACGACCCCCGTCACGCTCTAGGGCTTGCACGAGGCGATCGCTCAGCACTTGCATACTGCCTTGTAAGTGAAACAACCCGTGGGGGGCTTGAGAAACGCCTAAAGCAGTAGCAGCGTATAGCAGAGCTGTGTTCTCCGCGTCTACTTGGGAGTACAACTTCAGTTGCAAGTCTAGGAAAGTTCGTAATCGCAGGTTATCGGCGAGGCGATAGCCACGCAACGCATCCCCCACGGTCGAAAAGGTGTGGGGCAGAGTCAAGAGGGTATCGGGACGCACCGCTTTGGTAAGCTGCCAAAAATCCCAAATATTGCGCGGCGGCAGAATGGGATCGCGACCTTGAAACGACCAGCTATGGCGAAATAAATCTGCTAGAAGCTGCCAAAATGGCTCACTATTAGGGAATTGTCGTTGGCGCTCGGCTTGCCACTGAGCGCGATCGCACCAGACATTGATGGGGACGCTTTCACCTGGAAGATAGACCGCACAGGCAGGGTCGCAGGGAGTCGCCTCTGGTAGCTCAATCTCCAACTCCCTAAAAATCCGATGGTGAATGCCACCCGGTTCTAACCCCGCGACTTGAGTGGCTCCCACATCAAAAGTAAAGCCGCGTCGCTTAAAGCTAGAAGCACAACCCCCCGGCACTAAAGCTTGATCTAAAACGAGAACCTGATAACCGCGATGAGCCAGTAAGGCGGCTGCGGTCAGGCCCCCAATCCCTGCTCCTACCACGACGACGCGATCGCCCTTGCTGCCCATAAACGCTAAATTCTTAACTTCTTCATATTTCTTAATAAATTATAGGCGGTGGCTGCTTGTTCCTAATCACAAGGTTGTGGTTGACGAGCCTGCTTAATTTTTGCCAAAACTAGTCCTAGCCTTGCTGCTACTGCATTAGAGCCATTCAGGCAAGCTAGCTTCAACAAATACAAATCATTCCTACATGGAATCTTGAAGAAACAGTTCAGTTCTCAGGGGTCTCTCAGACTATAGTGACGGTAGAAATCGGTGCCCCAATTAAACTCAGGGTTTGCTAGACTCACACCGATCGCTCAGACAGCCATCGCATCTTTTCACCGTCGTGGTTTTGGCTGCTGCTTGGCCGATGCAATATCGTTATTTACTCAGTTTCTTGAGCGTTGGATGGGTGCCGCTTGGCGATCGCTTCAGTGCCACGAGCAATTTCACGAATTGTTGTGGACTTGTAATCATTTAGCTAACAGTACTCCTACGCTTACTAAGATAGATTAAGAACTCAGCCTGTTCGGAAGATCCATGACCCCAACCCTGATCAAATCGCCCCATGCTCCCCGACTGAACGCGCCTACGGTTCGTCGCTTAGCGAATGGCCTGACGATCGTTGCAGAGCAGCTCCCGATCGAAGCGGTCAACCTTAACCTTTGGTTGAATGTAGGTTCCGCAGTTGAAACCGATGCCATTAATGGGATGGCCCACTTTCTGGAGCACATGGTTTTCAAAGGAACCGCACAACTGGCGAGTGGAGAATTTGAGCGCTTGATTGAGGAGCGGGGCGCAGTCACAAATGCTGCTACCAGCCAAGACTACACCCACTACTACATCACCACTGCTCCCAAAGACTTCGCAGAGCTAGCACCTTTGCAAATGGACGTGGTGCTGAATGCAGAAATCGCTGATGAAGCCTTTGAACGAGAGCGATCGGTGATTTTAGAAGAAATTCGCCGCTCAGACGATAATCCGCGTCGCCGTACCTTTGCTAAAGCGATGGAAGTAGCTTTTGAGAAACTACCGTATCGCCGTCCAGTGCTCGGCCCTACCTCAGTCATTGAGCAACTCACATTTCAGCAAATGCGGGACTTCCACGCTCAGCATTACCAACCTCATTCCATGACTGCGGCTGTGGTAGGTAATTTGCCTGTAGAAGAATTGATTCAGATTGTTGAGGCAGCATTGGTAAAAGTGCAGGCCAATCGTCCGGCGATCGCAGCTCAGTCCTCCCTCCACGATCTGCCTAGCTACAGCCTAGAGCCCGCCTTTGACACCATTGTGCGGCAAGAGTTTGTAGATGACAGCTTGCAGCAAGCTCGCTTGGTTATGGCGTGGCGTGCTCCCGGATTAGCCGATTTGCAAGAAACCTATGCGCTGGATATCTTAGCAACAATTATTGGTCAAGGCCGCACTGCCCGTTTAATCCGAGACTTGCGAGAAGAGAAAGGACTCGTCAGCAGCATTGCTGCTAGCAACATCACTTACGAAATGCAGGGAGCCTTCTACATCTCGGCTCAGCTTCCCGCAGAAAATATCCCGGTTGTAGAAGCCGCGATCGTAGACCATATCCGCAAAATCCAGACTGAGCCAGTGACAGAAGCGGAAATCGCCCGTGTTCGGACTCAAGTCGCGAATCGGTTTATCTTTGGCAACGAGACACCCAGCGATCGCGCTAGTTTATACGGTTACTACCAAGCCATGGTGGGAGATCTAGCTCCAGCCCTCCACTACCCCGCTCACATTCAAGCTTTAGATGCTGCCAGTTTGCAAGCCTCTGCCCAACGCTATCTCTCAACTGATGCCTATGGAGTCGTAAGCCTCAAACCTTCTGCCTGAATAAAATTTTAATCAGCCACATGTGGACGACTATTGCTGCCCATATCACTCAAATGACAGGATATGAATTTCAAGCTCTCAGTCATCGCGCGGTTAGTGGAGGCTGTATCAACCAAGGGTATGCGCTGCAAGGTAGCCCAACTAGAAACCAAGGCACCCATGCAGCTTGTACCTACTTTGTGAAGCTGAATCAACCGTCTCAAGTTGCCATGTTTGAGGCAGAGGCTTTAGGGTTGCAGCAGATGCGAGCCAAGCCAACGATTCGCGTCCCCGAACCGATTTGTTGGGGCGTGGCAGAAAACTCCGCTTATATAGTCTTGGAGTGGATTGAGTTGGGACGGGGCGATCGCCAAGCTTGGGAAGCAATGGGTCGTCAGTTAGCCGCCATGCACCAAGTCATGACTACAGCAGGTTTCGGCTGGGATCGCCATAACACCATTGGCTCCACACCCCAAATCAATCCTTGGACTCAAGATTGGGCAGAATTTTTTGTCGAGCACCGGATTGGCTATCAGCTAAAACTAGCTCAGAGACGAGGGGGGCACTTTCCCAAGCAGGATCGGCTACTCGCCGCCATTCCTGAACTGCTAGCCAATCACCAACCTCAGCCCACCCTAGTGCATGGAGACTTGTGGTCAGGGAATGCTGCGGTGAGTCAAGCGGGAGAGCCAGTAATTTTTGATCCCGCTACTTATTTTGGCGATCGCGAAGTAGACATCGCCATGACCGAGCTATTTGGAGGGTTTTCGCCTGAGTTCTACCGAGGCTACAACCAAACTTTGCCACTCGACGCAGGCTATCCACGCCGAAAAAATCTCTATAACCTCTACCACATCCTGAATCATTTCAATCTGTTTGGCGGCAGTTATGAATCGCAAGCCAACCGCATGATTGAGCAAATCTTAGCTGAGGAACTGCCCATACCCACTCTGGCACTTCCTAGCGATTGACTCGATTCAGGAGCCAGAAAGACGAAACCAATCCCGCAAAGTGACCAGCGATCGTATTGGTATTAGCTTGTACGACAAAAAAGTCGAGGGGCCGAATAATGGGAATGGCATTGTTGCCATAAAGAGGATAAGCCTGAGGCTGGGCGATCGAACGGGCAATCAAGCCACCTACAATAGCTTGAGCTCCAATGATTGTCAGCAACATGCCAACTAAACTAAATATGATACCCAACTGTAACAGCTGGATTGTATCGGCCTTGCTAGGACGCAAACTGGTATTGGGAGCTTTTAGTTGTCGAGCGATACGAACATACCGAAAAGCCCAGTAGATATTGATCCCCAACACCACCAAGCCGCAAATTGCGAAAAAGACACCAAAGCCAGTTCCGACCCTACTGGTACCCGCTGTACCTCCAGTTTCCCGGCTAAAGTTGGCCACAATCAAGACGATGGTGGAAACAACGGCTAGAACCGACTGAGCCCAAAAACTAATCCATCCAGTCCAGCGAAAATAGGTGGCAATCTGACGAATGGCAGGAGGAATTTCGGAAGAATCTGACTTCAACATGGTGCTTTAAACGGGCGTAATTACCTGGCTATTCATCTATCCAAGCTAACTCAAAGCATAACTTTAATTGCTTCAGGCTCAGCCATTGATTAAGTTGAGTCCTAACTCCTAAATCCGCCCCTTCTGATCCACCCAGATCACCCAGTTGGATGAAAGGTGAAATCCCTGTGAGATCTAGCAACCGAAGTCAGAATTAAATGTCTAGAATTAATATTACGCCCTCTAATTATTTGGCTTGAGTAGTTCGAGGGCAGACCATCTAGTCTGTCAATCACCAGAGTCAACATTCAGCATCAGCTCTCTAAACTCGGTGTGAGAGTTAACGGCACCTTCTAGAGCTTTTTGAGTATGCATCTATTGCCATTTAGGTAACGACTAGGTAACGACCAAACTCACTGTTCTAAAGGCTGGCCGCGAGCTTAGGCAGCACAGGCTTACATCATGACGGGAAATAGTTGGCATAGAGGACTCATTACATTGATGGTCGCTCACTCTCTGTTCCCGTTGTCCACGGCGGTAACGTCAACACCCTAGCTTTAATGTGGATTGATTAATTATGGGTTTAACCATGCGATTTGAAGATATCTACCAGTTTTTCCAAGATCCCCCACCCATTTACCTCAACAAAGAACTCGCCGTTTGTTATGTCTTGTCGGTGCTGCAACGAGGGGACTCTTACGGGACAGAATTGATCCAGCTTCTAGAAAACGAATATCGCACTTACCGCCTTTCCGATACAGTCCTTTATAGCGCTCTAAAATTTCTGGAGGATGAGGGAGCCATCCAGGGGTATTGGCGCAAAGTAGAAGGACGGGGGCGGCCACGTCGGATGTATCAAATTCGTCCAGAGTGGTCTGAGCGGGCTCAAGAATTATCTCGTCTTTGGCAAGGATATGCAACTGGTAATCTCCCCGCTAGTGACAAAAACTAGGTGGCGTTAAACCGTTGCAAGCGATCGCGCTAACCCAAACCCAAGCGATCGGTTCTTGAGCATTCCAGCTCTAGCAACCCCAAGTAGATTAAAGCTTTCTATACTTATGTAAACTAAAGTATAGGTAGTGTTGTTTGTCGTTTCTGCCACACCCTTTATGAATGCTGCCATTCTGCCATCTATATTTGTGATGACCTTGCTAATGATGGTGGGTCTAATGTTTTTCATTCGAGCCTCCGTCAAAGACAGAACGCAAGAAGTGCAATTGGTTGCAGAACTGGCAGAGGAATCGTTACTCGATCGCCTACAGCAATACTTTGACCAACGGGCCTACAAAGTTGCAGCAGTAGATGCGGCTCAAAACCAGGTAACGTTTCAAGGGGTGGTGCGGCCTAGTTGGTTTTTGGCGGTGTTTTTAACGCTGTTGGCAGCGGCAGGCATTTTGTGTCTTGCTCTGGTGCTGTCAATGGTCCTACCGGGACTGACCCAACTTTTGTTAGGAGCAGTGCTTCTGGCACCCCTAGCAGGCTGTTTTTATTGGCAAAAAGCGAAACGTCCCGAACAAGTTTCCCTCAAGATTGAACCAGTTCACTCCGATAAATCTCAGTCCCAGAGCCTCGTTACTGTCAAAGCTCATCGAGATGAGTTGTCTGAATTGCAGCGGGCCCTCAACCTCAAGGCTTGTAAGTAACTTACCAGTAACTTACCCCGTTTGGAAGCAGCTTCTGCTGTAGTCGTACTTGATCATTTAAGGTTCGATTAAATGACCCCATTCAAACAACAACGCTTGAATGGGGTTTTTGTTTAGATCAGTTCGCCTGATTTCCCTAGTCAGCAAAGTATTAAATGTTCCCAACAGACTCATTTGCAAGCTCAATCGGTCGAGCTTTAGCGGCTAGTGACAGCCACAGGTGCATCTTCTGTATCACCAATCAATACTCTCAGACTGGGAAACAAGAAATGGTTCTCTTCGACATACTGAGCACTGAAGAGCCCCTTTTCAGCCCAAAAGTAACGGTCTGTGGTGTGCTCGTTCCGCCTTACAAGTAGCAGAGCGGGCGGAAGAATAGCTTGCGCTTGAATGAACTTTCGAGCAGCTGTGACTGGTTTTTCTTCGCCACTTTCAATGCTAAACTGAGGCACTAACTCCAGAATCCTACGCCCTTCTAGGCGACGACGGCTCTTACGCTTGCGTCTCCTTGCCAATCTCGGTACCTCCTCTTTCTGCTGACAGGTGTATTCATAGTTACAAAACCGTCGCAAGTATATCGGCTTGAGTCCAAAATTTCAACTTCTTTTAAGTCCTTGATACAAAACTCCATGAATACCCTAAGCTTATATCTGGCAAACCTTTAGTCCCATTTAAGTCGGTAGATAAGCTCGGATAATTTTAATAAAAATTCAAACTTCTTAATGTCAAATACATAAAGTTAGGTTTAAAACTCATCTAAGAGCAGATAAAGGTGTAAATTAGCGGGCCATGATTGAGAAGGAGATCTCAGCCCTGGGAGTTAGAAAGAGCTCCGTTTTGATTTGAACATCTGCAACTGTCTGCATGTTGATACCTACTAGCCCAGAATTTGTGGCGCTTTGTCGCGCTCAGGTAGAACTCTTGACCCAGGGGTTGGGAGCGTCTCTTAGCGTGGTTTACCTGACAGAGGAAATGGCAGATGGTACTGAGGCCAAGCTGATTCCAGTGGTTGCCTATCCTGAGAGCGTTGCTGCTTGGGATGAGGAGCCTTTTTTGTTGCCTGCGGCAGAAGCAAGGTTGCCACGATTACGAGCGGCAGATGCTAGCCTTGCGCCCACTCAGTTTGCCTTAAGCCCAAACTTTTTGCCAGAGGACGAAGTTGGCACTGAGCCAGAGCGATTGGATAGCGATGGGTTGCAGCACCAGCGCCAAGTCGTGTTGCCTCTGATGCATGAAGGTATGGTGATGGGCCTGCTCGTGAGTGAAAGGGACGATCGCGCTTGGAGTGAGCAAGAGCGATCGCAAATTGAGCGAGTGGCTCATACCTTGGCGCTAGGCTGTGTACTAGATCAACGGGGCCAATGGTTAGAGCAGGAACAGCATCAACGACGGTTGCTCCAAGCCCAGCAATACAATCTGTTTGATAATTTGCTCCATCAACTCCGCAATCCCTTAACCGCAATGCGAACCTTTGGTAAACTGCTGCTGCGGCGACTCGGAACTGGAGACCCAAACCGAGATGTGGCAACTAGTATTGTCCGGGAGAGCGATCGCCTACAGGAGTTATTGCAACAATTTGACCAAGCCATTCATGTAGGGAGGCGCGATTTAGCACCTTTGACGCTGCCTCCGGCTGGGTCACCCCAGTCAACGCCATCGACTAGCGAGCCAGCCAACGGTAGAGGAGTCAATTCCTTAGCCGCCTCCTCTACCGTTGGATCTGAGCCTACACCCGATGCTTTGACCAATGCTGGCGATGTTGTGACTGTATCACCGCTGCCCTTGCTACCAGCTTCGGGGTTTCTGGCGGGTGCGAGCCTTAGCTTAGAATCCTGTGCGATCGCCAGTATTTTGGACCCTCTTGTTGCTTCAGCCAGCGCGATCGCCCAAGAACGAGATTTAGCATTTTACGCCCAGGTGCCGTCTGATTTACCGCTCGTGAAGGCAAATGCTAAAGCGCTGCGAGAGGTGCTGAGCAATCTACTAGATAACGCCCTGAAATATACCCCCGCTTCAGGACAGGTCTATTTAGAAGTCATTACCCATTGGTCTGCTCCATTGCCTCAGGGGCAATCTGACTGGCTAGGCATCGCCATTTGGGATACAGGGCCAGGGATTCCAGCCGAGGATTTAGCTCATCTCTTTGAGCGCCACTACCGGGGTGTGCAGGCTCAGACAGATATTCCTGGTACTGGGTTAGGCTTAGCGATCGCTCGTGACTTGATGCAGCAAATGCAGGGAGAGATCCAGGTATTTAGTCCCGCACAGCAGAGTAACATTGTTCATTTTGTGCTGCCCATGCCGCCTACGACAGGCCCAGGAACCGCTTTTGTGGTTTGGTTGCCGCTCGCTTAGCTAATAAAAACGATCGCAACTCTGTAAAGTCGCGATCGCTGTCAAGCTTGAGGGCTTGAGTCAAACTGAAAGGTTACAGTTTAACTATGTTTAATGACTTCACTGACAGAAACTACTGATTGGTGGAGCCTGTGGGCAGTACTAGATCAGAACCTAGTGTCAGGTTGAGATCTTGATCGGGATCAATCCGCACGAGGGTAACGCGATCGCGGCCTAGGAAGAGTCCGATTAAGGCTCCAATCCCTGCTCCACCTAAGACTTCCTCAGTAGCGATCGCCCGGTCGCCCGTGACAGCCGCAACCGCAGCCGCAGCCGCAGCACCCAAAGCCGTATCTTTAAGGATTGCGCCTGTGCTAGCACCCTTACGAATGTCCTCAGTGGTAGTGATCACTTCAGAGGTAGCACTCATCTGAATCCGTTGACCGTTAGTCAACACTAGCTCTTGGGCTACGAACTGAGAACCGCCTTGAGCAGGTCGCAACTGACCTACCACTTGGCTACCAGCGGGGATCAAAATGGTGCCTTGAGAAGTAGTGATGTTTTGAGCGACGGTAAGAGTGAGAGGTGCAGTCTCATCTGGTGTGACCAAAATTCTTTCGGCTTCGTCATACTTCACCGGAATCGTGGTGCCAGAAGGAATTCTGACTTGAGTCGGCGTTGTGACAGGAGGACGCTGACCCACTACATAGGGAGAAGTGATTGCGGTGGCTTGCCCAGAGCTAACCAAAGCTTGGTAGATAAAGGCTGCGACTTCAGCTCTGGTTGCGACTTGGTTGGGGTTCAGCAGTCGAATGTTGGGGTAGTTCACCACAATCTGTTCGTCTGTAGCTGCTGCCACGCTACTGCGAGCGTAGCTAGGAACTTGAGACGCATCACTGTAGTACTGCTGCAAAATGGTTTCTACTTCAGTGCTGACGGAGTAGTCCAAACCATTTGCTAAGGAAACTAGAACTTGAACTCTAGGAATATTCTGGTTGGGCTGGAAGATATTACCGGGGTATCCAGATAGGAAACCTGTTGTGTAGGCTTCCTGAATTGCACTGTAAGCCCAGTAGTTCTGCGACACATCGACAAAGTTCGTGCCAGAGCGCTCTTGGGGCCTGTTGAAGGCTTTACGGATCATGGCGGCGAATTGTGCCCGCGTTACAGGGTCATTGGGGCGGAAGGTGCCATCGGGGAATCCAGCAATCACATCGCGCTGGGCTAGTTCACTAATGAAGCTTGCAGCCCAGTAGCTAGAGGAAACGTCGGAAAAGCTAGTAGTTTGAGCTTGGGCAGGCATCATTACGACCATTGGGGCAGATGCACCTGCAATGGTGGTCAGGGCTAAAAATGCAGCGGTTCCAGACTGCCAATGGTTGAAGCTAGACATATTGAGGGCGTTCTCCAAAAAACAAGAAGCAAATCCGTTATCTTAATCAATTAGACCTTAGGGAAGCTAATTTGTTCCTAAAACTATCTACGGGTAGAAATCTGGTGGTTTCAATCACAAATTACCTAAAATCCCGTGATTTCTGGCCTAAGTTGACGTTTGACATTCTTAGGTTATGGACGTATAGGGAACTTAATTAGTTTCATCAATATAGAGAATTTAAGCGGTCAATTTCAGGGTGCTAATAAAAGGGATACAAGTGCTGCGACCTAAATTCGGGCACCAACGCAAAAATGGGAGCTGAATCAAGTTCAACTCCCACTGGTAGGCGAGCGATCGCCCTTTAGCCCAAAATTCTAAGCGCTATCCCGCTTGAGGAGCATTGGTGCAAACGTAATCTAGAACTGCTTTGGCGCTACTACCTGGGGCAGGGTTAGCAAGTCTACCGCGATCGCTATAGTCAAACTTCTGGAGCACTTTGCGGCTCTGATCATAGGCAGTGAGTCGTCGCAGCCGCGTAGTGCCCGCTTGGCAGTCTACAGAACGGTAGATCACAGCTCCGTAAACAGGTTGGTTGACAGGAGAATCAAGAAACACATTGTTGGGTTGTTTGAAGTCGCGGTACTCCCAATACCAGACGCTATCGCCTCGCTTTGCGATGGAGCTGGCATCGACTAAAAAGCGATCGCCTACTGAGTTCACGGTGACTTGAACCCACTTTTCTGCAAAGGCTGCGGGCGCGTGAGCTAGTAGAGCTGCGATCACAGCTAGCTTTAGAAAATGTCTCATAAGTGTCAAGTTTTCAGGAACGGCTATATTTAATTGTTCTGGGTATTGGTGCCAACTGCACGTTCTAAAACTGAACCATCCACAGTTTTATAGTCAGCAATTTTCCAGGCTCCGTTAATTGACTCCAAGCTATAGCGCACCAATCTGGTTTTGAAGTCAGTCTGAGTCGGATCAACTTTGCCGTCGCGGTATAGGGTGCGGTCTTCAGTAATTTTTAGCTCGACCGTCGCCTTGTTTTGATCTGCCACAAATCGCTCGACCGACTCTACTTTCTGGACCCCAAAGCGATAGTAAGCTTGATTGTCTTTGAGCCAAGCGATCGCGCCATCATCCCTCACTAGGGAAGCATACAGTTCGCCTGTCGTGAACTGCTTCATGGGTTGCTGGTCGAAAGGAGGAGCGAAAATCTGTGACTTCGCTTGTAGCCATTCTGTAATTAGACCTACAGCTTGGTTTTGGGAGATAGCTGTATTGTTTCTGGCTGCGATTGATTGGGTGGGTACGACTACCCCTGAGGTTTTAGGTGCAGAGCCATTTTCGTTCTTCACAGGTTGCGGAGTTGGCTGTGGAGCAGAGTTTTGGCTGGCAGGAGCAGAACCAGAACGGCTCCGAGTCAGATATCTCTCCACGTTCTGAACTGCTTTTTGAGCATAGGGATCATTCGGACGTTCATCCACAGCTCGCTTAAAGTGCAACAGCGCGAGAGGATAGTCTCCCTTCTTAGTTGCGGCATAGCCAGCCTGCATGTACCGTTCATATTCGTTTTGCGAGGCAGGGGCAGCAGCGCTAGCAGGAGTAGAGGAGTTAGAAGCAGTGGTAGAGGTGGCAGGGGCAGTGGAGGAAGTAGCAGGTCTAGAAGCAGCGTTGGGAGATTTCAGTTTTTGATAGAAACTGAGGACTTTGTTGGTGTAAGGGCTGGTTGCAGAATTGGTATAGCGAGTTGGATCGCCCGTCATCCACCAGGCTGCGACTCGTTGCACCGCGATCGCCTCGTTATTGCCACTGGCAGGGTATTCATCTTGCAGGGCATCTTTGACAATGCAAGTGACAATGCTCCGCGCCGTGCTAGCATTGGCTCCAAATTGTTCTGGAGTCACTTCTCGGCCCGTACAAAACTTTGCCCAACGAGGGATATTACCAGGCAGTACTTGCCAATCGCTGTACAAACCATCCTTAGAGGTTCCGGTTTGTGGGGCTGCTTGCCGAATTGCTTCTACGAGTGCATTGACTTGGGCATTAGAAACTTGCGCTTGCGCTGGCAATGTCCATAGCCCCAAACTGACAATCAGTCCACCCAGTAGTAACTTCATAGCTTGCCTCGCACCAACTCTAAGCAATTTGCAATAGTAGAAGTTAACGTAATTATACAAATTTGTCTTTCCATCATCAGACAGACCCTGAAGGAGATTACTAAGTTCCTGATGGATACCTATATAAAAAGGGGCAGATTTAATCACAGAACTCTGATCATTCTCTGATCATTCAAGGAGAGCTGTGCTCAAATCCGCCCCTACAGGACAAATGAATTCAGGTCATTACTATTGATTACACGAGTTGATTAAAGTGGCCGATAGGTGCGGTAGTTGATGTTGGGAAAGATGTTGTCGATCTCCTCGACTTTTTCTAACCAGCCAGAATCAACTTTGCCTTGGTTGAGGTCATCGTAGAGTTTGTTAAAGCGCATCAAGTGCGATCGCGTGCGGCGGACTGCATAGGGCACCATTGTTCCTGTCCGCATAATGAAGGCCCAGTCAGAAGATTGAGCCAGCAACAGTTCGCGGGCCGCTTGGTTGAGGGCACGCCACTCTAGTTCATCCGCAGGCTCCCGTTTGCCCAACTCGATCATCCGCTCCGCCCCCTTGTGCAAGTGCGGGTAGATCCAGGCATTGGTTTCATTCAGCCAGTATTCGTGGAAGCCTTTGTAGCCCCAACTCGACTGCGAGGGTTTACAAACTTGTTGCATCGGGTTCATCCGCAGGTAGTCGGCCAAGTGAGTCATTTCGTAAGATTGCTGGTCGTACCAAGACTTGCGGAACAGGTAGTCGATAAACCAGGGGCCTTCGTACCACCAATGCCCGAATAACTCAGCATCGTAGGGCGACACAATAATGGGAGGTCGCTGCATGATGCCATGTAAGTGCTCAACCTGTTGCTGGCGGTTGAACATAAAGTTGCTGGCGTGGTCTGCCGCTTTTTCCCGCGCCCAATAGGGGTCGTACAGGGCTTTGTCGCCTAAGCCTAGACCCCGCCCAGTGATCTTGTGATACTTAATGCCCACGTTTTTCCGCTGGCCGTTGGGCATGATGTAGGGCTTGATGTAGTCGTAGTCTGCTTCCCAGCCCAAGTCTTTGTAGAACTCGCGGTATTCTGGCGCGCCAGGATAACCAACTTCTGAAGACCACACCTGTTGCGAAGATTCGTGGTCACGCCCAAAAGCAGCAACCCCAGTTTCGGTAAAGATGGGGGCATAAGTACCGAACCGGGGCCGAGGACGAGCGTAGAGAATCCCGTGGCCATCGGTGAGGAAGTAGCGCAGCCCTGCGTCAGCCAGCATCCGCTCTACGCCTTCGTAGTAGGCACATTCTGGTAGCCAGATACCTTTGGGCGGTTGACCAAAGTTTTCTTCGTAATGCTCACAAGCGACTTTGATTTGGGACCACACGGCTTGTGGGTACATCTTCATCAGGGGAAAGTAGCCGTGAGTCGCGCCGCAGGTAATGATTTCTAAGTTATGGCTATCTAAAAACTGTTTAAATCCTTTAACTAGATCGCGATCGTATTGCTCCCAGGTTTGCCGAACTTCCTTAAATTCTTTGGAGTAGTATTCGGCGAGGTAACGAATATGACCGTTGTGCTCGTTGTGATCAATCTCTTTCTCTAATAACTCTTCTAGTTGAGCTAGGTGGTGATCAAAACGTTCCTGTAGCAGGGGGTCACGGAGCATGGACACCAAGGGTGGCGTCATACTCATGGTGATTTTGAAGTCAATTCCATCCCGTTTTAAGCCTTCGAATACCCGCAACAAGGGCACGTAAGTTTCAATAATTGCTTCATATAACCACTCTTCTTCCAGAACGTAGTCACTTTCGGGATGTCTGACAAAGGGTAGGTGGGCGTGCAGGACGAGGGCGAGATATCCGATGCTCATAGAAATTCTGGGATAGACCGTTGTTGGATTCTGAATTCGGACTTACAGGATGCAAAGATTGTAAAGCGAAACTACAACAACAGGTAGCTTACAGGAAAGGCTGTGCTGTCTAGACCTAGAAAAGTATTTTGAGAAGCAACGGAGCGGTTGAGGAGTACCAACTTAGCGCGATCGCTGTTTTTTAATTGTTCACCCACCTGTTGTAGCGCAGGGGAGTTTTCCGCACATGCAAAAGTCTGTTCTCTCTGTGGTTTGGGTTTTAATGAGCAGTCTATGGCTAGGGCAAACGGCTCAAGCTCAAACTCACAAGGCACTTCTAGCTTTAGTTTCAACTCCATTGCCAGCCCAAGTTCAGCCGCGATCGCTCTTCGCTGCCGTCGATGTGGCTGTCGCTCAAGCGCAGACTAGCAAACCAACTCTACTCTTGCAGGACTTACCGACGGGGTTTCAGCCGCTTTCCGGGCCAGACTTGGGTGAGTTCAGCCAAAGCTTATCGGACGGGGACTATCAACCTGAAAGCCTATTTGCTTTTCAAGAAGACGAGCATTTTCAGTACATCATGGGCTTTACAACCTTGCTAGCGACACCAGAAGCGCAGGCCGCTTTTGATGCCGAACTCCGTCAAACTAATTTTCTAGAGGAATTTGCCCAAGGGTTCCAGCAAGGTTCGGTAGGCATTGAGATCTCTAAGACGGGGGCTTTGAAGAACTTAGAGGGTATTGGGGATGCGATCGCAGGTTTAGGCTTTACGAGCAATATTCAAAGCATTCCAATCCGAATTGAACTAGTCGTCTTCCGACGAAACCAAGTCGGCGCGTTTCTATGGACTATGTATCTTGATGGTGACAAGCCTGTGATTTCAGTGGATCAAGTTGCTCAAAAGTTAGACAGTCGTGTATTAGAAGCTGCTAAAGCGGCCCAGCCACCGCAAGTAGTATTAGACTAGGTACTTTTTCTGACTCAAAGGAGATGAAAAGGTAGTCTGTGTCAACCTTTAATAGATCTGTGAGAGTCGCCGATATAGCTAGCAGTCGTGAGAGCGATGCTCAGTTTTGCGTATTTAGTTGTCTGGAGCACCCTTGATCATGACTGATCATTCCGCCAATTCTTCTGTTCCTCCCATCAATGCTACTCCTCAGAACCCAGCCACTCAACCGAAAGCGATCGCCACGCCTCCGGAGGCTTTACCTGCTACCGAAGCGATAGTAGAGGCATCACCCATAGACGTGCAAGACGTGGAAGCAGGCTCTCCTGAACAACCGCAGTCCTCGCTGTGGTCAGCTATGACTCACAATCTGCACAATCTAGGAGATACAGTGGGTAGTCGAGCCACGCAAGTCGGAAAAGCGGCTCGAAACACAGCAACTGGAGTTGGAGGTGCGATCGCCCACACGACCCTACAGGCGGGTAAAGCTGCCGTAGAGCTGGGGGAGGCCACAGTTAAACAAACTCAGCAGCTCTTGACTCAGGCAACCCAAGGGGCAGGAGAAGCCGCAGCTTTCGTCGGCAATAACCCAGTGTTACGCAAGGTTGGCACTCGCCTCAATTGGGGTTGGTTGCTGGATGCTACCAATCAAGTTGATTTAGTTAAAGCTGAGGTTGCCGTTCAGGACTTGCAACGCCAGCACCCCGACCATACCCCTAGCCAAATTGCCCATACCCTCATGGTGCAGAAAGCGGTGTACGCGGGTGGGGTAGGTCTGGCAACTAGCATGATTCCGGGGGTTGCTACAGCGCTATTAACAGTAGACTTAGCAGCCAATATGGCTTTGCAGGCCGAAATGATCTACCAAATTGCCTCAGCTTATGGTTTGGATCTCCGTGATCCAGCTCGTAAAGGGGAAATTTTAGCAATTTTTGGGGTAGCTCTAGGGAGCGGTCGCGCGATCAAATTAGGGTTGGGCTTACTGCGGAATACGCCGATCGCTGGAGCTTTGGTAGGCGCGAGTGCTAATGCCGCCATGCTTTACTCCCTAGGTTATGCGGCTTGCCGCTTTTACGAAGCCAAACTCAACGAAGACCTCTCAGATGCCAAGCTGTCTGAAGTTCAGCAAGCGAGCCAAGAGTATCTGCAAGTGGCGCTCGCTCAGCAAGCAATTATGGATCAAGTTCTGGTGCATATGATTTTGGCAGGAACCGACAAACGCTCTTGGGACGAGATTTTACCCACCTTAAAAACGCTGAATTTGCATCCCTCTTCTCTCAAGACCATCAGCGAAAACTTGCAAACTCCTAAGCCTTTATATCTTCTGCTCAATCAACTCAATCCCGATTTTGCCGTACCCTTATTAACCCAAAGCCGAAAAATCGCCTGTCGAAATGGCAAGGTGACACCCCAAGAAGCCAAGATTTTAGAGAGCATTGCCGAAAAATTCGAGCTTGAACCTCCTGCTAATGCTACCTGTGAAGGCGACATTAATTAGCGCTCGTATAGTTCTAGGGGCAAGCTATCTGGGTCTTGAAAGAAAGTAAATTGCTTTCCGGTGAGGTGATCGAGACGAATCTCCTCCACTGCAACTCCTTGAGATTTTAAGTGCGCTACCGCTTGCTCTAAATCGGTCACCGAAAAAGCAAGATGCCTCAACCCCTGCGCTTCAG